>NZ_JAVDVH010000016.1:0-64921 GCF_031456775.1 Acinetobacter sp. 3657 | reverse complement strand
CTGATCCCTTCCCGAACTCAGAAGTGAAACCTCTTCGCGCTGATGGTAGTGTGGCACTTGCCATGTGAGAGTAAGTCATCGCCAGCTTTTAAATATCAAACACCCCCTACTCGATAGAGCAGGGGGTGTTTTTTATTGTGCGATAAATAGTATTATAAGTAATTGATTATAAATTTGAATTTTTTAAGAGCTATGGAATATATTAAATCAGATTTATTTGGGAGAATAGTATCACCTAAAACGCTTCCAGAAATTTTAGACTTAGTTTCTAGACACGCTAATACACGTAGAAATGTCTATCTTTGGAGAGGACAAGGAGATATTGAATGGCCAATTCATAGTTCAGCTTATAGACGTTTATTATTAGATAGTAAAAAGGTAGAAGAAAAGGATATTTTATATTATGAAAAATATCTGCTTGAAAATGCTACACATCAAGGATATAGGTTTGAAAGTGGACAAGAGCTTTCGGACTTAGAATTATTAGCTAAATTACAGCATCATGGGGCGGCGACTAGACTTATCGACTGTTCAAGAAATATGCTTGTTGCACTTTGGTTTTGTTGTTTTTCGGAACCCCAAAAAACAGGATTATTATTTGGGATCCATTCAGATCATTTGGGAGGCAGTGAAAATCGAGGAGATAAAAGAAAATATGATGACATTTTTAAAAATCTGAAACAGCACAATCACCCCCAGACATGGCATCCTCCTGCAGTCAGTAAACGCATTGTTGCTCAAGGAGCACAGTTTTTATATAGCTTCACAACACAATCCTTTGCTGGCAGCTTAGCATTAGAACAAGATAAGGAAATTTATATTGCAATTTCTATTCAACCTCAAGTTAAAGAGAGGTTTTTGAAGGAGTTATCGAATATTTTTGATATTAGGTATTTTACTCTTTTCCCTGATATTGATGGATTTGGATACGCTCATAGTTTTCGATATAAAAAATATGATATTGAAAGATGGTAATATAGAGATTTACTTTATTAATATTTAAATAGATATATAAAGTAAAATTGAGAAAATAGAAGCTTTATCACTTTGATATAGCTTCTTCCTTATTTAAGAATCAATAGAATGCTAAAGGATTAGCAAAGAAGTATAAAAAAGTTTATCTTAGATAAAAAATTAGGTATTTCCTATGCAACTCAACTCTTTCTCTCCGCTCCCAGAAGACGATGAAGAACTCAATCTTCCTGAACTGGTGTATTGGGCTTCACTCGGTGATGCGGAACAAGTTACACAATTATTAGACGCTGGTATTGATCCAAACCAGACCGATGATGAAGGCTATAGTGCGTTACAGGCAGCAGCTGAGAACGATCATTTAGCAGTGGTGAAGCTGTTAGTGATTAAAGGTGCAAACGTGGCTTATAAAGGCGAATATACTGCGCTACAGCTTGCAGAAATGGTAGAGCATACCGAAGTGATTGAGTATTTAAAAAATCTTTAAATTGCCTATAAAAAACGATAGATAAAAAAAGCCCCATCATCCTGATGGGGCTTTTTTCGTATTTGGTTTATTGTTGCTTACTTCCTATAAACAACCACTTCCTGTGGGTCTTGTTATTCTGAAGGAGACTTCCTGTCTCTGTATGCTTTGTATATTAAAGTGAATACGGGGCACTGTATATTCGTCAATGACCCCGATCACTGTACGTTCAGGCTTACATTGACCTCAACGCTTAGATCGTGTGATTTTTACCATATAAATGGATATAGAGGCAGGTTCTTATCATTATTTTAGCTAAGGTTAGCTTTAAATCGCATTTGTATATCAAGTTTTACTATATAAAATTCGGAAAATTATATACTTGTGGAAAGACTGTCTCATGGGTTGGGAAGGATGGTTGTCATTAGCCTTAACGTTAACAGGGCTGCTCACGCTGATTTTTTCAAAAATTGCACCACATATTGTGATGTTAGCGATTTTGACTGTATTGAGTGTGTTGGGCATATTGACGGCTCAAGAGGCTTTGGCTGGCTTTAGTAACTCAGGCCTGATTACCGTTGCAGCGATGTTTGTGGTTGCCGCAGGTATTTCTAATTCTGGTGGTATTGATCTGTTTGTCAATAAGTTACTGGGCACACCCAAAACGGAACGCATGGCGCTGCTTAGAATTTTCTTACCGATCGCACCACTTAGTGCCTTTTTAAATAATACCCCTGTGGTTGCAACCATGATTCCAGCATTGAATAGCTGGTCGAAGAAGATCGGGATTGCCCCATCTAAATTAATGATTCCCCTGAGTTATACCGCTATTCTGGGTGGAACGATTACTTTAATTGGTACCAGTACCAATTTGGTGGTTAATGGGCAGTACCAAGCATTAACGGGCGAAGCTGGATTTGGTTTATTTGATATTACAATTATTGGTTTGCCTGTTGCGATCATTGGTATGTTTGCGATGTATTGGCTCGCACCAAAATTATTGCCCAATCATCAAGAGCAGAATGTCTTTTCCAATCTACGCGAATTTACCTTAGAAGTGGTGGTGAGTCCGAATGGTCCACTGGTCGGTCAATCGGTTGCAGCGGCAGGGCTAAGAAGCTTAAAGCGTGTTTATTTGGTTGAAATTGAACGTCAGCAAACCGTTTTATCGGCCGTGTCTTCTGATGAAATTTTATTTGGAGATGATCGTCTGGTTTTTGCAGGTGATACCGAAGCGATTACTGAACTGTTAAACATCAATGGATTGGTTGCGCCTGACAGCATTGACGAAAAGTCCTCTTTAGAAGAAACACATGCAGGCCGTCGTTTAGTTGAGGCAGTTGTGTCACCGCATTGTGAAGCGATTGGTAGTGCCATTCGTGATGCTAAATTTCGTAATCGTTATGGTGCTGTGGTTTTGGCTGTGGCTCGAAATGGGGAACGTTTAAAAGGCGGTTTGGGGAATATTAAATTACAGGCGGGCGATACCTTGTTATTGGAAGCACGCCCTGCTTTTGTGTCTCGACAAAAATATAATAAAGATTTTCTATTGGTCAATGAGCTGGATCATGAACCACTGCAACATGATAAAGCATTATTGTCATGGGGCATTTTACTCGCTGCGGTGATTGCCGCTGGCTTTAATGTGATCAGCATGCTCAATGCCGCATTGTTGGCTGCGGGTGCAATGTTGATTTTCCGTTGTCTGACCGTGAAGCAGGCTGAAAAGAGCTTAGATTTAACCGTCATCCTAACCATTGCGGCTTCTTTTGCTTTGGGTGCTGCTTTGGAAAAGACAGGTGTAGCTGAAATGCTGGCGCAATTCATCGTGCATTTTAGTGCGGGTGAAGCGATCTTATTGCTGATTTTGACTTACTTCTTTGTTTCATTATTGACTGAAGTGATTACCAACAATGCAGCAGCGTTGCTGACCTTGCCGATTGTATTGGAGATTACAGCTCAAGCGAATTTAAATCCGATTCCGTTTGTCTTTGCGATTATGATGGCGGCTTCCGCAAGTTTTGCGACACCGCTGGGTTATCAGACCAATTTAATGGTATTAGGACCAGGAAATTATCGCTTTAGTGATTTTATTAAAATCGGCTTACCCATGAATATTTTTATTGGTTGTGTCACGGTCACGTTATTGATTTTGTTCTTTCCCATTCAGTTATAAAAGATAAAGCCCTGAAGATTTCAGGGCTTTTTTTACGGCTTAAATCGCCTGTTTAGAAGTGGATATCGATACCCAAATAAGGTCCTTTGAAATCAAATTTGAGATCATTTTTTTCGTAGTCATCTAGCTTGATATTTAAGATGCGATAGCCTGCTTTTAAACCGACATCCACCAGTAAGTTATCAATAAAGTTGTATTGTAATTCTGCTTGGGCATCGGTGATTTTGGTGTCGTTGAAGTTGCTATATAACAACTCAGCTTTGGCACTTAAACCTGTGAATGGCAGTTTGACACCTGCTGACCCATAAATTACAGGAACTGTTTTGTTGATATCGACTTTCCCCATTTTATAAAGGCTACTCGTTGGGTCTGCTAGAAGCGTTGTGACATCACCATTTAAAGTGGTTGCACCAAATCCCACATCCGCATCGACGATATTGTCTAAGATCTCATAATATAAAATAAAATCGGTATGAGCGATATCTAGGTCATATATAGGTTGCCCCAAAACCTCATTTTCTGTTTGTGTCTTTAAATTCACATGGCGAATTTTGGCATTTGGCAGTAACGGAATGGGATGTTCAAAAGCCAATGACAGTTGTGCTGAACCTTTACGGTCTAAGTCTTGATCTGGTGCAGATGTTTGCGCAGCCATATTGGCTTTACCATTGTAGTTCCAATAGCTGAGATCGCCTTTGACACCAATTACGTCTGCTTGTGCCAAACCACACAGGCTCGTCCCTAAAGCGAGCATTGATATTTTTAATATTTTCATTGT
The DNA here is from genome assembly GCF_031456775.1 of Acinetobacter sp. 3657. Lineage (NCBI taxonomy): Bacteria > Pseudomonadati > Pseudomonadota > Gammaproteobacteria > Moraxellales > Moraxellaceae > Acinetobacter > Acinetobacter sp. 3657. The sequence continues at coordinate 60,529 of NZ_JAVDVH010000016.1, read as the reverse complement.
ATTGTTCCAATAAATACGAGAAACAGTAATGAATTGTTGTAAATTCATCACCGATTGGGCGCATCATATAGTGAACAATTCAAATATGCAGTAGTCTAATTTTAAATTTTTGCAAAGAGAATAAATAATGTCAGATACACAAAGTGTTGTGGATTACCCACTGTATGTGGCAGGCAAGGCAATCACAACAGGTCAATGGTTAGACGTACAGAATAAATATCAAGGCACGACATTTGCGCGAGTGGCGTTGGCTGATGCTAAGGTTTTAGAAAAGGCGATTGCCGCATCGGTCAAAGCAGAAGCCGAAATGGCAGCATTAAAACCCTTCCAAAAACAGCAAATCTTATTGCACTGTGTAAAACGCTTTAATGAGTTACGTGACGAGCTGACCGAAATTTTAATCGCAGAAGGCGGCAAGCCTCGTAGTGCGGCGAGTGCCGAAGTTGAACGGTTGATTAATACTTTTCAATTGGCTGCGGATGCAGTGACACAACTTGATGATGGTCGAGTATTACCTTTAGCCGTCACGCCAGCCGCAGCGCGTTATCGCGGCATGGTGAAACAGGTGCCGATTGGTGCTGTTTCATTGATTAGTCCCTTCAATTTCCCTTTAAATTTGGTGGCACATAAGATCGCGCCTGCCATTGCGGCAGGTTGTCCTTTTGTTTTAAAACCAGCGAGTCTAACCCCGATTAGTGCATTAAAAATTGCTGAGGTATTGGCAGAAACGGATTTGCCGAAAGGTTCGTGGTCGGTATTGCCTTGTGAGCGTCAAGCCGCTGATATTTTGGTCACTGATGATCGCTTTAAATTACTCAGCTTTACCGGTTCTGACCAAGTGGGTTGGGATATGAAAGCGCGTGCAGGTCGTAAAAAAGTGACTTTAGAGCTGGGCGGAAATGCAGCGGTGATGATTGAAGCAGATGCGGTGGTTGACGATGCACTGATTGATCGTTTGATTGGTGCTGCATATAGCCATGCTGGGCAGGTCTGTATTAGTGTGCAACGTATTTTAATTCATGCCGATCTTTATGCTGACGTGAAAAAGAAACTGTTGGCAAAGCTGAAAAAGATCAAAGCTGATGATCCAGCATTAAGTACGACATTGGTTGGTCCGATGATTAAAGCAGCGGAAGCGGTTCGTTTGAAAAAGTGGATTGATAAGGCTGAGAAGAAAGGAGCGAAAGTACTGATCGGTGGCAATCTACAAGGCGTTTTACTCGAACCAACTTTGTTGGAAAATGTCGATGCCAAACTTGAAATTTATAAGGATGAAGCCTTTGGTCCTGTCGCAATACTAGAGAGATATAAAGATTTTGAACAAGGCATTGCCACCATTAATCAAAGCCGTTTTGGTTTACAAGCAGGTGTCTATACGCAGAGTCTCAATAAAATGCTGTATGCATGGGATCATTTGCATGTGGGTGGTGTGATCATCAATGATGTACCTACTTTCCGTGTCGACAATATGCCGTATGGTGGTGTGAAGGATTCTGGTTTAGGTCGAGAGGGGATTCATTCTGCGATTCGTGATATGCAGGAAGAACGGTTATTGGTGATTAAGGAAACTCAAGCCTAATTAGCGGTGGGTGGCGTATTGATCTACTGTTGGCGAAAGGAAAGCGTATGTCTAAATTTTATAAGCTAGTCCTATTGTGCTTGTGCATGTTGTGGACGCTGTCAGCATGGGCATTTTCTTCGCAGCAGTTGGTGAGCGATGCGCGAAAACAAATTGGTGTCACCCGATTTTATGATCCTGCATATACGCGCTTAGACTATCCGATGGGGGATGTACCGATGGTGAAAGGTGTCTGTACGGATGTGGTGGTTCGAGCATTACGTCGTCAAGGCATCGATTTACAGCAACGGATGCATGAGGATATGCGCCAGCACTTTAAGCTGTATCCAAATAAATGGGGACTCAAAGCGCCTGATAAAAATATTGATCACCGACGAGTTCCGAATATTGCCACTTATTTCCAACGACAAGGTTATCAGGTGCGTGATCAAAACTACCGTGCTGGGGATATTGTGACGTGGGATTTAGGGCAGGGGCTGGTGCATATTGGCATCGTTTCGGATAAGAACAGTTTTTTTCAGAAAACCCCGCTGATTTTGCATAATATCGGTCGAGGAACTGAAGAATCAGATATTTTGTTTAAGTATAAAATCACGGGACATTATCGAATCAAAAATTAAATGTATGAAAAGTAATTATGCTGTTCACGTTTTTAAATCAAATGAGAAATTTAAACGAGGTCGGAAAATTGAGTTGAAAAATAATCAATCGTGTCTGAATTGGCGATGAACGGTTATTTTTTTTTGTATAAATTACAGTAAAAATAAATAAAAAAGGGTATTGTTCAATCATCAACAGGCAAAAAATAGTCAAAATTTTTTAAGGAAGAGTTTTCTAATTTTTGCTGGTTTGAATATAAGAAATGAAAACTCAAAAGGTTTTTTCTGATTCAACCAATAATAGGATTTGCATTGGTACTTTTCTTGCTAGCAGTATAACAACCAGAGAACAGCAGCATCGAAAAGTTGCCTTAGGAATAGGTTATTTTATGACAGAAACTCGTGAGCACTGGTCGGCACGATCAGGTTTTATCATCGCTGCAATTGGTTCGGCGATTGGATTAGGTAATATTTGGCGCTTCCCGTATGTCGCTTATGAAAACGGTGGCGGTGCATTTTTAATTCCATATTTAGTAGCTTTATTGACGGCAGGATTACCCCTTTTATTTTTAGATTACGCAGTTGGGCATCGCAGCAATGGTGCGCCGCCTAAAGCATACCAACAACTCACCAAACGGGCTGAGTCTTTGGGATGGTGGCAAGCATGTGTTTGTATTGTGATTGCGCTTTATTACGCCAGTGTACTGACTTGGGCAGGAAGTTATATTTATTTCTCCTTCGGTCAAAGCTGGGGTACAGACCCAGAAAATTTCTTCTTTAACAAATTCTTGGCGACTTCTCAAGCCGCCACTTTTGATCTGACGTTTATTGGTCATTTGTTTTGGCCATTAATCGGTGTTTGGGCCTTAGTACTGTTTATTTTGTATGGTGGTGTTCGTAAAGGCGTTGAGCTTGCGAACCGTATTTTCATGCCGATCTTATTGGTATTGTTTGGTATTTTGGTGATTCAAGCTTTGCGTTTACCGGGCGCTGTAGATGGTCTAAATGCCTTCTTTACCCCAAACTGGGAAGCTATGAAGAACTATAAAGTCTGGTTAGCGGCTTATGGTCATATCTTCTTCTCGCTTTCGATTGGATTCGGGATCATGGTGACTTATGCCTCTTACCTAAAACCAAAAACCAATTTGACGGGTTCAGGTTTGGTGATTGGTTTTGCTAACTCTTCGTTTGAGATCTTGGCAGGTATTGGTGTTTTCGCAGCCCTTGGTTTCATGGCACATGCCGCAGGAACAAGCGTACAAGATGTGGTGAGCGGTGGTATTGGCTTGGCATTTATTGCGTTCCCTAAGATTATTTCAAGCTTAGGTGCAGGCGCAGAGTTATTCGGGATCTTATTCTTTAGCTCGCTCTTCGTTGCTGGTGTTTCATCGATGGTCAGTATTTTACAAGTACCGATCTCAGCGATGCAGGACAAGTTGAAATGGAGTCGTGCTAAAGCCGTGACCATTATTGGTGGTGGTACTGGCGCAGTTTCTATTTTCTTATTCTCAAGTGCCAACGCGATTAAACTGGTCGATATTATTGATCACTTTATTAATAATCTAGGCATTGTCTCAGGTGCTTTGGTTTCGATCATTATGGTGTCATGGTTCAAGCGTTCACTGATGAAAGATCTAGAGCAGCATGTCAATCGTGTATCTACCATCCAATTGGGTGGGGTTTGGGAATTCACCTTAACCATCATTACCCCAGTTGTTTTGATTTCTACCCTTGGGCTTGCATTAAGTGCATTGTTGCAAAAAGGCTATGGCGATTATGCAATGAGCTTACAGCTTTGGTTTGGTTGGGGCTGTATTTTATTCTGTGCGATCGGTGCATTGTTTATGAGCAGCTTAAAGAATCGCTAGGAGATGACGATGAATACTTCAGCTTTAATCATGATGATCATTGCAATTGGATTGTTGTGGGGCGGATTGGTGCTTTCAATTATACATTTGATGCGTCATCCCGAACAAAAAGATGATAGCGTATAACAATGCGTTGATCAGAATAAAGAAAGCCATACATTGATGTATGGCTTTCTTGTTTATGTTAGGCGATCTTCTGGATACAACAATAATAGAAGCCATCACCTGAATGTAGGTAAGGTAATAACTGACGACCATAGGTCTGTTCAATACCCCAGTCTGCTTCGATTTTGATTTCTTCAGCATTGCTATGTTCAGCAAAGAAAGTTGCCATTTGCTGTTCATTTTCAACTTTTAGAATCGAGCAGGTAATGTATAACAGCGTGCCACCCACTTTGAGTTGTTGCCACATCTGTTGCAAAATTTGCTGTTGCAATGCCACAGTTTGCGCGATGTCGGTCGATTGTCTTAACAAGCGGATATCTGGATGGCGACGAATTACACCTGTTGCAGAACACGGTGCATCGAGCACGATACAGTCGACGGCTTCTGGTGCCTGCCAAGTGGTTGCATCTGCTGTAACAATCTCAACCTCGGTTTGATCTAAGGCAAGACGTTCTATATTTTCAGACAAACGTAATAAACGTTTTGCATCATGGTCAAGCGCAATCAGTTTTTTAGGATTATAGCGCTCAAGAATATGTGCTGTTTTACCACCGGGTGCAGCGCAGGCATCGACAACGACTTTACCATCTAAATTCGGTAAAAGGGTCGCGCATAATTGTGCATGTTCATCCTGAACAGAAAAACCGCCTTCTTCGAAACCCGGTAGATGGGTAATGTTGCCCGTTTTTTCCAAAACAATACCAACATTTGAAAGCATGCAAGGACGAGCATCAATTTGTTCTTCATCCAAAATTTCTAAATATTCGTCACGACTGACTTGGCGTTCATTGACGCGCAGGGTCAGAGGTGCGACTTGTTTTAAGTTTTGACAGATTTCATCAAATTGATCAGGCCAATCTTTTTTAAGTCGTTTGAATAACCAACTAGGTAAACCATGCGTATTATTCAACGCTGTTTGAAATTCATCTGTTTCACGTGAAACACGACGCAGAATCGCATTGACCAAACCACTCATTGGCTCGAAACCGAGTTGCTTAGCAGCATTTACAGTTTCTGAAATCGCAGCATGTACAGGAATACGAGTACATAAAATTTGATACAAACCAAGATATAAACAACTTTCCAGTGCTTCATTGTCTAATGGTTTTGTCAGCAAGGGTAAGGTAATTGCCTTTAAAGAATACCACTGGCGTAAACAACCTAAAGTAAGTTCGTGATATAAACCACGGTCACGTTCAGAAACGATATTGATATGTTGATTCAACACGGAAGCCAAAGATTGCCCATTTTGAACAGCCAAAAGTGTTTTGACCACTTGTGCACGCAGATTCAAATGTTTTGCAGATGATTGATTCGATTGGTTCATGGGAGAATTTGTCCAAGGTGCAATTTTTGGGTTTGTGCAATTTGCACTGGATTGAGTGCTTTACCGCCGGGCCATTGCAGGCTGGTTAAGCATACTACGCTGTTTTCACCACAGGCCACATGGACACCGTGTTTGTCCATCGCGATAATTTCACCGACTTGCGCGTCTGCTTTGCTGTGAGGAGAAAGGGTTGAGCCCCAAACACGTAAGGCATTATTTTCATCCAGTTGAATAAATGCCACAGGCCAAGGATTGAAAGCGCGAATATTCCGATCAATTTGAACGGCATTTTTCGTCCAATCAATACGCGCTTCTGCTTTGACCAGCTTATGTGCATACACGGTCAGCGCTTCGTCTTGTACTTCACGTTTGGCAATAAAGTCTTGTAGGCTTTGCTCTGATTCGAGCACGGTACAAATCGCGTCTGCACCTTGAGTCGCCAGTTTATCGTGCAGGCTGGCAGATGTGTCTTCTGCTGTAATTGGACAATAGGTTTTATACATCATATCGCCAGTGTCTAAGCCTGCTGCCATCTGCATGATGGTAATGCCAGTTTCTGCATCACCTGTGGCAATGGCGCGTTGAATCGGGGCAGCACCACGCCAGCGCGGTAGTAATGAACCGTGAATATTGAGACAACCGTATGTAGGTGTATCCAAAACCGCCTGAGGTAAGATCAAACCATAAGCCGCAACCACCATCACATCTGCGCCAAGTGCAGCAAGCTCTTGTCGAGCCGCTAAGCCTTCTTCGGTCGAAGCTTTAAAATGCAAAGGTTGATAAACAGGTAAACCGTGTTCAAGTGCAAGTTGCTTGACTGGGGAAGGTGTTAACTTCTGCCCACGACCTGCTTTGCGGTCAGGTTGAGTATAAACTGCAACAATCTGGTGTGATGATTTTAATAATGCCGCCAATGCCGTTGCAGCAAATTCAGGCGTACCAGCAAATATGATTTTCACAAATGCATTCCGAAAAAAACTTACTGCAAATTATAAGCGAAAAAGCCACTAGCCCCTAATCAGATGCTATCAATTGCCTTTGAGCAAAAAAAGATAGCTTCAGTGGTCATCTGTTAAACGATAACTTGTAGTATGATGGGCTTAGCTCAGTATCATTTCGCCAGAGAGAATGTCCTATTCGTCTCGAGCACAAACTTGTTGGGAATACAAAATGCCTGATTATCGTTCGAAAACATCAACACATGGAAGAAATATGGCTGGCGCGCGTGGTTTATGGCGTGCGACGGGCATGAAAGATGAAGATTTTGGCAAACCTATTATTGCGGTGGTCAACTCATTTACCCAATTTGTTCCAGGTCATGTGCATCTTAAAGATTTAGGGCAACTGGTTGCGCGAGAAATTGAAGCTTCAGGTGGTGTTGCAAAAGAATTTAATACCATTGCAGTCGATGACGGCATTGCCATGGGTCATGATGGCATGCTCTATTCGCTGCCATCACGTGATTTGATTGCAGATTCTGTTGAATATATGGTCAATGCTCATTGTGCGGATGCAATGGTGTGTATCTCGAACTGTGACAAGATCACACCGGGTATGCTCATGGCGGCAATGCGCTTGAATATTCCTGTGATCTTCGTGTCTGGCGGTCCGATGGAAGCGGGTAAAGTCAAATTCCGTGGCAATGAAAAAGCGATTGACCTCGTTGATGCGATGGTAGTTGCGGCAGATGAAAGTTATACCGATGAAGAAGTTGCCGCGTTTGAGCGTTCAGCTTGTCCAACTTGCGGTTCGTGTTCAGGCATGTTTACAGCGAACTCGATGAACTGTTTAACTGAAGCTTTGGGTTTATCTTTACCGGGCAATGGTTCAATCGTCGCTACCCATGCAAATCGTGAAAAATTGTTCTTGAGAGCAGGGCGCTTGGTAGTCGAATTGGCAAAACGCTACTATGAACAAAACGATGACAGCATTTTACCGCGTTCGATTGCAACCAAAGATGCATTTGAAAATGCCATGACCCTAGATATTGCCATGGGTGGTTCAACCAATACGGTATTACACTTGTTGGCTGCTGCTCACGAAGCTGAAGTCGATTTCACCATGGATGATATCGACCGTCTCTCTCGTCTAGTGCCTGTGTTATCTAAAGTTGCGCCTGCAAAATCAGACGTACACATGGAAGATGTCCACCGTGCAGGGGGCATCATGGCGATCTTAGGTGAGCTTGATCGTGCCAATTTGTTAAAGACATCATGTCCAACCGTACATGAACCAACGTTGAAAGATGCATTGGACAAGTGGGATATTATCCGTACCGAAGATGCCGATGTATATGAGTTCTATCGTTCGTCTCCGGGCGGTATTCCAACCCAAGTGGCATTCTCACAAAATCGTTATTATTCAACTTTGGACGGTGATCGTGAAAATGGCGTGATTCGTAATGCTGAGCATGCCTTCTCTAAAGATGGCGGTTTGGCTGTGCTTTACGGCAACATCGCGTTGGATGGCTGTATCGTAAAAACAGCAGGTGTGGATGATTCGATCCTTAAATTTACTGGCACTGCGCGCGTTTTTGAGAGTCAAGATTCTGCGGTAGAAGCGATTTTAGAGCATAAAATTGTGGCTGGCGATATCGTGGTGATTCGCTACGAAGGGCCACGTGGTGGACCGGGTATGCAAGAAATGCTGTATCCAACCAGCTATTTGAAATCTAAAGGCTTAGGTAAAGACTGTGCTTTGATTACCGATGGTCGTTTCTCGGGTGGTTCTTCGGGTTTATCGATTGGTCACGTTTCTCCAGAGGCTGCGGAAGGTGGAGCAATTGGTTTGGTTGAAGATGGTGATACCATTGAAATCGATATCCCAAATCGTACCATCCATTTAGATGTGGATGATGCAACGATGGCACATCGCCGTACGGTTCAAGAAGCCAAAGGTTGGCATCCAGTAGAAGAACGTAAACGTAAAGTGTCTAAGGCACTCAAGATTTACGCGATGCATTCAACCAGCGCAGCAAAAGGCGCAGTACGCGTTTTGTAAAATTTCAAATCCCCCTAAGTCCCCCTTTTTTCAAAGGGGGACTTCCACGAATTATATTCAAGTATTAAACTCGTGTAGTTCCCCTGTTTTTTAAAGAGGGGTTAGGGGGAGATTTCTATCAAGAGGCAATCGACATGTCTTTGTTACGTCGTTGGTTTGATCCCATCCGATCGAGCTGGTTTTATCAGAAACCTTCTCGTCAGGCGGTATTACCCACGGAACAGGGTTTAAGTATTTATCTACGTTTAGATGATGTGTATAGCTATCTTGCGGTACAACAGTTGGCTCAGCTTAATGAGATTTTGAGCGATGAGCTTAAACCGTTAAAAGTCATTATTTCAAAACAAGATGCTGAACCGCCCAATGGCATGTCTGCACAAGATTGGCAACGATACTGTCTCAATGATGCCAAGATTTTAGCCAAACAGCACCGTTTTGGCTTTGACGAAACCCCAGAAATTCCAAGTCCAGAAGCATTACAACAAGCTGAAACCATTCTAAGAAATACGCCTTTACGAGAACAAAATTTTTTACATTTGCTGGAAGATGTTTTCCATATGTTATGGCAACAGCAATATGGAAAATTACGCACCTTATATGCGATGGCGAAACAACACCAAACCCCACAAGATTTTCCTGAACGAATGTTTCAGGATGTGCCTGTTTCAGCTAGTTATTTCGAGTTTAGTGAACGCAAGTATCAAGCCGTTGATGATTTATTGCGTTTAACGCGCCGTTTAAAACAACAAAAATTATTGACGGGAACGCCTATTTTTCTGATTAATCACATCGAGTGGCGTGAGCATTTGATCAACGATGGTGAAGCATTGGCAGAAGTGCAAGCCTTACATCCAGAGTTAGATCTCTATATTGCGCTTGAAGACCCGATGAGTTGGTTGTTGTTGGATTATATTAAAGCAGAACTTGCTGATTATTATAATATTCAGCTCAAAGTCTACCCGTTAAGCTATCAAGGTCGAGATTGGTTTGATTGGGGACTGGCAACCCGTGTTTCAAAGCGGACGGAAGTGGCATTCACCCCGTTTTGCCGTCCAACCAAAGAAGCCAGCTATGAAATGGCAAAGCTGTTCTATAGTGTGGCAGAAGAACAACAGGTCGATTGCATTCATCAGATTTTGGAAGGCGTGTGGACACGTGGTAAAGACCTTTCTTTTAAAGCACATTTCCAGCGCATGCAAAAGCGTTTAGAAATTGAGTGCATTACCGAACAAGATATTGAGGCTTTATTACAACAAAATGATGAATTGTGTCAGCAGAAGCATCAACCTGATTTTCCCGTTTTAGAGTTACGTATTGATGGGCAAAGTTACGTGTTTAATAGCTTATACCGTGTTTGGATGATTGAAAGTATTATCAGTAATGTGTTGGAAGAAAAATATAAGAATGACAGTTTAGAAGGCTAGAAGGCTTAGCGTCCAACAGAGAAAAATTAAGCGTGGAGGAGCTACACTTAAGTATTTGGCCTCAACGTATAATTGAGCCATGCTCCTAAAAACAAGAATACGCGATTTCAATTATTTCCGTAGCATAGCTGTATATGAATGCGGAGATAGATCATGACCTTTTTGATTATTGTAACGGCAGTATTTGCATTCGCTGGCATGATAAAGGGCATGATCGGTTTGGGTTTGCCTGCGGTGTCGATGGGATTACTCACCATCGCAATGAGTCCATTTCAGGCGGCCTCACTTTTGATCGTACCCTCTATGGTGACCAATATTTGGCAGCTTTTTGCTGAAGGTCAGGTCTGGTCATTTATCTGTCGTTTCTGGTCTTTGTTATTGGGCATCATCCTCGGCTCTATTTGGAGCTTTTTGCCCACCTTGAACCAGAGTCAAGGACAGAGCAGTGAGATTTTATTGGGCAGTATGTTGGCAATTTATGGACTCTATGGTTTATGTGCCAAAAAGCTACCTGATCTGGCAGGGCATGAGCGTTGGCTTTCTCCGTTCATTGGTTATATCGGCGGTGCAGTCACCGTCGCGACAGGGGTTATTATTATTCCCATCGTGCCGTATTTGCAGTCTTTACATTTAAAACGTGATGAACTGGTACAGGCTTTAGGGCTGACCTTTACCGTTTCCACGATTTGTTTGGCGATCTTTTTACATTATCACCCGACTACAGGTGGGGCTTTAGACTATCGATGGTCTTCGGTGGCATTGGTCGCAGCTTTGATCGGCATGTGGTTCGGAAAAAAAGTGCGTTACCAATTGAATGAGCAGAAATTCCGTCAGTTGTTCTTTATGGGATTATTGGCATTGGGCAGCTATATGATCGCGCATTAAGATGCTGTGCTAATCCTGTGGTTTATGTACTAAAAGGAATTGTGAAAAGTCTTGATAGCTTTGCGGAAGTTGCTCAAAGTCTTGACTGGCAAGTAGAAGCTTACGATTGGCCCAAGCGCCCAGTAGTTGAATCGCTTGAAAATGATAAATACCTTGTAAACGTTGAGCTGCACGTGCAGGCATAATCGCAACACCGACCCCTTTTGCGACCACTTCTGCAATCGCGGCAAAATTCGGTAAACGCAAGCGGTAGTGGATGTTGAAGCCTAATAGTTTGGCTTGAGTTTCAATAGACTGTTGTAGTGAATGGTGTGGCATGAGACCAATAAAGTCATACGCCAAGGCATCGACTAAGTTGAGTTGTGCCTGCTGGGTCAGCACATGCGAATCTGGGCAGATCAGTACCAAGGGATCGCTAGCAAAATCCTGAGTATGTAAATGACGAGTGTCAAAAAAGCTTGAAACCAAGCCTAATCGAGCGATGCCTTTAGTGAGTGCATCTACAATTTCTGAGCTTTCCGCTTCGTGTAAGTCAATATTGATATGCGGATAATGCATCAAGTATTGGGGTAATAAGGCTGGAAGATATTCACTCTGCGCAGAGGAGTTACACCACAGAATCAATGACTCGGCGCTTTTCTGACGAAAGCGTTGCATGTCTTGTTCAAGTTTATTTTTTTGTGCGTTGAGTTTTTTGGCATGTTCCACCAAAGCATGACCTGCCGTGGTCAGTTCGACACCTGCATTGTGTCGAATAAATAACGGTGTTTCAAAGTATTGCTCTAGTTTTTTTATCCGTTCACTGGCTGCTTGTAAAGAAATGGCAGCACGATCTGCACCTTGGGTTAGGCTACCTGTTGCCACAATATGAAGAAGCAGTTGTAAATCAAAAAAATCAAAACGCATGAGCTGAACACATTGAAGTGTAAACAGTCATCATACTAAAAATACGGTAAAAAAGGAGATGGCGGATCAAGATCAGCATAAAAAAGGCAGCGAGTGCGCTGCCTTGATTCGGGGTTAGTTTTTATCTTTTAAACTAAAAAGCAAATTTAATAAAATCGCAGCAAAGGTCGCGGTACCAATACCACCCAAGTTGAAATCTCCAAACAGCAATTCAAAGTTACCTGCCCCGAGAATGATGGTCACGGAGGCAACGATCAGGTTTTTATTATTCGAAAAATCGACCTTATTTTCGATCCAGATCTTCGCTCCTGCGATGGTAATCAAACCAAATACCACAATCGAAGCACCAGTGAGCACTGCGGTTGGAATGGTACTGATCACCGCACCAAACTTAGGTGAAAGTCCCAAGAAAATCGCAAATACCCCCGCGATCACAAACACGATGGTTGAATACACACGCGTGACGGCCATCACACCAATATTTTCACCGTATGTGGTCATGCCTGGTGCACCAACACTGCCTGATAAGGTCGTGGCAACACCATCAGCCACAAATGCTTTGCCCAAATAAGGCGTCAGGTTTTCACCCGTCATCGCACCAACGGCTTTGATATGCCCGAGATTTTCTGCCACTAAAATCAGGGCAACTGGAGCAATAATCAGCATGGCGTTGAGGTCAAAGGTCGGATTTGAGAAGCTTGGGATACCAAACCAAGGTGCAGCAGCAATTTGCGAGAAATCAATGGCTTTGCCGAGACCTAAACCATTGGTTGCAATGGCATAAATGGCATAGGCCATCAATAAACCAACCAAAAGTAATAAACGCTGTAATAAACCTTTGGTGAAAACGGCGATCAGACCCATACACAGTACGGTGATCAATGCCATCCACATCTCAAAAGGCTGACCTGCCACACTTTTAATGGTAATCGGTGCAAGGTTTAAACCAATAATCATCACCACAGCCCCTGTCACCACAGGCGGCATCAATTTTTCGATCCAGCGTGTCCCGGTCAACATGACGGCTAAACCAATCAAGGTATACAGTACCCCACAGGCGATAATACCGCCCAAAGCGACCGATAAATTGGGATTCGCTCCCGAGCCTGTGATATGTCCAGTTGCGGCCGCAACTACGCCAATAAAGGCGAAACTCGAACCCAAATAACTGGGAACACGACCACCTGTCATCAGGAAGAACAGGATGGTACAAATCCCTGACATTAAAATGGCAAGGTTAGGACTAAAGCCCATCAGCAACGGCGCTAGTACCGTCGCACCAAACATGGCAAATGCGTGCTGAACCCCTAACACCGCACTTTGTAAGGGCGGTAAATATTCATTGGTCGCAACAGGGCGATGATCAATCTTGCCCTGATACGGCTGCCATTTTGGGAACCAACTTGACATAAATTAGACTCATAAGGAGATATCAGCGCGTATGATACTCTGTCTTAAATCGTGCTTTCACCTATAATGTTTTAAGAATCTTGGGGCGAACACTTTATCTATTCATATTTTTACCTTTTGGTAAAATACACTTCAAAATAACTTATCGGATTTATTGTTTATTTTGGCTAAATTGTTTGAAAAGTTAAGCATCTTATTTTCAAAATAATATTTGAATTTTTTTTCTAAAATTTTATAAAAAATGGCATATTTTGCCAATTGAGCCATCAACAGCAGTGGTCTCTGTTGATGGCGCTGAGGAAAATGACCTATTAGCCCGTGTTGCGCAAGCCCGCAGCGATTCCCGCGATACTGACCATTAAAGCATGATCGACAGGGCTATGTTCGGTTTGATGTTCAGTCAAATATGCACGACGACGTTTCATCAATTCGGCTTGTAATAGATGCAGCGGCAGTAAATAGGGTTTACGCACCTGCATCGATTGATCCAGCACTTCATTATTACTCAACAGTTTTGATTCACCTCTCAGGCTGAGTAAGGTATCGACTGCATTTTGTAATCGTTGACGTAGTTCAACACCCAATACTTTTAAGTCCTGATCTTGGGTGAGGTGTGATTCATAGTACAGTGCAATATCCGCATCGGATTTCGACAACACCATTTCCAACATATCAATTAAGGTTTGGAAATAAGGCCATTGCTCCAGCATCTCATCCAGTGTGTTTTTATGTTGCTCGTGTACTTGATTAATCGCCGTACCCGTTCCAAGCCATGCAGGTAACATCAAGCGAATCTGTGTCCATGCAAATACCCACGGAATCGCACGTAACGATTCAATCCCACCAGTGACTTTACGTTTCGCTGGACGAGAACCCAGTGGCAACATTTGCAACTCTAGTTCTGGGGTGACGGTACGTAGATAACGGACAAAATTTGGATTTTCACGCACGGTTTGACGATAGACCTGTACTGATAAATCTGTCATTTGATTCATCAAAGCACGCCATTCCTGCTTTGGTTCAGGTGGTGGCAACAAGGTTGCTTCAAGTGTCGCAGCGGTATAAATCTCTAAGTTTTGTAGAGCGATCCCTTCCAATCCGAATTTAAATCGAATCATTTCACCTTGTTCGGTGACTCGAATTGCCCCTGAGATTGACCCTGGTGGCTGAGAAAATAAAGCTTGTTGGGTTGGCGCACCACCACGACTGATCGAGCCACCACGACCATGGAATAAGGTCAGTTGCACACCATGTTTTTTCGCAATAGCAGTCAGTTCTTCTTGTGCACGATACTGCGCCCAATTGGCTGACATAAACCCTGCATCTTTGGCAGAATCCGAATAGCCAATCATCACTTCATGTTTGCCTTGGATGTGCTGTTTGTACCAATCCATATTGAATAAGGTGTTCATGGTTTTGGCTGCGCCGTCCAAGTCCTTGAGCGTTTCAAATAATGGCACCACCCTTAAAGCTTGTTGTATGCCTGCTTCTTTTTGCAAAAGTAAAACCGCCAGTACATCGCTTGGGTATTCTGCCATTGAAATGATATAGGCACCCAAACTCTCACTCGGCTGTTCTGCCAAGGTACGCATGGTGGCAAAGACTTCGAGTACATCGGGATGCTGAATCAGGCTGCCTTCGGGTTCATCTAAAAATTTAGGCAATAATGGTCGTTTGCTTTGTAATTCCTGAATTAAAAAATTCTGCCGTGCTTGTTCGGTCCAAGATTCAAAATTGCCTAAGCCTAAATATTCAGTAATGGCTGAAATCGCTTGGCGATGTCGTCCTGATTCCTGACGAATATCCAGTTTGAGCAGTTCAATCCCAAAACAGTTGACCCGATAGATGAAATCAAGCAATTGTCCATTGGCGATTTCAGCTAAGTTGCTGTCCATCAGCGAGCGATAACACAGCAGTAAAGGTGCGAGTAATTCCTCTGTGGTTTTGATGATATTACTATCATCCGCCTCTTGACCTTGTAGGCGTTGCGCCAACCAATAACGGGTTGCTTTTAAGCGTTCGCGGGTACTGCGTAAATATTCACGATATGGTTCAGGATGTTCATAACCCAAAGCTTGGCTCAATTCTGCTGAACAGCTTTGAATCGACAGTTCCCAACGCAGATTTTCAATATCACGCAGATATAAATCAGCCGCCTGCCAACGCGATAACCACAGCACTTCTTGAGTCACTTGATGGGTGACGTTGGGATTGCCATCACGGTCACCCCCCATCCATGAGGCAAAGCGGATCGGTGCAATGGTCATCGGTAAAGACTGTTCGCAATGCTGTTGTGTCAATTCATTCAGTTCACGCACAAATTTTGGTACAGCATTCCATAAGCTCTGCTCAATGGTGGCAAAGCCCCATTTTGCTTCATCCACAGGAGTTGGGCGGTGCTGGCGAATCTCATCAGTTTGCCAAGCGGAACTAACCAGTTGTTTGAGGGTGGCAACGCTGTGTTGGCGTTCTCTTGGTGTTAGCTTCTGTTGATCCAGCTGGGACAAACAATCAGTAATATCATCATATTTTTGAATCAAGGTACGACGGCTGATTTCGGTCGGATGAGCGGTAAGGACCAATTCAATTTTTAAATCACAAATTTGTTGGAACAGTTGTTGTGGACTGATCTTTTTGGCGTTGAATTTTTCAAATAAATGCGAGAGTGGATTTGGATTTGGGGCGTGCTCATCAAACTCAGCCTGACGACGGCTGCGTACTACGTGATATTGTTCAGCGATATTGGCAAAGTTGAGAAAATGAGAAAATGCGCGCGTCAGCGGCAAAATTTCTTCGTCTTTTAAGTTGAGAAACAATTGTTCAAGCTGTTTTTCTGCTTTGATTTGACCATCACGTGCGTCTTTGGCGAGGGTACGAATTTGCTCAACTTGATTAAACAATTCTTGCCCAGCATGTTGCTTTAAGGTTTCGCCAAGCAAATTGCCTAATAAGCGGACATCTTCACGTAATGGAGCAGTAATTTGCTGAACCATGCTATTTCTCCCTCAACCATCGCTTGTTATTGTCTAAAAAATCTTGTGCCGTATATGGCGCATGTCGAAAGTACCAGTGGCATACAACAGCACCACTGACTATTCGACTATAGCGTGATTGAGAGACAATCCAAGTGCAGAATGCAAAGAAATGTGAAAATTCTCTAAATTTTAGCTTGATATTTAAGCAAAAAAAGTGCGATTGCTTGCTGAATGGTCTGATCGATTTCAGTGATTGAGGGCACTGCGTCTAAGCCCAATAAAACTCGATGGTGACGTGTACCTAACATCAGTGACAAGATTAATTCTGTTTGCGCAAGCGGCTCGTCTGCTTGAATGAATTTAAGCGCAATGGCTTGCTGAAAGAAATCACACCAGACATTGCACATCCGAGTATGTGAGGCATCAAAAAATTGTTGTGTTAATGGACTCTGCTCAGCAGCAAGTTCAAACAGAACCCGATCAAGTTTCAGTGCTTCAGGTAAATAAATAATACTTAAAGCACGGTGACACATTAAATACAGCGCTTGCTCAAAATTGGTTTCAGCTGTGAGTACAAATTCTTTGGCGCAAATCGATTCTTCGCAGGTTTCCTCAATCGCACAAATAAACAAGTTGGCTTTATCTTGGAAGTGGTTATATACCGTGAGTTTTGTCACTCCAGCTTCTTTGGCGATTTGATTCATATTGGCTGCGTGATAGCCCAATTTTAAAAAAATAGATTTCGCAGCCTGTAATATTTTGGCTCTTTTCTCTAAATCTTTGGGGCGGCCGCTGCTGATTTGCACGTTATGTTCTCTTTTAATTTAATTCAAAATCAAAACACTAGATTTAATTTTTAATTAGTGTACTCATGGGTATATTAATTAAAAATTAAACAATTTATGATGGTTGCTGTCAATAGACTTTATTGTGCCTTAAAAAATCAATTTGAATAAGAGCGAAACAGAGATGAATCTGCTAAATCATGTAATTGTGGGGTTGCTTGTCCTCAGCAGTGTCACTTTATCAGCATGCCAAAAAGAAGTTCCCAAGACGGAGGAAATTCCTTATGTCATGGTGACCCAACCGAGTCGTAATCACACCGATCAAAAAAGCTATGCAGGTGATGTACAGGCAAAACAACAAACAGCATTGGCATTCCGCGTTGGGGGACAGGTAACGGAGCGTTATGTCGATGTGGGTGATCGAGTCAAGGTTGGGCAAGTCTTAGCAAAACTCGATGTAAAAGATGCGCAATTGCAAATGAACGCAGCCAAGGCACAATTGGAAAGTGCACAGGCAGCAGCTAAAATTGCCGCTGAAGAATATCAACGTTATCAGCAACTGTTGCCTGTCAATGCCGTCAGTCGCTCACAATTCGATGCGGTAAAAAATCAACACGAATCTGCACAAGCAAATTTGCAACAAGCACGCTCGAATTACCAAGTTTCCGCCAATCAAACGGGATATAACCAGCTCATTTCTAATAAAAACGGAGTCATTACCGAGCGTCAAATTGAAACGGGACAAGTGGTCGCCGCAGGACAGGCGGCCTATCAGTTGGCGATTGATGGCGAGCGTGAGGTGGTTTTTGGTGTACCAGAACAGGCGGTGAGTGGCATCAAAGTCGGTCAGGCGGTTTGGGTAACTTTATGGTCTCAGCCAGAAGCTCGTTTTGCTGCAAAAGTTCGTGAAGTTTCACCTGCAGCAGCTCAATCACGGACATTTACCGTCAAAGTTTCACTGTTAGAAGGTCAGTCTAGTATTCAGCTTGGACAAAGCGCCCGCGTATTTTTTGTCAGTCAGGACAGCAATGTTTTGAGTGTGCCGTTGTCGAGTGTCACCGCGACAGATCAGCAAGCCTATTTATGGGTGGTCAATGCCAATCAAACCTTACGTAAAGTTCCTGTCACTTTAGGTACTTATGGACGTGACAGTGTGCCGATTTTGTCTGGTTTAAAAGCAACCGATTGGGTGGTGGTTGGCGGCGTACATTTGTTGCGTGATCAGCAAAAAATTCATCCGATTGATCGTGAAAATCGCGAAGTTAGCATCAAAGCGGGAGGTTAATCATGAAATTTAACCTTTCGGAATGGGCCTTAAACAATAAAGGGATTGTGCTGTACTTTATGCTGCTATTGGGCATTGTCGGCGTGATGTCTTATTCCAAGCTGGCGCAAAGTGAAGATCCACCGTTTACCTTTAAAGTGATGGTGGTACAAACCTTCTGGCCTGGGGCAACCGCCAAAGAAGTCTCGACACTGGTCACAGATCGGATTGAAAAAGAATTGATGACCACGGGTCAATATGACCGCATTATGGCCTATTCACGCCCTGGAGAGTCTTTGGTGACTTTCGTGGCGAAGGACAGCCTGCCATCGAGTCAAATTCCTGATGTCTGGTATAACGTGCGCAAGAAGGTCAATGACATTCGCTCAGAACTGCCTAGTGGTGTGCAAGGTCCTTTTTTCAATGATGAGTTCGGTGATACCTTCGGCAATATCTATGTGCTGACAGGCAAAGATTTTGATTATGCCGTCATGAAAGAGTATGCCGACCGTTTGCAACTGCAATTGCAACGGGTCAAGGATGTGAGCAAAGTCAATTTGGTCGGCTTACAAGATCAACGCATTTGGATTGAACTGTCCAATACCAAAGCCGTACAACTCGGTGTTCCTGTCACTGCGATTCAAGAAGCGATTCAAAAACAAAATGACATGGCCAGTGCTGGTTTTTTTGAAACAGGCACAGATCGTATCCAACTTCGCGTCAGTGGACATTTACACAGCGTCGAAGATTTGAAAAAAATGCCGCTGTTAGTGGGTGATAAAACCATTCAATTGGGCGATGTGGCAGATGTTTACCGCGGTTTCAGCGAACCTGCTCAGCCAAGAATGCGCTTTATGGGTGAAAATGGCATTGGGATTGCGGTCTCGATGCGTAAAGGCGGCGATATTATCGCACTGGGTAAAAACCTAGAAACTGAATTTAACCAGCTACAAAAAAGCCTGCCTTTGGGTATGAAACTGCAAAAAGTGTCAGACCAACCCGTGGCGGTGCAACGCAGTATTCAAGAGTTTTTAAAAGTGTTGGCTGAAGCGGTGATTATCGTTTTATTGGTCAGTTTCTTTTCCTTAGGTTTCCGTACGGGTTTAGTGGTTGCACTGTCGATTCCTTTAGTTCTTGCGATGACTTTTGCAGGAATGTCTTTATTTGATGTTGGGTTACATAAGATTTCGCTTGGTGCATTAATTCTTGCATTGGGGCTGTTGGTGGATGATGCCATTATCGCGGTTGAAATGATGGCGATTAAAATGGAGCAGGGCTACAGTCGGCTCAAAGCCGCAGGCTTTGCATGGCAAAGCACAGCTTTTCCAATGCTGACAGGAACACTGATTACCGCAGCAGGTTTCTTACCGATTGCGACAGCGCAATCAGGTACGGGCGAATACACGCGCTCCATTTTCCAAGTGGTGACCATTGCCTTGGTAGTGTCATGGATTGCAGCGGTTTTATTTGTGCCCTACTTGGGTGAAAAATTACTGCCCGATTTTAGCAAGCAACAGCAAAAAGCGGCATGGTATCTACGCTTATGGGCGAGATTGCGCAAACAACCTGCACCTGTGGTACAGGCCCATGCAGGGCAGCATGATCCATACCAGACCAAGTTTTATCAGTCTTTCCGCCATGTGGTCGAAATCTGTATTACCTATCGTAAGACGGTGATCGCCATTACCGTTGGGATTTTTGTGCTGTCGGTGATGATGTTTAAACTGGTCCCTCAACAGTTCTTCCCGCCGTCAAACCGTGCGGAAATTTTGGTGGATTTAAAACTGGAAGAAGGTGCGTCACTGACGGCAACTGAACAAGCTGTGCAAAAGGTGGAACAATTCCTATCCAAACAAGACGGGATTGATAATTATGTGGCCTATGTTGGCACAGGGTCGCCACGCTTTTATCTACCATTAGACCAACAGTTGCCACAAGCAAGCTTTGCCCAATTTGTGGTATTGGCTTCCTCTTTAGATGATCGGGATGAGATTCGCCGTTCTTTAGAGACACAAATTAAAGCCTTATTGCCGCAGGTACGGACGCGTGTTTCTTTATTGGAAAATGGTCCGCCAGTAGGCTATCCATTGCAATACCGTATCTCGGGTGAAGATTTGGGCACAGTACGTCAATGGGCACAGCAGGTTTCTAAAGTTGTGAGTGAAGATCCAAATACCACCAATGTGCATTTGGATTGGGGCGAGCCAAGCAAAATCATTGCGATTGAAATTGACCAAGATCGTGCACGGCAATTGGGCGTTTCTAGTGTTGATTTGGCCAATTTCTTGAATGCTTCGATAACGGGTACAGTCATGAATCAATATCGTGAAAAACGAGAATTGATTGAGATCCGTTTGCGTGGTGATCAAACCGAGCGTGCAGAAGTGGCTTCTTTGGCCAGTTTATCGGTTCCAACCAGCAATGGTACGACTGTGCCATTGGCGCAAATCGCGCAAATTGAATCACGTTTTGAAGAAGGTTTAATTTGGCATCGTAACCGCCTGCCAACCATTACGGTACGGGCTGATATTCGAACCCAGTTACAACCTGCAACTGTGGTTCAACAATTGGCTGATCCGATGCAAGCGATACGTGCAGAGTTGCCAAGTGGCTATCTGCTCGAGGTCGGTGGAACGATAGAAGAGTCAGCACGAGGTCAAAGTTCCGTCAACGCGGGTATGCCGTTATTTTTGGCAGTGGTCATGACGCTATTGATGATTCAGTTACGCAGCATGTCTAGAGCAACGATTGTCTTATTAACCGCACCGTTGGGTTTGATCGGGGTAGTGGCTTTTCTATTATTGTTCAACAAACCGTTTGGTTTCGTTGCGATGCTCGGTACGATTGCACTTTCTGGAATGATCATGCGAAATTCGTTGATTTTGATTGATCAAATTGAGCAAGACATACAAGCAGGGCACGCTGCATGGGATGCCATTATTGGCGCGACCATGCGTCGTTTTCGCCCAATTGTCCTCACTGCAATGGCTGCGGTGTTGGCGATGATTCCTTTATCCCGCAGTATTTTCTTTGGTCCAATGGCGGTTGCGATTATGGGCGGATTGATTGTTGCGACTCTACTGACCTTGTTTTTCTTACCTGCACTGTACGCAGCGTGGTTTAAGGTCAAGAAAACAGCAGATCTAACATAATTATTTTGTGAATAGAGGTGCGAAATATTGAAAATTTCAATATAGTAGCATCTATATTTAAGACCAAAAAAATAATGGAATTCCATTGCATGGCTGATTTGGCAAAATGTGATGAATGAGGTGATATAGCGCATGGGGCAAGGTAATATTGAGCAGCATCGCCGATACGTGGCGATTTCTTACGTGTTCATGTTTCTTGCATTATTTACAATCGTATTTGCTGCTTTTGCATATGTATTAGCGCGAAAAGTTGCAGTTGTGGATAATGCTGAGGTGTGGATACATGCGCACGCACTTTGGATTATGCGTAATGTGCTGTTATTTATTCTCATGGCCTTATTTGCAGCGCTATGGTTTATCCCACTGTTCTTTGTTGCGTGGGATAGCACGCTCTGGGTCACAGCGACAACGGTCACAGGTGTGGTATTTAGTCTGATTGCATGGTTGTTTTTGTTGAATGCATGGCTAAAAGGTGTTGCTAAGTACTTTAAAAATAAAGCTGTTTTCTAATTTTGTCTTTTTTTTATTGTATTAGACCTTGTAAAAATATCGTACAGCCCCTATTAAGGCTCTGTTGGCTTTTATAAATAAAATGCCAGCAGAGCCTATTTGTTTGTAGAAATTGAATTAATTCCGTGAGGAGCACCGCCAACCATGGCTAAACGTGATTATTATGAGGTTTTAGGCGTTTCGAAAACCGCAGGTGATGATGAGATCAAAAAAGCCTATCGTAAGTTGGCGATGAAGTATCACCCAGACCGTAATCCAGACAACCCTGAAGCAGAAGACAAATTTAAAGAAGCCTCTGAAGCTTATGAAGTGCTTTCCGATAGTGAAAAGCGCAGCATGTATGATCGTGCTGGACATAGCGCTTTCGAAGGCGGTTTCGGCGGCGGTGGCGGTGGTTTCGGCGGATTTAGCGCGGAGGATATTTTTAGCCAGTTTGGCGATATCTTTGGTGGTGCTTTTGGTGGCGGTGGTCGTCAACAACAGCGTCAACGTCGTGGTTCAGACCTTCGCTATGTCATGGAACTCACGCTTGAGGAAGCTGTTAAGGGGATTAAAAAGACCATTACCTTTACTGCGCCAGCCCCTTGTGATGTCTGTGATGGAAAAGGGTCTAAAAACCCGAATGATGTAGAAACGTGCCGTACCTGTCACGGTGCAGGTCAAGTGCGTATGCAGCAGGGTTTCTTCTCTGTTCAGCAAACCTGTAGCACCTGTCGTGGTCAAGGTAAAATCATTAAAAATCCGTGTCATGCATGTCATGGTTCAGGTGTTGCTGATCGTCAGCAGACCTTAGAAGTGACCATTCCTGCCGGGGTGGACAATGGTGATCGCGTACGCTTAACCGGTAAAGGTGAAGCCATTCGTGATGGTCAATCAGGTGATTTGTACGTTGAAGTTGTGGTGCGTGAACACGAAATTTTCCAACGTGATGGCGCTGATCTGTATATGGATGTTCCTGTCAGTATTGCGGATGCTGCTTTGGGTAAAGAGCTTGAGATCCCAACCCTTGATGGTCGTGTCAGCCTAAAAATTCCTGAAGGTACGCAAACGGGTAAAATGTTCCGTTTACGTGGCAAAGGTGTCCGTCCAGTGCGCAGCAGTATGCAAGGTGATTTACTGTGCCGTATTGTGATTGAAACGCCTGTGAACTTAACCAGCCGTCAGCGTGAGTTGTTAAAAGAATTACAGATTTCTTTTGATGGTGAAGACAGTACTTCTTCTCCAAAGAAAAAATCATTCTTTGATCGTCTATTTGATTAATCGACATCAACAGAAAAAACCTGCTTCGGCAGGTTTTTTTGTGGGAATTTTTTAGGAACTCAAGGTTCTTTGATTTATAAGAAATTATAACCAGCATTTACTATTGTGCTGGCGGCATGGATGCCGCCCGTTTGGCTGTGGTATCAGGGAAGTACCATCAGCCAAACAGAGGATTTTTGTTTACTTTTGATCCTTCAAAAGTAATAAATTGCCTATACAAAAGATATCTGCTGATTTCTTACTTATGAGGCTGTATAGGCTTAACGGAGTCGTGCCGAGTTCTCATCCTATTTTAGGATAAGCCTTCGGCTCGACCTACTTTTGTTTCGGCAAAAGTAGGCAAAACCATTGTCATCCACAAAACCTGTTCACTTCTAGCATTTATCTAGATCTATCAATCGTACATAACCATCCATCTTTCTGAAACCATGCAGGTTGTGGATGACGTTATTGAGTATCATATTTCAGACGAGATTTTATATTGAACTCAGGTTATAGTACGAAACATGAAACACAAACTTTGGGAAAAATTATGTCAACTTCTCCACGCATAGGAATCTTGGGTGCAGGCGGACGCATGGGGCGTATTCTGATTCAAGCTGTGCAACAAGCAGGCTACCAACTTGCAGCCGCAGTTGAGCGTCCTGAAAGCAGCTTGGTCGGTGCGGATGCAGGTGAGCTTGCAGGTGTGGGCAGCATCGGTGTCAAGGTGGTGGGAAGTTTGAATGAAGTTTTAAAAGATTGTGACGTGGTGATCGACTTTACCGCACCTGTGGCAACTGAACAGCATCTCAAATTATGTCGTGAAGCAGGCGTTGCGATGGTGATTGGCACTACGGGCATGTCAGATGAACAGAAGGCATTTTTAGACGAATCAGCGACACAAACACCTGTTGTGTACGCAGCCAACTACTCCGTTGGGGTCAACGTTTCAATTAAACTATTGGAATTGGCGGCTCAAGTGTTTGGTGATACGGTCGATATCGAGATTATTGAAGCGCATCATCGCCATAAAGTCGATGCGCCTTCTGGTACTGCATTTATGATGGGTGAGGCAATTGCAGATACCTTAGGACGTAACTTAAAAGAAGTTGCGGTCTATGGTCGTGAAGGTTATACCGGTCCACGTGATCGTCAAACCATTGGCTTTGAAACCATTCGTGGTGGGGATATCGTGGGTGAACACACAGTGATGTTTATTGGTGAAGGTGAGCGTGTTGAAGTGACGCACAAAGCCACCAATCGTATGAACTTTGCTTCTGGTGCTGTGCGTGCTGCTGCATGGGTGGTGGGACGTGAAGCACGTAAATATGACATGAAAGATGTTTTAGGTTTTAACGATATTCAAGTATAAAATTTTACTTTTTTGCACTATAAAAAGAGCTTGTTGAGCTTTGCATCCAGACCAAAGTTCAGCAAGTTCTCACCATCATTAAAACAATTGAGCATGACATGAATAAAAAACAGATTGTTCTTGCTGCGCTACTGAGTATCACCAGCGTAGTTGTAAGTGCGACAGCAGAAACTGCAAAACTTAGCCTACATCGCAATGATATTAAGGTTTGGACCTATCAAACAGAAAATAATCCTGTGTTTCAGTATAAAGCTGAAACCACGTTTGACGTACCGCTAGAGCGTGCGGTGGCGGTGGTGTTGGATGTTGAGCGCACACCGAAATGGGTACCTTATGTCGGCAAAGCACAACTGTTGTCTCGTGACGAGAAAAAAGGTGAATTTATTCTGTATATGGTGCTGGATTTTCCCTTTCCCCTCAAAGACCGTGATGTGGTGATTAAAGGCAAAATGAGTAAAAATGCGGATGGTAGCATTAGTATTAAGAATCAAGCGATTAAGTATGATTATCCTGAACAGCCTGACATTATCCGCTTGAGCCGCTATGAGGGTGATTGGACTTTTCAGAAAGTCGCGGAAAATAAGGTCAAAGTTTCCACCAGTGGTTATGCTGATCCAGCAGGGGCGATTCCGTTGAGTTTTGTCAATATGTTTGTACAGCAACAGCCTTATCAAATGCTGATGAAAATGAAAAAAGAAGTGCATCATCCATTATATAAACAACCAAAATTACCTGATTTGTTGAAATAAAAAATACCTGATTTATGATTTAAATCAGGTATTTTTTTAATTTAAGCTTGAGGGCATTGATGATATTGGACGTTGTGTTTGCGTGAGAGTTTGATTTGAATGAACACCAAGATTAAACCAATGCCTGCTAATACCGCACCGATCATGGAAACCGCGGCATAGTTTAAACCGAGACTAAGTACTATCCCACCTGCGGCCGCACCAATGGCATTGCCCAGATTAAAAGCGCCAATATTGACTGAAGATGCGAGTCCTGATGCTTCATGGGCAACGGACATTACCCGCATTTGTAAGGGTGGAACAATCGCAAAGGCTGCTGCACCCCAAACCACCAAACCAATCGCAGCACCCAACTGACTTTGTGCGAGGATCGGGAAAATGAGCATCAGTACGATCAATAACAGCAAGAAGCCAATTAAGGTCTTATCAATCGATAAATCAGCAAATTTACCGCCGAAATGATTACCCACTGAGAAACCAATCCCGATGAGGACCAGCATCATGGTGATAAAGAATGGTGATGCTTGAGTGAACTCAACTAGACTTGGCGCGATATAGGTATATAGGGTAAACATCGCTGAAGCCCCAAACACGGTGGTGAGCAATGCCAATATCACTGGCAGGCGGATCAGCACGCTGAGTTCCATTTTTATATTGGGTTTTTGTCCAACAGAGCCAACAGGCAGGGCTTTCCAAAGCGATAACATGGTGATAACGCCGAGTACAGAAATCGCAAGGAAAGACATTCGCCAACCGATATTTTGCCCCACCCACGTCGCAAGTGGTACACCTCCGATATTGGCAATGGTGAGTCCCATGAACATGGTTGCAACCGCACTGGCCTGTTTATGTGTTGGAACGACACTGGCGGCAACCACGGAGCCAATGCCGAAGAATGCACCGTGATTCAGACTGGTGATCAGGCGTGCGCCCATGAGGCTGATATAATTCGGAGCAAACGCTGCGATCAGATTACCGATGGTAAAGATCGCCATCAATAGAATGAGTGCATTACGACGAGCAAAGCCGCCGAACCACAAGGTCATGATCGGCGCACCAAGCATTACGCCCAATGCATAACCTGTGATCAGCATGCCTGCACTGGGGATGGACACGCCCAGATCGTTGGCAATATTGGGCAATAGTCCCATAGGCGAGAACTCGGTCGTCCCAATCGCAAATGCACCAATTGCCAGCGCCAGCAAAGGAAGATTAATGCGACTGCTCATATTATTGATCCCATTCAGGCGCAAATGCTTCAGGACTGACCTCGCGGCCATTACGTTCAAGTTGTGCAATCATCCGCATTTCTTCAATACTGAGCTGTAGTTGTTGTGCTTTCAAATTGCTAATCAGATTTTCACGTTTGGTTGAAGATGGGATCACCGCATAACCCTGTTGTAATGCCCAAGCCAATGTCACTTGTGCTGTGGTTGCCTGATGCCGTGCGGCGATTTCAAGTAGGATCGGATCATTTAGCACTTTGCCATAGGCAAGTGTCATATATGAGGTCACATCAATGTTTTGTTCAGCCAGATAATTGACCAAGTTTTGGTTCTGTAAATAAGGGCTTAATTCAATTTGATTGGTGGCAATGTGTTCTGCCCCAATGCTTTCAATTGCTTGCTGGGTTAAGGCAATATTGAAATTTGAGATACCAATCTGCTTGGTTAAACCTTTCTGCTTCGCTTCCAAAAGCAATTGCATCACGGTGGGAATAGAGACACCCAATCGCGGAGCAGGCCAATGAATCAAGGTCAAATCAACGGCATCAGTGCGCAGCTTTTGTAGGCTTTCTTTTAAACTTGGAATAAGTTTATCTTCTGCAAAATTATCGACCCAGATTTTTGTGGTTAAGAACACATCTTGGCGTGAAACCCCACTTTCAGCGATTGCTTGCCCGACTTCGGCTTCATTTTCATAAATTTGTGCGGTATCAATCGCACGATAGCCGACATCCAAGGCCGTTTTAACAGAATCAATCACCACTTGATTTTTAAGACGGAAAGTACCTAAACCAAATTTTGGGATATGCATATTATTCACCTTATCTTGTTTTGCTCAACTGAGCGTATCCAGTTCATAGGTGCAATTTTGCGACGATTATTGTTGCTAAAAAATAGAGGAATTTGCAAAATATAGTTGATTAATTATCAACAATTGAGCGTTGCAATGAAATCAACAATAGAGGAATTGGTTGCTTTTATTAGTATTGTGGACACGGGTTCTTTTATTGCCGCCGCAGAAAAATTAGGGCAGACCTCATCTGGGCTGAGTCGTTCGTTAAGTCGTTTAGAAACAAAACTAGAAGTGACTTTAGTCGAGCGAACCACGCGTAAATTAAAACTTACCCAAGAAGGGCAGCAGTTTCTCGATCATGCCCGTAAAATACTCAATGACTTAAATGCCGCAGAAGAGGCTTTACAACGATCAGATCAAGCGACTTCTGGTTTGATACGGATTGATTCCGCGACGCCTTTTATCTTGCATGTGATTGCGCCGTTGATGCATGGATTTAGACAACGCTATCCCAATATTGAAATAGAAATAAACAGCAATGATTTGGTGATTGATTTACTCGAACATAAAACCGATGTGGCATTCCGTTTCGGCGAACTGCATGATTCAAGTTTACATGCCAAATTGGTGTGTAAAAGTCGAGTCTATATTGTTGCCAGCCCTGACTATCTGAAACGTAAAGGCAGACCAGATCAGCCAAAACAACTGTCTGATCATGATCTGATTGGCTTTACTCGCCCTGCCTATATCAATACATGGCCGATTAAAGTGGATCATGCGTATTTCTTGGCAAAAGCTCAAATGAAGGCATCTAGCGGGGAGACCGTGCGACAATTATGCTTGCGGGGGCAGGGAATCGCACGGCTATCAGAATATGAGATATGGAAAGACCTAAAAGAAGGTCATTTAGAAGCGCTATTTGAGGATCAAATTGAGCATTCATACCAAAGCATCCATGCGGTTTATTATCAACAAGAACATCTGCCGAAGCGTGTCCGTTTATTTATTGAGTTTTTGACTGAGCAATTAAGTCAGGGCTTTTCGGTTTGCCAATAGCCTCATTCTGAAGTTGTACATTCAAGACTGGAACTAATACACCTTTGGCTTGGATGACAGAAACCATGATCTGCTGATTTTTTAAAGTACATTCAAGTTCAATGGTAGGCAAATATACACCCGACAAAATCAGCCCATTTTCATTAGGTTTTTTATAGGTCAATTTGAGCGTACTTTGTTGCTCATGGGTCGCGGCTTGTTCGAGTTTCCAAAACTCATAGCTCTGCTGGTTTTGCGTGGTTAAATACCCCTCAGCAAGTCTTTTACAGACCTGTTGCTGTTGATAAGCATTCTGATCGGTAAATTGGCAGCCCGTAAATAGGATGCTACATACTATAAATAAGAGTTTATTTTTCATTGCCTTATCCTCCTGTAGTTGATTTTTATAGCTTAATGGTGTTGTATAAACCAATACAGATACAGAAATTTTTAAAAAAGCAGTACAGAAAATGACTTTTCAATATCAACGCCTTGCAGAACAGCTTGCACACAAAATTTATCAGCATGAATTACAGCCGCAACATAAGTTGAGTTCTTTAAGAGAATTTGCACGTCAGCAAAAAGTGAGTTTAAGCACTGCACAACAATGCTATGAATTGTTGGAAGCAAGAGGGTTGATTTATGTGAAAGCAAAATCTGGCTATTTTGTCAGTTCAAGACAATATCAAAGTCCCATTCCAGATAGCCCTCAATTTGAGTCCATGGCTCGGCAAGTTTCCAATTTGGATTTGCAGAATCAAATTCAGACTGCCTCAATTCAAAGTCATTTAACCCCATTAGGTGCGATTCAACTTTCTCCGCATTTGATTCCTGTCGATGGTTTGCGCCGTTCTTTGCAACGAGCATTGAAGCATTGTCAGCCTGAAGACTTTTTGTATTGCAATAAACAGGGGCATGAGCAATTACGTCAGGCACTCTCTGACCACTGGCGTGAGGATGGGGTGTACATCGCAGCCGACGATATTTTTATTAGCAATGGTTGTTTGCCTGCGATTTCTTTACTGATTCAACAGATGAGCAAAGAAGGCGATAGCATCATGATTCCAACGCCGACTTTTAATGGTCAGTTGCAGTTGCTTGCAGGATTGAAACGCAAAATTATTGAAATTCCTGCGGATCATCGTGGTATTGACTTAGAGCGCTTAGAATTCTTTATGCAGCAGGGTAGTGCCAAGCTATGCTTGTTGACCGCCAATTTTCAAAATCCATTGGGCTATTGTTTGAGCAATCAACAGAAACAGCGGATTGCTGAGCTGGCTGAGCAGTATCAATGTTTTATTTTGGAAGATGATATTTATGCAGAATGTAGTTATCAAAAAGAACGTCCATTACCGATTCGGCACTGGGATCGAAAAGGCTACGTGATTTTGTGTGGTTCGGTATCGAAGTCTTTATCCAGTGCCTACCGTGTCGGCTGGTTTTGCTTGGGGCAACAACTTGAGCATCTACGCCCTCAATTTTTGGCGAATAATATTGGGGTGAATACACCTTTACAGCTCGGGTTGGCAGATTTTATTTATAGTCGTGCTTATCGCGAGCATTTAGATCAGTTGAGACCTAAGCTGATGCAGCAGGTGGAACAATATCGTGCCTGTATTCTAGAGACCTTTCAAGGCATTCCAATTGCATTAAGCCAATCTCTAGGCGGTTATGCTTTGTGGATGCAATTGCCAAACACGATTACAGGTTTGGAGCTGTACTATTTAGCGCAAAGCAAGGGCATTAATATTGTACCTGGAGAGGTATTTGGTGAAGATCAGCGCTATCAACATTATCTACGCTTAAATGCAGGACATGCCTTTACAGAAGAAATCCGCCAAGCGATTCAACAGTTGGCGGATTGGGTTAGACAGAGCTTGAAACCAGCTCTGAGTTAGTCAAAGTCGGCTTTGAGCACGACGCGGTAACGTGCTTGACCTGAATGAAGTCGCTCAATCGCGTCATTGAGTTGAGACATTGGGAATAACTCAATTTGCGGTGCAATCTGTTTACGGGCTGCGAACTGTAGCAGTTGACGCAATGCCAAAGGGGAGCCTGTTGGAGAAGAGGTGACTGATTTGGCCCCGTTCATGAGCGTTCCAACGGAAACAGGAATCGGTTCTAAAGTCACCCCTAAGAAATGTAGGCAGCCATTCGGTGCAAGTGTATTGAGATAGGCTTGCCAGTTCAGCGTCACATTTACCGTACTAAGTAATAAATCAAATTTACCACGTTGGGCTTTGATCGCTTGCGCATCACGGCTATTCACCACATGGTCTGCGCCCATGGCTTTGAGTTCTTCGGTTTTATCAGGATTGGAGCTAAATGCAGTAATTTCACAGCCCCACGCTTTGAGTAATTTAATCGCGATATGACCTAAGCCACCGATACCAATCACTCCAACATGATGTGTCGCTTGAATCTTATGCTTAAGTAAAGGATCAAAAACCGTAATCCCACCGCAAAGTAATGGTCCTGCACTTTCAGGGTCTAAATCCTCTGGCAGGGGAATGACCCATTGCCAACCTGCACGGACTTTCTCTGCAAATCCACCAGCATGTCCCACGATGGTCGCTACATTTTCACCTGTACATAGCACTTGATTGCCGCCAATACATGGATCGCAGGCTTGGCAACTTTCCGCGGTCCAGCCAATGCCGACACGTTGACCGATTTTGAGTCCTTTGGCTTCTGAGCCAAGCGCAACAATGCTGCCAATAATTTCATGCCCTGCAACAGCAGGATAGCTTGTAGAGCGCCAATCATTATTAATCACAGACAGGTCGGAATGGCACAGACCACAGTATTCCACTTTGACTTCGACTTGATGCGCTTGTAATTCACCTGCATCAAATTGGTAAGGAACCAGTTGTTCTCCTGCTTGCATTGCAGCATAAGCACGAATGAGGTTATTGCTCATAGCAACTCCTATTGAAGGAAAATTTGAAAGAAACTATTTAAAATGGCAGTCATTTTCGTGGTCATTGACCATACCTACAGCTTGCATAAACGCATAGCAGGTGGTTGGTCCAACAAACTTAAAACCACGTTTTTTCAGTGTTTTGGAAAGTATTTGACTGATCTCAGTTTGTGCAGGGGCTTCGCGATAATTTACGACATCATTCTCTAAGATTTTCTGATCAACAAAGCTCCATAGCCAAGATGCCACATCATCAACTTCATCTTTGAGTTTGAGCCAAGCAATAGCATTGTCTCGGATGGCTTTGAGTTTGCCCAAATGACGAATCAAACCAGCATCGCTGAGTTTGTTTTCAAGTTGATCATCTGTCAGTGCGGCGATTTCTGCAATCGGAAATTGGAAGAAATGTGAGCGATAGTTTTCACGTTTTTTCAGTACGGTAATCCATGATAAGCCGGCCTGTTGTCCTTCGAGACAGAGCATTTCAAATAAGCGGGCTTCATCATGCTCAGCTTTGCCCCATTCTTCATCATGATAAGCGATATAGAGTGGATCGTTAGAGCACCAACCACAACGTTGAGGGGACATGAAACCACTCCTTATTTTTTATGAAATTCGTTTTTGATGGGTTTTTTTAAGAATCTATGTGATGTCTTGTTGAATCATTATTGGATTCTATCATCAGCCCACATGATCATGCACTTTAGTTGAAATATATTTTAATTTTGTTCAGACATAATCTGAAAAGTAGTCAAAGCTTCGCAAGTTTTTCAGGGTGAGATGTAGCATCCATGCCATCTCTATAATCGTTATTCATTGCTCGGCTTTAATCGATTTAATTAAATTTTAAATACCAGCCATTCATCAGCATGTGTATCCCAATAATACAATTCAGCGCTGTCTAAATCCGCAAATTTAAGCCAAAAGTCTTTGCCTGTTTTATCTGCAAAGCCTGTACTAATCAATAATGCATCTTCAGTGATTTCCATGATCCAGCCTTGATAACTGGTTCCATTGATGATGATTTTTTGCTGATTTCCAGACTCTGCAAATTCAACCAGCCGTTCGATTAATACTTCTGACATTGCGTGTTCCTAACGTAAATAAGGGTATGGATTGACTGCACCACGTCCTTTGCCATTTAAATAAATGCCATAGTGCAAATGTGGGGCAGTGTGGCGTGCATTGCCCGTGTTGCCGACATAACCAATGAAATCACCTTTACGGACATAATCGCCGACATTGAGACCACGTTTATGCCCATTTAAATGTGCGTAATAATGCCATGAGCCTGCTGGTCCACGGATCCAAATGACTTTGCCACCGAGATTATTATTGCGTAAATCAGCGACCAGCCCATCGGTTGCACTATACACTTTCGTACCACGCTCTGCCATGATATCAATGCCTTCATGGCGACGACCTTGACTACGCGCAGCACCCCAAGTATCTCGTAATTCACTACGACTTACTCCTTTGACAGGGATGGGCAAGCGACTGTCTAAACGCATTGTTTGAAGTTTGTTCAGTTGCGCACTTGGCAATGGTGTTGGTTTTTTTGGCGCAGTGCTACACGCTGAAAGAAACACCATGAATACACCAAGAACCGTATAGCGGATTGGATGATGCACATCAACTCCTTGTCATTGGACAGATCATCATTTACTTAAGGTCTTCTGCCTTTGGTTTCGCAGTAATCAATTTTTTCATGGCTGTGGGAACGCCTTTGGCAATCGCAGCGGCAGGATTTAACCAGATACCACCGAGTTCGATACTGAGTTGTTCCTTTTGATCATGTTCCACGTGGAACAGTTTTTCATGCAATAGCCAAGTAAAGTGAGTGAAACTATGGCTTATCTGTACAGATGATACTTGAGCTTGAAGTTTGAAGTGTCGCTCAATCTGTTGTAATTCGGTTGCTTGCTCAATGATTGGTAAGCAATATAAGCCACCCCATAAACCGTGGGATTCACGTTGTTGCCATAACCATTCATCACCTGATTGAATCAGCAGCACATCAGCCGTTTTGACAGGGACAGGCTTTTTGGCTTTTTTGAAAGGAAGCTGTTGTTCTAAGCCTTGTTGATTGGCTTGGCAATGTTGTTGCATCGGGCAATATAAACACAATGGTTTCTTCGGTGTGCAAACGGTTGCACCCAAATCCATAATCGCTTGGGTATAGTCATGATTACGCTCGTGTGGACATAGTTGCTCGGCAATGTTCCATAAAGCACGCTCATGCACTGGCTTAGATAAATCATCTTCAATCGCAAAGAACCGTGCTAAAACACGTTTCACATTGCCATCCATAATTACGCCATATTGGCGTAATCCAAGTGACATCAGCGCACCTGCGGTAGATGGCCCAATACCAGGGAGTTCGATCCATTGTTCTAATGTTTCGGGGAACTTTCCATGTTGGCTGACGATCGCTGCGGCTTTGTGCAAATTCCGCGCACGGGCGTAATAACCTAATCCTGCCCAGTACGGAGCAACATCATCCCAACTGGCTTGACCAAGGGTTTCTACGGTCGGGAAGCGCTCAATAAAGCGATCGAAATATTGTAGAACGGTTTTGACTTGGGTCTGTTGTAGCATGATTTCTGATACCCACACTTTGTAGGGATCATCCGCAACTTGCCAAGGTAAATCATGGCGACCGTGTTGATCGTACCAAGTCAGCAGTGCATCGGAAAATGAGAAATCAGGCATGAATCAGAACATTAAAAAGCAGAAGAGTAGTATAGCGGAAATAGAACGACGTTCTAATTTAAATTCTCTTAAACATTTGCTGATAATAAGCCGAAATATTTACTTGTGGGTCGGCGGCATGTAATTTTTTCATCAGCCTGCGGCTCGCCTTACTTTTCAAGGATGAAAAGTAAGCAAAAATGCTTTATTGGACTGACATTACATTCTGAGCAATTTTAAAGCAACCCTTTGAAAGCAGAGCAAGGCAGTCTAACAGGCGGCATTCATGCCGCCTTTGCAAGAGCAACTGTTATCAAGGGTTTAGATATCAAGATGATGTTAACTAGGATTTAAGTTTTGAAAAATCATCTAGCCAATTATTTACCGATTATTTTAAATGTTTATCCAGCAACTCATACATCGCTTCAAGACCTTGACGCTCTGCTTCAGCGTTATAGCCCAAGTCAACATTGTTGGCTTTGGCACGTTCATCAGCGAGTGGATTACTGAAACCATGTTTAGCATCTTCAAAGATGATCACCTCATGATCCACCTGAGCATCATGCATTTCCTGACGGAAAATTGCTACGTCATCTAAAGTCACCATGCTATCGAGTTCACCATGAAGCACTAAGATCTCAGCTTTAACTTGATCTTTCTGTGCTGGCGCTTTAGGACTGAGCACTGCATGGAAGGTTGCGACTGCTTTTACATCTGCACCCGAACGCGCTAAATCAAGCACAACCTTACCGCCATAACAGAAACCAATAGCCGCCAGTTTCTCAGCATTAACCTCAGGTTGAGCTGCTAGTGTTGCTAAACCCGCTTGCGCACGACGGACAATGGTATCGGCATGTTCAAAAGTCTGATTCATCCATTCAGATGCTTGAGGAACAACAGTTGTGACTTTTTTATCACCATACATATCGATCGCTAAAGCCGCGTAACCATGTTCAGCAAGCTCACGGGCACGTTGCTCAGTATATTCATTACGGCCCCACCATTCAGGTGCAACAATGACACCTGCAATTGGCATATCAATCTCTGGAGCTGCAAAATAACCAATCAAACGTTGACCATCGGCAGCGGTGTATTCAATTTCACGTGTGGTAATCGGGAAGCTCATTTTTAAATCCTAATCTGTATTTTTAGAATGTATCGATTAAAGCATAAAATCGGAAAATTGAAGACCTCGCCAATGTACAAATTTTGAGGTCTTGGCTCACTAAGAGGAAAATGATGAAGCATAAAAAAAGAAGAATACCGAGATTCTTCTTTTTTATTCATTGTTAATAAATATCTAGACTTTACCTCTAGATAAGAAACCAACGATTGCCAAAATAACAGCAACGACTAGTAAAATAACTGCAAAATCTTTTGATAAGCCCGCAACACCACCGAAACCTAATAAACTGGCGATCAGTGCGATTACTGCAAAAATAATGGCCCAACGGAACATAATGTGTTTCCTCCTAATTTATCGTTATGTTTCCACTATAGCGTGTGTTTTTTGAGCTAAATGTGGTGTTTCTGTGGTTGAAATGTTGAATAGATTAAGAAATGTTAATCGGATAATCTGTTTGAAAACCAAGTTAATGATGGATGAATGCTATAATAAAAAGCTCGCTTAAACTGAAAGTCTTGGTATGTCCATCGAACTTCGTCCAAATTTTTGGAAACAATACACACTTGATCAGCTCACGCATGCTGAGTGGGAAGCATTGTGCGATGGCTGTGGTTTATGTTGTTTGATTAAGCTTGAAGATGAGGAAACGGCTGAGGTCGCTTATACCAAAGTGGCGTGCAAGTTATTGGACTGTAAGACAGCCAGTTGTTCTGATTATGCACAGCGTCAGCAGCATGTTCCTGACTGTATTCAGCTCACGCTTGAACAATTGCAGACCATCACATGGTTACCACCAAGTTGTGCTTATCGTCGTTTAAGCGAAGGGAAAAACCTACCTTCATGGCATTATCTAAATACTGGTTCACGACAAAGCGTTATTCGGGCCAAGAAATCGGCAGCAGGACGATGTATTTCAGAAAGTGATGTCGATGAAGAACAGATCGAAGACTATATTGTTCGTTGGGTGCGTTGATCTGGATTGCAAATGGATTCTTTATAAATAAAAACAACACTTTTACAGCAGTTTTATTCGTCAATCCCCGTACTATTAGAACAAATAAGAGGGAGATATAAAATGATGATGAAGCGAGTCGCAACCCCACTTTTATGTGGTGGTTTTATATTTTTACAAGCCTGCGGTGCAAATAATACCAACTCTAAAACGCCAGAACCGAATGCTGCACAGCAGAGCTCAAAAACAGCAATCCAACAACAATCTTATCATGTAGAAACCATTGCTCAATTCAATGAACCGTGGGCGATGACTATTTTACCTGACCAACGCATATTGCTTATTGAACGCAAAGGAAAATTAAAAATATTTGACCCGAAAACTAAGCAAAGTCTGGATGTGCAAGGTATTCCGATGGTGAGTTATGGCGGTCAGGGTGGTTTAGGTGATGTTGTTTTACATCCGAAATTTCAGCAAAACCATTGGATCTATTTGAGTTACGCGACCAAAGGGCAAGGTGGCTATGGCGCTGTGATTTCACGAGCGAAACTTGATTTATCAAATCCAGCACAACCGAAACTTACGGATGTAAAAACAATATGGCAACAAGTGCCTAAAGTCTCAGGACAGGGACATTATGGTCATCGCATGCTATTTGGTTCTGATGGCAAGTTGTGGGTCAGTTCAGGAGAACGACAAAAATTTGATCCAGCGCAGGATATGAAAAGTAATCTGGGGAAAGTTTTACGATTGAATGATGATGGAACAGCGGTGGCAGATAATCCATTTAGCCAACAAGGTGGCGTGACTGCGGAAATATGGTCCCTTGGGCACCGTAACCCACTCGGCATGGCATTTGATACGAAACAACAGCTCTGGGTGGTCGAAATGGGCCCTGAAGGCGGCGATGAACTGAACCTCATTGTCAAAGGTGAAAATTACGGTTATCCAATTGTCTCGAATGGAGACCACTATTCAGGTTTGAAGATTCCAGATCATCAAACTCGCCCAGAATTTAAAGCACCTGAAATTGATTGGACGCCGGTTATTTCGCCCTCAAGCATGATCATTTATACAGGCAAAGCGTTTCCTTTATGGCAGCAAAAGGCCCTAATCGGTGGCTTATCCTCTAAAGCCATTGTGGTGGTGGATTTAAATACTCGACCTGTACAAGAAGTTCAGCGACTGGATATGAAACAACGTATTCGAGGCTTGCAACAAGCTCAAGATGGCTCGATTTGGGTGATAGAGGATGGTCCTCAAGCCAAATTACTCAAACTCAATTCCAATTAAATTTTAACTTAAAGTGAAGTAATCAATGTTAAAGTCAAAACCTTGCTCTCTATCTGCAAAAAAAGTTCTTGTACTCACAGGACTCTTATCTTGCAGTTTACCTCTTTGGGCGCAACAGTTGAGTGAGCAACAGGTCAAACAGGTGCTTGATCAACAATTTAAACCATTGTTAGAACAATATAAAATTCCAGGTATGGCCGTTGCAGTAACCTTGGACGGTCAACATTATTTCATCAACTATGGTCTGGCTTCAAAGCAAAGTAAACAAGCTGTTAGCAACGATACTTTATTTGAATTAGGTTCAGTCAGTAAAACGTTTAATGCAACCTTAGCGGGTTATGCACAGGGACAAGGGCGATTATCTTTCTCTGATCATCCTGCCAAGTATTTTCCTGAATTAAAAAATACCGCCGTCAACCGTGCCACCATACTCAACCTTGGCACTTACAGTGCGGGTGACTTCCCACTCCAGTTTCCTGATTCGGTCGTGAAACAGCAGGATATGTTGAAGTATTACCAAACATGGCAGCCGAAAAGCCAAGTAGGGACGACACGGCAGTATTCCAATCCGAGTATTGGTTTGATGGGCTATGTTACGGCTTTGGCGATGAAAAAACCGTATGCAGAATTGGTTGAGAAAACGCTTTTTCCTCAATTGGGAATGACACAAAGTTTTATCAATGTACCAGAACAGCACATGTCGAAGTACGCATGGGGATATAAAGCTGATCAAGCCATGCGTGTTTCTGCGGGTATGCTGGATGCAGAAGCCTATGGCGTGAAAAGTAGTAGTTCGGATATGCTAAAATTTCTGGATGCACAGATCAATGTGCAACAGCTGAAACAGCCCATCCGTAAAGCCATTGAAAATACCCATGTTGGTTATTTTAAAGTGGGCTCAATGACTCAAGGCTTAGGCTGGGAACAGTATGCCTATCCTGTCAAATTAGAGACGTTATTGGACGGGAATTCCAGCAAAATGGCATTGGAAAGCCATGCTGTTACCCCAATCAAACAGCCGAAGATCGCTTCACCAGCAACGTTCTTTAATAAAACAGGTGCGACCAATGGTTTTGGTGCATACGCTGCGTTTATTCCGCAACAAAAAATTGGGATTGTGATGCTCGCCAATACCAATTTCCCAAATGATGAACGCATTAAAGCGAGCTATCGAAGCATCGAACAGCTCATTCAACTGAAACAAGTTCGATAGAATGATCAGTTGATCGCAGATTCAAATTGTAGATTTGAGTCAGACACAATAGACTACGGTAAAACAGCATAAAGCCATTGATAATGTCCGATACGCATA
Source organism: Acinetobacter sp. 3657 (assembly GCF_031456775.1). NCBI lineage: Bacteria > Pseudomonadati > Pseudomonadota > Gammaproteobacteria > Moraxellales > Moraxellaceae > Acinetobacter > Acinetobacter sp. 3657. Next base: position 21,969 of record NZ_JAVDVH010000016.1, on the reverse strand, counting down.
TTCCTCTACCTGAACGTTTACGTCCTCGTGACTTGTCCGAAATTATTGGACAAGATCATTTGCTCGGTGAAAATGCACCGTTACGTCAAATGATTGATCAGGGGCATCTACCTTCGATTATCTTCTGGGGGCCACCCGGCGTGGGGAAAACCACGATCGCATTATTATTGGCGCAAGCGGTAGATCGTCCTTTTATCAGCTTATCTGCGCTCAATACAGGCGTGAAAGAGCTACGTGAAGTGATTGCGGAAAGTGGTGATCTACTCAACTTGACACCTGTAGTCTTTATTGATGAGATTCATCGTTTCAATAAATCGCAACAAGATGCCTTACTCAATGCCGTAGAGAAAGGCAAGATTACCTTAATTGGTGCAACCACTGAAAATCCCTCTTTTGAGGTCAACAGTGCACTTTTATCACGCTGTCAGGTCTATACCCTCAATAGTCTGGACGCGGATGCGATTCAAACACTGCTGAACAAAGCCATTCAAAGCGATCAATTCTTAAAAGAACGTTTCATTCAAATTGAAGAATACGATGCGCTGACTCAATTTGCTGCGGGCGATGCTCGTAAAGCATTGAACCTGATTGATTTGATCGCCAGCACATTTGAGGCTGATATCGAAAATATCGTCACTGACGCCATTGTGATTAAAGTAGCGCAGCAAAATATTGCGCGTTATGACAAATCGGGTGAGCAGCATTATGATGTGGTTTCGGCATTTATTAAGTCTATTCGCGGCAGTGATCCAGATGCAACATTGTATTGGATGGCACGCATGCTCAAAGGCGGCGAAGATCCTGTTTTTATCGCGCGTCGGATGTTAATCGCTGCCTCGGAAGATATTGGCAACTCCAATCCGAATGCATTATTACTGGCAGGTGAATGCTTCCGTTCAGTACAGGCTGTGGGCATGCCAGAAGCGCGTATTATTTTAGGACAGACCGCCGTTTATTTAGCCACCAGCCCGAAAAGTAATAGCACCTATTTAGCGATTAATCGTGCTTTAGAGTTGGCTGAAAAGACTGCAAATCTACCAGTACCATTGCATTTGCGTAATGCACCAACCAAGTTGATGAAACAACAGGGCTATGGTGTGGATTATCATTATCCGCATAACTTCCCAGAACATTTTGTGTTGCAGGAATACTTGCCACCTGAGTTGAAAGGTACGAAGTTGTATGAATCAGCGCGAAATAAACGTGAGGTTGAGGCCGAACGTTTACAACAACGTCGTTGGCAGCAAGAACAACAGCAGCAGTAATGAACCCCAAAAAAGCCACACTCATTGGATTGCTTGCGATCTTCTTATGGAGCTTGATCGTTGCTTTGATCAAGGATGTCAGTAGTCATTTTGGCGCAGTGGGTGGTGCAGCACTGATCTATACGCTCGCTTCAATCTTTCTATTTGTCTCGGTTGGTTGGAGCAGCCTCAGAACATTCCCTAGAACATATTTAATTTGGGGCAGTGTTTTATTTGTGGCCTACGAAATTTGTCTATCACTTTCGATTGGCTATAGCAACACCAATAGAGAAGCCATCGAAGTGGGAATGGTAAATTATCTATGGCCCACATTTACTATGGTGGCCGCCATTGTTTTTAATCAACAAAAAGCCAATTTCCTGATCATTCCAGGCTTTATCATCTCACTATTAGGCATTTGTTGGGTCTTAGGTGGTGAGCAAGGCTTTGATGTAATAGGCATGTGGCAGAATATTCAAAACAATCCACTGAGTTATGGGTTGGCATTTATTGGAACGCTTTTGTGGGCAGCCTATTGCACACTTACCGCAAGAATTGCCAATGGCAGTAATGGCATCACCCTATTTTTTATTCTGGTTGCGATTGTGCTCTGGATTAAATATCTACTCATGGGGGGAGGTGCGTTCCAGTTTGAATGGCAAGCTTCAATTATTTTGCTGATTGCAGCCGCAGCTATGGGCTTTGGTTATGCGGCATGGAATATTGGCATTTTGCATGGCAATGTCACGTTGTTGGCTGGGGCTTCTTATTTTATTCCAGTATTTTCTGCATTTTTTGCCGCGATCCTGTTAAATACCCCACTGGGCTTATCTTTTTGGTATGGCGCTTTTATGGTGTGTTTGGGTTCGATCTTATGTTGGATGTCGACAAGGGCACAACATTCGCATGCTAAAGATGTATAAATAAAACCTAATCCTGATATGTTCTAACAGCCATAAAAAAACCAGCCGAAGCTGGTTTTTTTGACATTTCAGAGTGACTTAAAGATCGTCTAAATTAATGCCTAAACGCGTCGCCACTTCTTCATATGCTTCAACCACACCACCTAAACCTTGGCGGAAACGGTCTTTATCTAATTTTTTCTTGGTATCTTTATCCCACAAACGGCAACCATCTGGAGAGAATTCATCGCCAAGTACGATACGGTCATGGAATACACCAAACTCAAGTTTGAAATCAACCAGAATCATATTACCCGCATCAAATAATGCTTTAAGCACATCATTGACTTGGTAAGTGAGTTCTTTCATTTTTTCAAGTTGGTCAGCAGTCGCCCAACCTAAAGCAATCGCTTGAGATTCGTTGACCATTGGATCGCCAAGCGCATCATCTTTAAAGAACAATTCAAAAGTTGGTGGTGTTAACACTTTGCCTTCTTCAACGCCTAAACGACGGCACAATGAACCAGCAGCGTAGTTACGAATCACGCACTCAACAGGGATCATCTCAAGTTTTTTCACCAGAACTTCTGTTGGTGAAAGTAACTTCTTAAAATGTGTTTCGATACCCGCTTCAGCCAATTTTTCCATGATGAAGGCGTTAAAACGGTTGTTGACCTTGCCTTTACGATCTAATTGCTCGATTTTTTCGCCATTGAACGCAGAGGCATCATCGCGAAAGACTAAAATCAGGTGGTCGGCATTGTCTGTTTCATATACAGATTTTGCTTTACCAGTATAGAGCAAGGTTTGTTTTAACATGGGGGAACCTTTTTGAAAAAATATGCCTAATAAACGACTAGGCTGGCCAATTTTGGTAAATCTGGGTTAACACTTCTGTTGCAATGGCTTGCTCTGCAAAGGTTGTGTCAAGTTTGAAGAGGGCAACGGTATTGTTTGAGCCTACTGCAGAAAGCTTCAATAAATAGCTTTGTTCATTGACTTGAATCGTGGCTTCATAACCATTGTTTGATTGTGAAATCACTTTGTAGTTCAAGCTATTTAACGTTGCAAAGGTATATTGCCACGCTGCAGCGGTTGGGCCTTCCACTTTCAGTAATGGGTTTCTATTTCCATCCATCACTAACTGAGGACGACCAAGCGCGGTCATACTCTCTTCGGTATTACTCGTTTGTATTTGGATACCATCTGGACGAGGAAGTGCATAACGGTTGCCAGTTTTGTTTTCAAACGTTGGTGCATGTTCGATCGCCAATGGATCAACTGTTGGAGCAGGATACAAAGGTGTAAATGGTCTAACCGTTGCGCCCTCAGGGAATTTAAGTGGTTCAAGTGCTTCTGCCTTCTTATAATCCAAAGAATGATTATTGAGGGCAAAACGGCCACAACCAGCTAAACTTAACGCTGAAATGACTAGGACAACACCAACACGTAATTGCATCATAAATTGCTCGTATTAAATAATTCCCGCAGTTTTTAAATCTGTGCGGAGAGGTTCACGATATTGTTCTGCAAGCGGGGTCAATGGTAGGCGAATACCTGTGCTCATATATCCCATCTCATGCAAAGCCCATTTCACAGGAATTGGGTTTGATTCGCAAAACAAAATATTGTGTAGATTTGCAATTTGTTGATTCAAACTTTGTGCTTTTGCTTTATCGCCAGCCAATGCCGCTTCACAAACATCGCTCATTTGTTTAGGTGCCACATTCGCAGTAACAGAAATATTGCCTTTCGCACCGAGTAAAATCAGTTCCCAAGCAGTTTCATCATCACCTGAATAGACGGCCATTTTACCATTTAAACCTTCAATTAGCGCTTGTCCACGTGGGAGGTCGCCTGTGGCATCTTTGATTCCGACAATGTTTGGAACATCTGCAAGACGAATCACAGTCTCATTTTGCAAATCTACCCCAGTACGGCCTGGAACATTATAAAGAATTTGTGGAATATCAGCAGCTTCAGCAATTGCTTTATAGTGTTGATATAAGCCTTCTTGGGTCGGTTTATTATAATATGGTGTCACCAACAGTGCGGCATCTGCACCGAGTTCTTTTGCAGCTTTGGTGAGTTCAATCGCTTCACGAGTCGAATTTGCACCTGTGCCTGCGATAATTGGAATACGTTTATTGGCAACACGAACCACTTCTTTGATGACTTGCGTGTGTTCTTCCATGCTTAATGTAGACGCTTCGCCTGTTGTTCCAACAGCAACAATACTATGTGTGCCTTGTTGGATATGCCACTCAACAAGCTTCTCAAGGCTCTTCCAATCTACACCACCATGTTCAAACATTGGGGTAACGATTGCGACAATTGAGCCTTGTATATTTTGTGCTAGCTGAGTCATTTTAAAAAAATATCCTATTTTCCCATCCGAGATTGAAGTAATTAAAACGAAATATTGGATGGATGCAGTATTTTGATTGGTCGTTCAACAATTAAGCCACGTTGAATGACAATTATGCAAATTATGACTGATCGGAGACATAAGAACAATACGCTTTCGTTAAACTGTAAGAAACTTTAATGCATCTTTCGCTTGACTGATTTTCATCTTATAAAATAATCAGAGTTGTAGTCAGATGCTTGAGAGCAGCGTATGGTACAAAAGGAAGCTTTAGCTGGAATGTGGGATGATCAAATGCAACTACACTTGAAACATACTGCACTTATCGTGGTGGATGTACAAAATGGATTTACGCCTGGTGGAAACTTAGCAGTTGCCGATGCTGATCAGATTATTCCACTGATTAATCAACTCGCGCCAAGCTTTGAACATGTGGTGCTGACTCAAGACTGGCATCCTGAGCAGCATATTTCGTTTGCAGAAAATCACCCTAATAAAGTGCCATTTGAAACCATTGAGTTGGCTTATGGAACGCAAGTGTTGTGGCCTAAACATTGTGTACAAGGTTCGCATGATGCGGCATTCCATCCTGAGCTAAATATACCAACGGCTCAGCTCATTATTCGTAAAGGATGTCATCAGGACATTGATAGTTATTCAGCCTTTATGGAAGCTGATCGCAAGACACCGACAGGATTAAATGGCTACTTAAAAGAGCATCAAATTGACACCGTTTATATTGTGGGGATTGCTACGGATTTTTGTGTGGCGTGGACGGCTTTGGATGCGGTACATTTTGGTTTTAAAACCTATGTGGTTGAAGATGCATGTAAAGCAATAGATTTAAATGGTTCATTGCAACAGGCTTGGCAAGCGATGCTGGCGAAGGGCATTCAACGGATTCAATCCTCGGCGATTTTGCCATGAGCTTGTGAGACTTGCGCTAAAAACGTTAAACTGCTCCTCACGATACATTTTCATCGTGTATATGGCGATGTAACAGGATAACTGAGAGTTTCATGATCGAAGAACTTGATGATTTTGACCAGAAAATTATTCATCATTTACAATTAAATGGTCGTTTGGCCAATCAAGAATTAGCTGAATTAGTTGGGTTGTCGACTTCACAATGTTCACGTCGTCGAATTTATCTTGAGCAGAAAAAAATAATCACAGGCTATTATGCTCAGGTTGCTTTATGCGCTGATCCAGCCCCAATCATGGGTATTATTGAAGTAAAGTTGCAGAATTATAATGATGCAACCCATGATCGCTTTGTGGACTTTCTTTTACATGAGCCTGCGGTCAAAGATATTCATAAGTTGACGGGGAGTTATGATTTTGCACTCAAGGTTGCGGTTAAAAACTTAGATGAGATGGTCAAGCTGATTGGGATTTTGTCGTCGAGTGATTTTGGTGTCAGTAATTTAAATACGTCAATTGTCTTGGAAAAACTTAAAGAGAATGGGATTGCAATGAAATAAAAATAGCAGGCAATGACATGAAATCAGTACAAAACAGTCTTTTGCATTAAGATAGGGCAGTACATGTTAAAATCATTATTCTGAATATAAATTGCATTTATGACGAAAATATAAGAATAAATTGCGAAAAAATAATAAAAATGATCAAATATGCCATGTCTTTCCTTGAAAGATCTCTCTCCCTTTGTTGTTCTCCTGTTGAGTTGTACCGTTATGAATACCGATCAAAATGTATCTTTGGTAAGTCCTGTCACGCCTGTGATCGAACAACACTCAAAGATTGAAGATGCATTGGCGATGTTGATTGGAACATTTATCTTGTCTTTTGCCATGGTGCTATTGAAGCAAGCAGGGATTATGACGGGTGGAACAGCGGGCTTATCTTTGTTGATTCATTACATTACCGACATTCAGTTTGGTATTTTATTTTTTCTGATCAATATTCCATTTTATTATTTTGCTTATAAGAAAATGGGGCTTGCCTTGGTGCTCAAGACCTTTATTGCCGTGGCGTTATTGGCAGGTTTTACTGAAACCATTCCTCATTTTGTTCAGCTCTCAACGGTGCATCCGATTTATGCGACTGTTTTTGCTAATGTGTTGATGGGCGTGAGTTTTTTGATTTTGTTTCGCCATCGCTCAAGCTTGGGTGGAATCAATCTACTGGTTCTTTATTTACAAGAACGTTTTAAGATTCCAGCAGGAAAGGCGCAGATGGGGATCGATGTGATGATCTTGTTGGTGTCATTATTTTTTGTGGATTGGAAGTTAATTTTGATTTCAATTTTTGGTGCGGTGATTCTAAATTCGATTATTTTACTGAATCATAAAACCAGTCGTTATGTAGCTTAGTATTTTTTTAGATTTTTTTTGCAGCTTGATAAAAACAGAAGGAGGCTTAAAGCCTCCTTCTATCTGTTTGATTACTCTACAGTAACGCTCTTGGCGAGATTACGTGGTTGATCGACATCGGTCCCACGTAATACTGCAACATGGTAAGACAACAGTTGCACAGGAATACTGTAAACAATTGGTGCTAACCATTCATTGATCGTTGGAATATGCACGACATGTTGACGATCTTTGCCTTGAATGCCGCTATTTTCATCCGCAAACACAAACAATTCGCCACCACGCGCTTGTACTTCTTCCATATTCGATTTTAATTTATCGAGCATTTCATCTTTTGGCGCTAAAATCACGATTGGCATTTCATTGTCCACTAACGCCAGTGGTCCATGTTTTAACTCGCCCGCAGCATAGCCTTCGGCATGGATATATGAAATTTCTTTCAGTTTCAACGCACCTTCAAGCGCGATTGGGAAATGGGTACCACGGCCTAAGAATAAGCAGTGATTTTTCTCAACAAACAGTGTGGATAAACGTAAGATTTCGGTATCACACTGTAATGTGTCTAAAATGACTTTCGGACAGTGCCACAATGCCGCTATGATTTCAGTGAGTTGTGCCGCAGAAAGCTGTTGCTTGACTTGTCCTACTTTGAGGATCAGTAACATCAATGCCGCAAGCTGTGTGGTGAAGGCTTTGGTTGATGCAACCCCAATTTCAGGGCCTGCCAACGTCAATAAATGATGATCTGTCTCACGAACCATTGATGAGGTAGCAACGTTACAAATCGTCATGGTACTAATGTCGATATTTTGCGCTTTCGCACGTTTTTGTATTTCACGTAATGCCGCTAAAGTATCTGCTGTTTCGCCTGATTGAGAGATACAGAGATATAAAGTATTTGCGACAATGACAGGATTGCGATAGCGGAATTCGCTGGCAATCTCAATTTGACAAGATACCCCAATCAACTGCTCAAACCAGTATTTTGCGATCATCCCCGCATGGTAGCTGGTACCACAGGCAATGATTTGTACTTGTTGAATTTTACTAAAATCTGCATTGGCCTGGCTGAGGAAATCTTCGCGCAGGGTGTTGCCATTCAATGCTTGAGAAATGGTTTGCTGCATCGCTTCAGGCTGCTCATAAATCTCTTTTAGCATGAAGTGCTTATATGCGCCTTTGGATACATTGCTTACGGTTGCATCCAGTTCTTTTACAGGACGTTCAACAGCCTCACCATTAACAAAAACCTCAATACTGCTACGTGTTAAACGTGCAATATCACCTTCTTCTAAATAAACGAAGCGATTGGTGACAGGTAATAATGCCAATTGGTCTGAGCTAATAAAATTCTCGCCAATTCCCACACCGATGACAAGCGGTGAACCTTCACGTACAGTAATGAGTTCATCTGGATGTGCAGTGTGAATAATGCCCAACGCATACGCGCCTTTAAGCTGAGGTGTAACCTTTTGTACCGCTTCTAATAGGCTATCCGTTTGTTTCAGTGCGTCATTGACCAGATGTGCAACCACTTCAGTATCGGTCTGAGAGCTAAACACATAGCCTTGTGCTTGTAATGCATCCTTGAGTTCTTGGTAGTTTTCAATAATACCGTTGTGAACCACTGCAACATTACCTGATACATGTGGGTGAGCGTTGTTCTCAGTCGGTTTGCCGTGAGTCGCCCAACGCGTGTGTGCAATCCCGATATTACCCGTTAATTTTTGTTCAGAGACCGCTTCATCTAAATTGGCGACTTTTCCTACGCGGCGTTCACGTAAGATTTTTTGATTATTTAATAATGCTAAACCTGCCGAATCGTAACCACGATATTCGAGACGTTTAAGACCTTCAATGAGAATATCGGTTACACAACGTTCAGCAACGCCACCAACAATACCACACATAATTTTATCCTCTTATTTTTTCAACTTCTGGGGACGTTGATAATTCGCTTTTTCAAACTGCTTAGATCGTTCGACTGCTAAACTATGCCCAGCTACATCTCGGGTTAGGGTTGAACCAGCACCAGTGGTAGCACCTTGACCAATTTTGATCGGTGCAACGAGTGAGTTATTGGTGCCAATAAAGACCTGATCTTCAATGATGGTCCGATGTTTATTTGCACCATCATAATTACAGGTAATCGTGCCAGCGCCGATATTACAATCCGCACCGATATCCGCATCACCTAAATAGGTGAAGTGGTTGGCTTTAGAACCCTGACCGATATTCGAGTTTTTAACCTCAACAAAGTTACCAATATGCACCTCATTGGCCAATTTTGCACCGGGGCGTAGACGAGCAAAAGGCCCGATCTGTGCATTTTCACCAACAACCGCATTTTCAAATACACTATAAGCTTGAACTTGGGTGCCCGCAGCAATACGTGTATTTTTTAAAATACATCCTGCACCGAGCTGGACGTTATCGCCAAGTTCGCAGTCACCTTCAATGATAACATTGACATCAATCAGTACATCTTGACCACAGATCAAGCGACCACGCAAATCGAAACGACTTGGATCAATCAAATGCACACCTTGTTGCATCAGCTCTTTGGCTTGTTGTTGCTGAAATTGGCGCTCTAGGGTTGCAAGCTGTAAACGATCATTGACACCCTCAACTTCAAATGCCAATTCAGGTTGAATAGATGCAATTTCTAAACCATCAGCAACCGCCATCGCCACAATATCGGTCAGGTAATATTCACCTTGTGAATTGTTGTTGGATAGTTTTGGTAACCATTGATGCAATTTGGCATTACTGACACAGTAAATGCCCGTGTTAATTTCTTGAATTTGACGCTGTTCTTCATTCGCGTCTTTATGTTCAACAATCGCTTGAATCTTTCCTGCTTGGCGAACGATACGACCATAGCCTGTTGGATTTTCAACATTGAGCGTGATCATGCCAATGCCAGATTGACTGGAGGCCTCAAGCAGTTGCTCAAGGGTGCTTTGACGAACCAAAGGCACATCGCCATAGAGAATCAAAGAAACGCCATCTTGAGGTAAAACGGGCAAAGTCACTTGAACGGCATGGCCTGTTCCAAGTTGTTCGGCTTGTTCAACCCATTCAATTTGTTCTTCAGCAAAGCTTTGTTTGACCAGTTCTCCACCATGTCCATAAATGGTAATAATATTTTGAGCCTGTAGCTTTTTTGCTGTTTGAACTACATGACCGAGCAGTGGACGACCCGCGAGTGGTTGTAATACTTTTGGTCGTTGTGAACGCATGCGCGTTCCTTTCCCTGCTGCAAGAATAATAACTGTTGTTGACATGATTAACTCTAATATCAATAGCTTAAGTTAGAAAATAAAAGTGAATAATAAAAATACAAAGCGCTGCCCAAATTCCAGCAATGATGTCATCTAGCATGATGCCTAGACCACCAGACACTTTTTGGTCCACCCAATTGATTGGGAATGGTTTCCAAATGTCAAAGATGCGGAACAAGATGAATCCGACCAGAACCCAGAGCCAATTTAGTTGTTGTAAATACAGTAAAGGTAGTAAGGCGATGGATTGGCCAGCAAACTCATCCCATACAATACGGCCATCATCATGTACATTGAGGACTTTGGCGGTATGTCCACAGATATAAATGCCGATCAGCGACATCAATAAAACCACCACAATACTTGCCGATAAACCAAGATATAGCCAAAGTGGGACAAACAGCAAGGCGAAAGCTGAACCAAAAGTACCCGGTGCTTTAGGACTGAGACCGGAACCAAAGCCAACACCACAGAAAACGATGCAGCGGTTATACCAAGTCATTTGATTGAAGCGAATGGGTGGTTTATGCAAAGTGTTGGTATCCATGAACATCCAATGGGTAAATCTCGCCCATATACTCAAATAGCAATCCAGTTTGCTGGGCAATTTCGCCGATTATTGTAAGCGGAACATCTAAGTGTTGTCGCAACAGTTTCTCATAATTTTGCGGTGATATTGTAAAGCATAGTTCGTAATCATCGCCACCAGCCAGCGCATAATGCCAAGCTTGCCGCATATTTTGTTCTTTTAGTGATTTATCTATCGGTAGCTGATCGAGCAATAATTTAGCACCGCACTTGGATGCTTTAAGAATATGACCAAGGTCTTGTGCAAGTCCATCTGAAATATCAATCATGCTGGATGCCAAGCCTTTGAGCTGTTGTCCTAAATGACAACGTGGCGTTGGATAGTCGAGGCGTTGTTGTAGAGGATGACCTAAATGTTGTAATCCGTAGGCAGCATCACCGAGTTGACCACTAATACATATATAATCGCCGACTTGCGCACCAGATCGAGTAATCGCTTGACCGTGTTCAATCCAGCCGAGTGCAGTCACACTGATCGTCAGTTGCGTACTCTGAGTAGTATCACCACCAATCAATGCAACCCCAAATTGGTCACAGCAGTCAAATAGCCCACGGCTAAATTCGGCTAACCAATCATGGTCGATCGTCGGAAGGCTTAAAGCAAGTAAAATACTATGTGGTTTTGCACCCATTGCAGCCAAGTCAGATAAGTTGACGGCCACACTTTTCCAGCCAATGGCGTGGGCTGAGGTGTCTAAGGGGAAATGCCGACCCGCAACAAGTGTATCTGCACAGATCACTAACTGTTGTGAGGGTGGTGGGGTAACAATGGCTGAGTCATCACCGATGCCTAAACTGACATCAAGCTTTGATGTGCGTTTAAAATATTGATCAATGATCGAAAACTCAGCCATAGAACATCAAGCCTATTATTTTGCTTGCTGTTTTTCAGCTTCACGTAATTTTGATGATAAACGGTCTAATACACCATTGATGTATTTATGACTATCAGCACCACCAAAGTGTTTTGCTAATTCAATTGCTTCATCCAGCACCACACGATACGGAACTTCGAGGTGATCTCGAAGTTCATAAGCACCGAGTCGTAACGTTGCAAGTTCAACACCATCCAGTGCGTTTAACTCACGGTCAAGGACTGGAATAAGTAACTCATCTAAAGCGTCATGTTGAGCAACCACTTGCGTGAGCAATTCATGGTAATAGTTAAGGTCAACTTTATGCATGGCATTTTCGACACGGGTACGTGCTTCAATTTCATGGACAGGATTATGACTCATTTGCCATTCATAAATTCCTTGTACAGCAAAACGACGTGCTTTGCGTTTCGCTGCATAAGCGGCCTGAAGTGTTTGCGACATGCTTTAAATTGCCTTTAATAAGTTAACCATTTCGATTGCAGTAAGTGCAGCTTCGCTACCTTTATTACCTGCTTTCGTACCAGAACGTTCAATTGCTTGTTCAATGCTATCCGTTGTCAAGACACCATTGATCACCGGCATTGTGCTTTCAAGTGCAACAACGCCTAAGCCTTTGGCACATTCACCTGCAACGAAGTCAAAGTGTGGTGTACTACCACGAATCACCGCACCTAATGCAATAATCGCATCAAAGTTTTTTGATGCAGCGAGTTTTTTCGCAACAATAGGCAGTTCCCATGCACCCGGTGCATGAATCACGGTGATGGCTTCTTCTGAAACGCCATGGCGTTTTAAAGTGTCGATAGCACCTTCAAGTAAATGTTCAACCACAAAGCTGTTGAAACGACCCACTAAGATCGCATAGCGACCTTCGCTTGCGAGATGTAATAAACCTTCAATTCGGCGAATTGCCATAGCAACCTCGATTATTTTGCTGTGATTTGATCGGCAGTGATGTATTCCACGACCTCTAAATTAAATCCTGATAGGGCATTGAAACGAAGTGGAGAACTCAACAACTTCATTTTTTCAACGCCTAGATCACGTAAAATCTGTGCGCCTACACCAATGGTTTGATATTGATGTGAAAGTGCAGCATTTGATTTGAGCGGTTTTGGTTGATTTAACTGATCGAAAGCATGACCCAAATCTTGTAAATGGTCCTGACCGATCCAAACTAAAACGCCACGTTCGCTTGCTGCAATGGTTTTAAGGGCAAGATCTAAATTCCAAGCAGAAGAACCATCTGCTTTATTTAGCTTTAACAAGTCACGAATTGGGCTGAAACCATGTACTCGGACAGTGGTCACACCTTGCTTTGGTTCGCCTTTGACTAAAGCTAAATGAATATCTGGATTACCAAGCTCACGGTATTTATACAGTTCAAATGTACCATATTCAGTTTGTATACTTTCTTGTGACAGACGTTCTACCGTTTGTTCATTGGTCATACGGTAGTGAATCAGATCTGCAATGGTTCCAATTTTTAAACCATGTTTTTCAGCAAAGATTTCCAAATCCGCACGACGTGCCATGGTGCCATCATCATTGATAATTTCACAAATGACAGAGGCAGGTTCTAAACCTGCAAGTCGAGCCAGATCACAACCTGCTTCGGTATGTCCAGCACGATGAAGTACACCGCCCGGTTGAGCCATTAATGGGAAAATATGACCTGGTTGTACAATATCACTTGGTTTGGCATGTGCAGCAACTGCAGCGTGAATGGTATGGGCACGTTCAGCCGCAGAAATTCCAGTGCTAATGCCTTCCGCCGCTTCAATTGAAAGCGTAAAGTTGGTTGCATGCTGTGCGCCGTTTTGGTCAACCATCAGCGGGAGGTTGAGTTGTTTACAGCGTTCGCGACTCAGGGTCAGGCAGACCAAACCACGTGCATGGGTGATCATGAAGTTAATATCTTCAGGACGCACATGCGTCGCAGCGATGACTAAATCACCTTCATTTTCACGATCTTCGTCATCCATAAGAATGACCATTTTGCCTGCACGAATATCTGCGACAAGCTCTTCAACACAACTTAGCGGCATTCGTTTTCACCTTTTTGCTGCCTTTTAAGGCACTAGTATTCGATAAATCTGACATAGTTTAACGCATTTTAAAAAATTTCGCCTGTGCTTCTTAGCGGCTGTTGATATTTCACCTTAGGAGCTATAGCGCTCATTGCAGCAAAAAAAATATTTCTGTCATCGAGCTTCGCCTTGCGCTGCGATCAAAGCAGTGCTTTGCTCTTGCTCAGGTATTGTAAAACGAACAAGACTTTGCGTCAGGGGAGGCGCAAAGTCTTGAATGATGGCGGATAAAACGAGATGACAGTTCTTTATATGAAGTATGCGTATTAAGATTCTGTCGCAGCTTTGGCTTTTTTCCCCATCAGGATTTCAGTACGTATCGTTTGTGCCAAGGTCGCACATTCTTCATTCATACCATTAATCATAAAAGCATGACGCGTCATGATATTGCTTGGATTCGGCATCGCAACCAATTCATAGCGATGTTGAACGGTTTTGAGCTGATCGTGGTTGAGGTGTAAGGCCGCTTCTTTGGCATGTAAATGTTGGGTTAAACGTTTTGCGGCTTCGATTGCATCCAGTTGCATTGCATCAACAGCGCTAGCAACAGCACCACGGGTTTGTAGCGCAAAGCGTTTATCTTCACGATAGCGTTTGTAAAGCACTTCGGCCAATAACTGGAATACCGCACCAACCATCATCAAACATTCTAGTGCATGTGGTTGTTCCGAGGTGGTCGATAAGGTTGCACCTTCGGCATTGAACTCTTGTACCACGCAAATTTGAGCTGCATCGATTTGATAATGCTTGGCGCAGAGATCGATACTTTTATCTAAGAACAATTGGCACAATTTGAAATAAGGCACCGAAACAGACTGGTTGACACTATTTAAAAGCTGCTTTGGATCATAAAACTGAATATTGAGCGCCAAAGCTTGATGATTCATTTGAGATGGATCTATTGGCGTTTTTTCAACACGCGGTTTGGCTTGTGCTTTGGTTTGTTGTTGCGCTTGAGCCACTAAGGTGATGGTATTTTGTTTTTCGAGCGCAAGTGCTTGGGTTAAACGCTGGATCTCATGTTTAAGATGATTTTCTTGATTGATACGCGCTAGGTATTCACTGCGTGTTGGTCGAGCAATGACACGATAAGCCAACCAAATGAGGAAATGTATAAATAAGGATGCAAAGATCGCCAACCATTGGGTACGTAGGATTTCACCAATACTGGCTTGGATTAAGGTAATTTCAACCGTTCCAACTTTCTTTTCATTTTGCAATGCATCACGGACGAATACTTCGCCTTGACGTGTTTTGGCCATGCCGCTGGTCGCCAGCACTTGCTGATTTGCATTCAAAATACGAATCGATGCAACGCTTGGATTGGTGGCATAACGATTGGCAACCAATGCCAGTGAAACAGTATTGGCGGGTTCCAGTTCTGCAAGACTATCTGCCACCAGCTGACTGGTCATCAGCTGTCCTTGGCTGGCGCGATTTTCATTGAGTTGATGAGTCGTTGCAATCACCAATAAAAAGGTATGCAATGCAAAACTTACGATCAGTAGGCTAGCAAATAGCCCTTGGCGAGGCGCATTCAAGTTAAATTTCCAAGGCAAATAGATTCATGGGTTATGCTATGATTCTTACACAATAGTTGTCGCTCAAACACGAGTCAATTCATGCGAGAAATCATTCTTATATCCTTTTTAGGACCAGATCAACCGAATCAGTTTACTCGATTAATGCAAGTACTATCCGTACATTCTTTGCAAATACTCGATGTTGGACAGGCCGTTATCCACAATCAACTCACTTTAGGGATTGTTGTTGCTTCGGATAATGAGACTGCAACTGCATTAGCAATGAAAGAGATCCTGATTTTAGCACATGATATTGGCTTAACTGTTCGATTTAAACCAATCTCCAACGCAGAATATGAGCAATGGGTCAGTGAAGGTGGTAGAACACGTTATATTGTCACAGCGCTTGCGCCAGAATTAACCGCAGAACACTTGCAAGCCGTCACAAATATTGTGTCAGGTCAGGGCTTTAATATCGAAACAGTTACCCGACTGTCAGGTCGTTTGGCTTTAGAAGAAGAAAGTCATTTTCCTCGTCGTGCCTGTGTGCAGTTTGGTTTAAGTGGCCAAATGCTAGATGCACAAGCCATGCGTGCTGCCTGTTTAAGTTTATCTGGCGAATTGAATATTGATGTCGCAGTGCAAGAAGACAATGCTTATCGCCGTAATCGTCGTTTAGTCTGCTTTGATATGGATTCAACCTTAATCGAGCAAGAAGTGATTGATGAAATCGCCTTAGAAGCGGGTGTAGGCGCACAAGTTGCTGAAATTACAGAGCGTGCTATGCAAGGTGAATTAGATTTTCAACAAAGCTTTCGTGCTCGCGTTGCTTTATTGAAAGGTTTAGATGCTTCGGTTCTACCTAAGATTGCAGAACGTTTGACTATTACTGAAGGTGCTGAACGCCTGATTACGACATTAAAATCATTGGGTTATAAGACTGCGATCTTATCTGGTGGTTTTCAGTATTTCGCTGAATACTTGCAAGAAAAACTTGGAATTGATGAAGTTCACGCCAATATCTTAGATGTACAAGATGGCATCGTCACAGGTGAAGTCCAAGGCGCAATCGTTGATGGCGCACGTAAAGCTGAATTGTTACGCCAATTGGCTGAACGGATGGGGATCTCACTTGAACAAGCGATGGCGGTAGGCGATGGCGCCAATGATTTACCGATGCTTTCGATCGCTGGGCTAGGGGTTGCCTTCCGCGCGAAACCGTTGGTGCGTCAAAATGCCAATCAAGCCATTTCTAGTGTGGGTTTGGATGGGGTGCTGTATCTATTAGGAATGCACGATAAAGATCTGAATCGTGCTTAAACACAGTGATAATTGCATTAAAATGGTGCCGCTTTTTGAGCGGCACTGTGCATTTTTATCCTGTCTTTTTTTCTTCATATTTATGTCTAAATGTATAGAAAAACAACGATAAAAAAATTCAGAAAAAAGTTTTTATACATCTGAATTGAGGTCTATTTTTTTGTAATGACACGCTGCAATTGATGCTATATGGAAATTCAGGACTTTTGTAATTTAAAAAAATGTAATGACAAAAGCATATTGCGACAGCTTGTGTCGTGTGGTTAATTTCAGGCTCTTTTTTTCTAAAAAAAACACTCCATAATGCTTAAAGACGCAAATGCAATACGAAGTACTGTTAGAGATACAGAACAATTATGATGAGGTCTGAACAAGAATACAGACCATCTTTTTTAAGACGGAGGTTCCTATGGAAGCAGCGAATTTCACCATGTGGGTTGGATTTGGCTTAATCGCTGTCGCAGTTATTGCTGTTTTCTTTTCTCCTTATCGTCGTTGGTTAGGTTTTATGTTGGCAGGTATGCTCTGTTGGGGACTGTTAGAAGTGGTACGCTTTGGTGTGCAAACCATCTTCGAAATATCAGTCGCTTATAGTTATCTGACGGCCCTGAGCCTCGCGATGGTGACGGTTACATTTATCCTTTTACGTGAAGACAAACAAGCACAAAAACAGTTAGCAAATCGTCAGTATATTGAACATACACCAGTATATAAGGACGATCAGCAACAATGTTCTAGCCGATAATTTATAATAATTTGAACAACAACAAAGGCATGCTCAGCATGCCTTTGTTGTATTCTGTGACAAAGCTTTTACCGACCTTTCTACAATTGTGCTAGGATACGGATTGTCTTAATTTCCACCATATACTGTAGGCATAAATGTCATGAAGCTTTCTTCTTTACCTGTGGTTAAGCTACCTATTGTTGATGTAAGTACTGATCCACTTGATTTGTTAGTGGCAGGTTTGGCGTTACGTATGAAGCAATTAGCACGTACTAGCCCGAAGTTTATTGAGTTGGTACATGATCGCGAATTCCGTATTCAAATCGGAACTGATCTAGGATTGGCGCGTCAAATCCTTGTGAACCATGGCAAGATTGAGACAGTTGCAGGTAGCCCAGAAAAAGCTGATTTTATTTTACAATTTGCTGATAGTGAGCAAGGTGTAAAAACGTTAGTGAAAGGTGATCCAACTGCGTTCATGACTGGGATGCAAGATGGCAGTATTAAAATGGAAGGTGATTTTAGTTTGTTGGTGTGGTTCAACCAAGCTGCGAAATTAATTCCACCTAAAGTGCCAAAACCTGTAAAACAGAAGCTTCGTCAAGTTCGTGCATTTATTAAAGAAAAAACGGGCAGATAAAAAAGCTATAAAAAAACGCCCAATTTGGGCGTTTTTTTATTGTTTGGAATTATTCGATTTCTAAGTTAAAAGTCACTGGACCATCATTGATTAAGTGCACTTTCATATCCGCTGCAAAAACCCCTGTTTCAACCTGTTCAAATTGTTGACGGCTATACTCAACCAATTGTTCATACAGCGCTTTGGCTTCAGTCGGTGGCATAGCAGGTCCAAAATCGGGTCGTAAGCCTTTTTGGGTTTGTGCCATGAGGGTGAATTGAGATACCAATAAAATCCCACCCTTGGCTTGGCTGACATTCCAGCCCATTTTGCCTTGTTCATCATCAAAGATTCGATATTTTAGAATCTTATCAATCAACTTTCGCCCTTTCTCTAAGGTATCTTCTTTACCGAGGCCTAAAAACACCAATAAACCGTGTTGAATCTCACCAGTCGTTTGACCGTCAACTACAACTTTGGCTTCGAGGACTCGTTGAATAACTGCGCGCATAACATTGAAAGAGAATTGAAAAAAGACAGGAGATTTTAGCAGAGAAGCTTGATTAAAAAGTGACTTTGCAGCAAAAGTCTACTATCCAACAGCAGCGCTTTGGTTGTATAACGAGATATATTTGCAAAAGAATGGGTTAAAACCAGCACCTATGTCTGCCATTATTCGATCTTTACTCGACACCGACTTATATAAATTCACCATGTTGCAAGTGGTGTTACATCAGTTTCCGCAAACGCATAGTGTTTATTTATTTCGTTGTCGAAATTTAAAAGATACGGCTTATCCTTTGGCAGAAATTTTAGCTGATTTAAATCATCAACTGGATTTGCTCTGCGATTTGAAATTTGCAGAAGATGAGCTGCAATATTTACGTTCATTGCGTTTTATCAAAAGTGATTTCGTTGATTATCTAGAACTATTCCAACTGAAACGTCGTTTTATTCAGGCCAGTGTTGATGACGCTGGGCGTTTAGATATTCGAATCGAAGGACCCATGGTCCAAGCGATGATGTTTGAGATTTTTGTCTTGGCCATCGTCAATGAACTGTATTTCCGCCGTATTCGTCATGATGATGTTTGGGTTGAAGGTGAGCGTCGGTTACAGCAGAAGTTGATTCAGTTGCAACAGTATGCTGAATTACAACAAGAAAATGATCCACCCTTTTTGGTTTCAGATTTTGGAACACGTCGCCGTTATAGTTTTGAATGGCAGAAGCATGTGGTACAAGCGTTTCATACTGCTGCACCAACCGTATTCCGTGGAACCAGTAATGTGCTGTTAGCTAAAGAACTCGGTATTAGCCCCATCGGAACCATGGCACATGAGTTTTTACAAGCCTTTCAGGCATTGGATGTGCGATTACGCAATTTCCAGAAAGCGGCGCTAGAAGCATGGGTACAAGAGTATCGGGGAGATCTTGGTATTGCCTTGACCGATGTGGTCGGTATGGATGCATTCTTGCGTGATTTTGATTTGTATTTTGCCAAGTTGTTTGATGGCTTGCGCCATGACAGTGGTGATCCGTATGAGTGGGGCGACAAAGCTTATGCTCACTATCGTAAATTAAAAATTGATACCAAGACCAAGATGCTGACCTTTAGTGATGGTCTTGATTTAGAAAAGGCATGGTTATTACATCAGTATTTTAAAGATCGTTTCCAAGTTAGTTTTGGAATAGGAACCAATCTGACCAATGATATGGGGCAGACACCGTTGAATATTGTGTTGAAATTGGTGGAGTGTAATCGCCAATCTGTAGCCAAAATCTCGGATAGTTCAGGTAAAACCATGAGTGATAACGAGACGTTCTTGGCGTATTTGCGTCAGGTGTTTGAGATTGAATAAAATAAAAGTTAATTTCTCATTCAGATTATTGTGACTGCTGTTTATTGCTAAGCATGATTTAAATATTAGGATAAACCTTCGGTTCGACCTACTTTTCTTTTGGGAAAAGTAGGCAAAACCATTTGTTTGGCTGATGATACTTCCTTGTATCACAGCCAAACGAGCGGCATCCATGCCGCCGTCTCGATAGTAAATATCAGATTAGATTTTTAAGAGTGAGTATTGTTTTATTTTTTAGTGGAATTAAGTTATTAAATAAAAAAGAGGTTCTCTTAGCCCATATCTCCTTTCCAGCTCAATGAATGCAAAAAATCAGACGAAGATAAAAAGTGAGCTATGCTAAAATCAATCACAATGCTGTGATCACAAGATTCCATAACAATGACTGACATTGATTTTAAACTCGGTTTACTGATTGAACCTGAACAACTTGTTCCGCATTTAGGGCATGAATTGATTCGTGTGATTGATTTAAGTCGGGCATCGGTTTATGAACAGTTGCATATTCCCCATGCGATTCATTTACAGCCTAAATATTTAGTTGCGCAAAATGAACAAGCCAATGGTGTATTGCCCGATGTAGAGGGTTTAAAAGCCTTAATTGAAAAATTAAATATTTCACCTCAGCATCATGTAGTGGTTTATGACGATGAAGGCGGGGCTTGGGCAGGGCGCTTGATCTGGAATTTACATTGCCTTGGGTTTACTCGCACCAGTCTAATCAATGGCGGCATTCACGCTTGGTTAGGTGCAAGTTTGCCAACGACCACTGACGTTGAAACAGTTATTCCTGTTCGCGAACGTGTACAGGTGGATTTGAATGCTGTGCAACAACACCGTATTGAATACAATGAATTATTAGCACAGGTTCAAGAACACAATATTCAGTTGTGGGACTGTCGTAGCCATGAAGAATATACAGGTCTGCGTTTAGCTGCGCGACGCGGCGGTCACATCCCAAATGCAATGCATTTTGAGTGGAGTACTGCCCTTAATCGTGAAAATCATCTAAAATTACACTCGCTTGAACGCACTCAACAACGTTTAGAGCAATTAGGCTTTGATTTACAACAACCTGTCGTGGTGTATTGTCAGTCGCATCACCGTTCAGGCTTGGCGTATATTTTGGCGAGATTGCTCAATTGGCAAGTCAGAGCCTACGATGGTGCGTGGAGTGAATGGGGCAATCGCCTCGATAGTCCTATTATTTCAGGGGAGTCACCGTCTTGAGTTTTGCAGCAGATTTAAAAAAACAATTCTTTATCAAAGCACAAAATTTAGTACCGCAACATCAGCTCAGTCGTGTTATTGGCAAGGTTGCCGCAAGTGAAAATGTTTTGGTGAAAACTGCTGTTATTCAAGCATTCAAAGCAAAATATGGTATTGATATGAGTATTGCTGAGCAAAGCAATGCCTTGCAATACAAGTCTTTCAATGAATTTTTTACCCGTGCCTTAAAAAATGGTGTACGTGGTGTAGATGAGCGAGCAGATAGTGTTGTTTGCCCTGCGGATGGTGCGATTTCACAGCTTGGTAAAATTGAAGCGGGTGATATTTTTCAAGCCAAAGGTCAGAGTTTTTCTGTTGAAAAATTGATTGGTGATCCGCAATTGGCGAAGCCATTCCATGAAGGTCAATTTGCGACTGTTTACTTATCACCTAAAGATTATCACCGTGTGCATATGCCATTGGCAGGCACATTGACGGAAACCTTATATATTCCGGGTGAATTATTTTCAGTGAACCAAGTGACTGCGGAAAACATTCCTGGTTTATTTGCGCGTAATGAACGCATGGTGTGTTTATTTGATACTGAGCTTGGTCGTATGGCTGTGGTTTTAGTGGGTGCAATGATTGTGGCAGGGATTGAGACTGTTGCAACAGGTAAAGTAAAACCTACAGGTCGTGTTGAGTTACAACATCATCAAATGAAACTTGAGAAAGGCGCAGAACTTGGCCGTTTCTATCTCGGTTCAACCGCAGTGGTATTGTTTGAAAAAGACAAGATGGTGTGGGAAGAACAATTTAAAGCCAATTCGGCTGTTGTGATGGGTGAGCGGTTGGGTCATTCGGTTTAAGTTTTAAAATTAAATTATAAAAAGCCCCTTAAACTCATTAAGAGGCTTTTTTTACATATTTCGCATAAGGCGTATTATGTTAATTTTAGAAATACTTATAAAAGGTCAAAAGCTGAAAAAAAGATGATATAAACAATAAAAATAAAACCAACA
>NZ_JAVDVH010000015.1:0-81503 GCF_031456775.1 Acinetobacter sp. 3657 | reverse complement strand
GCGGCTTCTGGTATGGGTGCTAGTGGTGTATTTGATGATGCTCTAGGTACTACAGCAAGTCCATATGCATATGCATTAGCAGGGGCAAATATAGCAAGCACGATAGAAGATAAATGGTTTGGTGGAAGTAAGCCGGATTATTTGAATGTCTCAATGGCTGCGATAGCCAATACTGTAGGCAGACAGTTTGCAGAGAAAGCTGAGAGTTGGTTTGGTTCAGAGAATAAACAATATAAATCAAATATTAGCGTCTATAATTCAGCAACTGGTGAACGTACATCATTAGGCTCATCTCCGCTTTATGCTTATAGTGGAAGAGATTTTATCAATGATTTTAGAGATGGTAATTGGTCTAGCATACGTGATGGAATAAGAGAGGAATTATTTGATTATAAGCCAAATAATAACCAAGAACGTACTATTTTGATGATGAGTCAAAATGTAGATATTAAGCAATTATCCCCTATTCGTATACAGGCTGAAAGTGATAATAATTGGATAGGTGATCCTAATATTGAACATGCTTTGGATGGGGTCGGTAGTTTCCTTAAATATGCGAGTAAATTCACGCCATTGGGCTTAGTTCAACAGGACATCCCATTTATTGCAAATGGGGCGAGATCTGTTCAAACTTTCATGAATAATCGAGTAGCTGATATTACTAATGTGCGAGACAATGGTGATTCGGCAACAATGGTTGTTAGTGCAGCAGTGTCTCGACCATTTATGCGTATGGCACAAGGGGCTGTTAATGGTGTCGCTGGTTTAGTTGAGTTAGGAACAGATCCAAATTCAAGAGCAACAGCATGGTCAGGAATTAAGACCTTTGCTGAGCATCCGATTGATAATACTGCAACAGGCGTTTCGAATTACTGGAACAATACTTCATGGAATGAGAAACTCGAGGGTGGATTTGTAGGGCTTTACGGTGCTGGATTAGGCGGTGGAACAAAGTTAGTTTCACGGTTTGATACAAGCCCTGTAATCTCTTTTGATAGTGTTCCAAGTCGATTTGGTCAAGCTGGCCAGATAGGACTCAAATTATCTCCAAATCCTAAATTATTAGGAAATGATTCAGTTCCTAATTTTGCGGAAATGGAGTGGAGCCGTTTTAATAGTTCGGATAAAGTAGATTACGGAATTATTCCAACAGAGCATCATTGGCGTTATGATCGTTATTTAAGTGAGTCTAATAATCCTAAAAGTCCAGAAGTTTGGTATAAAAAAGCACAAACTGTATGGGCTAATAATAGCAACGGTAATTCTTTTGAAAAGAATGTTCGTGAAAGTTTAAATGTACCTCTTGGTAAAGGTTCTAAGCCTATTTCAATTGAAGGATATATTCCGGATCTTCCTGTTGGAGGAAAATTTGGAGTAACAGATGTCAAAAATGTACAAAATTTATCTAATTCGGCTCAACTTCAAGCTTTTTACAATTATGCAGTTGAAAAAGAAATGAAGTTCAATTTAATTATTGGGCCTCGAACTAGATCGATTTCTGAGCCATTATTAGATAATATTCGTAACACTAATGGGAAAGTTCGAATTTTTGATCCTAATACAGAAAGATTTACGCCCGTTGATATTGGCACATCAGGTTTTTGGAGGAAATAAGTTATGGCTTTTTCACTATATTGTTTAATTAATGAAAATTCAAATAAGTTTTCATTAGAGCTGATTGAAAAAGAATTGAGACAGTGTTTTTCTAAAACAAGTAAGTTTGATCTTGAATATGAGGAAGATCCATTTGATTGTTCTGATAAACATTTAGTTCTTTCCTGGGGAGATTGGTGGATTAAAGTTTTTTATGAAACTGGTCAGAATGTGATTGAAGATTCAATAGAGATTTCAACTTATACCGACTCGGATAAAGCTAGTATAATTTCTAATATTGATAAAAGAATAATTGTTAGATTTGCTGATGATGAGTTAAAAAAATATACAAATTATATAATTTTAATGATGGATTACTTAGAAGATATTTCCAATGCGATTATTTTCGATCCACAAAAAAATAAGTTTTTATAAGTTAATCAAATTGGATGTATTAGTACTTTAACGAAAAACGGAGGAGTACTAATAATTTAATTTAGGATTATTAAAAAATAAGTTAATGATAAAGCTAAAAGTATAATTGGCGAATTGCGTTATATAAATTATTGTATTTGAATACACTGGTTTTAGTTCGAGTAAATAGCTTTAAGGTGCCTGATCGTATAGGGCCTTTGAGCAATGATCAGGCCAGATTTCTCGGGATGCAACTTAAGAGAACCTGAATCGCGGATAAGAAATTAGCTTGAAAAAAAGGTGGCTGAAAACCATTAGGGAGTTACCACACAACCTATGCCTTCAGCCACCATGTTCGATTTTACATATTTCTTTTGCATCATTGACGACTTTTTTCAGAAATTTGAAGTAATTTATTGGGAGTTTTTAAAACGCAGCAACAAGCGTGTGAGAATACGAACTTCTCAATTGAAAGTTTCAGAAATTGTGTTTATCGCCATTTGGTATAAATGCTCACATTTCAATAACTTTAAAGCATTCTTCTTTTCATTAAAGCAAAATTACAGTCAACTCTTTAGAGCTCATGCTACCAGCGGATGATATATCTCATCAGAGTCCATCAATTGGCACTGCATGCGTTACACTTTGCCTTGATGAAAAATAGCGTCAGCAATTATTTATGGATAGATTCGACGACACTACCTGTATGTAAAAATCAGCGTATTCAACGGCATAAATCCCTAAAAGCGATTGCAACCCGCGGCAAAAGTTCAATGGGATGGTTCTTTGGATGTAAGCTGCATTTAATGATGAATCAGTCAGGAGACATTGTTAGTACAGCTTTATCGAATGGGCATATAGCAGATATTAAAATGGTAGAACAATTAGTAAAAGGATTAAAAGCAAAGCTGTATGCTGATCGCGGCTATATTAGTCAGAAATTAAAGAGCAGATTAAAATCACAAAACATTGATTTAATTACATATCATCGAAAAAACATGAAATTTATTCAACTCTCTACATCAGATGAATATCATTTAAAGCAGCGCAATAAAATAGAGACTTTATTCAGCTTGTTAAAAGGACGATATAATTTGATCACCAGTAAAGCGAGAAGCATTGAAGGATACTTAGCTGGAATTTATGCATCTTTATGTGCTTACCAATTATGTCATCAAAACAAGCCAACCATTCGAGTAATGGAATCATTGGCTTAAGCACGATTCGGGTTAAGAGAGCAATTAGCTAAGCAAGGTAGGCGACCAATTGAATTTAAGCTTCAAGGAGCATTATCACGTGGAAACTCACATATTGTAAAGTAATAGGTTGATAAGATGTATATATATGATTTTTATAGTATAGCCTTTAATAATGAAAAGTTGATGATAAAGAGCTTGAGCGATTTTTTTGGTATTAAACTGGAATCTCACGAAAGTTCTTTTTGGGGAAATTATTTTCTTGCAAAATTTATTGATAGAGGGGAGGTAAAACTTATCAAAAATTTTCACGAAGAAAATAACGAATGGCATTATCCAGATTATAAAGAATTTGCTTGGATACTTCAGGTGAGTGAAGCTAATAATATGAATTGTATTTTTAATAATTTATTATCTTATTATAGTGAGGAAGTTAGTTTCTTATATCGTACAGAAGTTGAACCATTGAAGTCTTTTAAGAAATATAGCTTTGAAAATGATAATTTCGTGATGATTTCTAAAAAAGATTTTATATCTAAATAACAGTTTTAAAAATGATGGGACTTGAATTTTTTAAATATTATGAAAAATAAAAGATTAATTTTCCTCTTATTAAGTGGAATACTTTGCTCAGCATGTAATACAACATGGCAATGGCAAGCAAATCCGATTCACAGTGATTATCGTTCACAGATCAAATCCATCTGTATCGAAAATAATTCTAAGGTTAAAATTGACCGTTTTCAAGAAACTCTCATTAATCGAATAGAAAGCTATCATATTCAGACACAGGTATTTAATGCTCCATTTAAGCCGAATGCTTGTGAATTTACGTTGAATTATGATGGGCTTGATCTCACAAAATATCAAGGTAACGATGTTAAGATTAACCAAGTGGTCGATGGACTTCTAAACTCAGGGAAGAAGTAAAATTGCTTCTTCCTTGCTTTTTAAAATTAAAAAAAATTAGTGTGGCCTGTTTTAATCATTTGTTAAAAAAAGTAGTTTAAAAAGTGTAACTACAATCGTATAAAAGGGCTGTATAACACTGACCAAAGTTTAGTAAATAACCAATTTAGAGGGTTTCAATCATAGACCTTAGTAGGTATTTCGTAGCGAAATGTCGTTATCACTAGATATTGCGTTGACTAGGATGCCCAGAGGACTGATACTCTCATGTTTTAATTAAGCTAACCGGTTCACATGGGGCGAGTCTTAAACTTGCGCCTGTTATTTCTCAGCGAAATGTCGCTATCACAAGATATTGCGTTGACTGAGATATGAGCAGAACAGATATTCTCTAGTTTACTTAAGTAAACCGGTTCGCAGGGGCTAGGCCAAAAGCTCGGCTCTAAAAAACTCAATCCAACACAAGGGGCTATATATGGCTAGTGGAAAGTCAACAATCATTTACACACTGACTGACGAGGCGCCGCTATTGGCGACCTACTCGCTGCTGCCGATCATTGAGACCTTTACTAAGCCAGCGGGCATCGAGATTGTCAAAAGTGATATCTCAGTAGCCTCACGCGTGCTCTCAGAATTCTCAGACTACTTAAGCGACGAGCAAAAGGTGACGAACAACCTTGCTGAGCTTGGTCGTCTCACGCAGAATCCAGATACGAATATTATCAAACTTCCGAATATCAGTGCTTCAGTTTCTCAGTTGGTGTCATGCATTAAAGAGCTACAATCGAAGGGCTATGCAATTCCTGACTATCCAGGAAATCCAACGACTGAGGAAGAAAATGCGATCAAGGCGCGTTATGGTAAGTGTCTCGGCTCTGCTGTGAACCCAGTATTGCGTGAAGGTAATTCTGACCGTCGTGCGCCTACTGCGGTGAAGAATTATGCTAAGAAGCATCCGCATTCAATGAGCGAGTGGAAACAGTGGTCACAAACCCACGTTTCGCATATGGAACATGGTGATTTCTATCACGGCGAAAAATCGATGACACTTGATCGTGCTCGTAATGTGAAAATGGAGCTGATCACCAACAGTGGTAAGAGTATTGTCCTCAAGCCAAAAGTGGCATTGCAGGATGGTGAGATTATTGATTCGATGTTCATGAGCAAGAAAGCACTATGTGACTTCTATGAGCAAGAACTCGAAGATTGTCGTGAAGCTGGGATCTTATTCTCATTGCATGTTAAAGCGACCATGATGAAAGTGTCTCACCCAATCGTATTTGGTCACTGTGTCAAAATTTACTATAAAGATGCCTTTGAGAAACATGGCAAATTATTCGACGAGTTAGGTATCAACGTCAATAATGGTATGGCCGGACTTTACGAGAAGATCGAGACATTACCAACATCACTACGTGAAGAAATCATTGAAGATTTACATGCTTGTCAGGAACATCGTCCTGCGCTGGCAATGGTTGATTCAGCAAAAGGGATCACCAACTTCCATTCGCCAAATGACATCATTGTCGATGCATCTATGCCTGCGATGATTCGTGGTGGCGGTAAAATGTGGGGTGCAGATGGCAAACAGTATGACTGTAAAGCAGTTATGCCAGAGTCTACATTTGCTCGTATCTATCAGGAAATGATTAATTTCTGTAAGTGGAACGGCAACTTCGACCCGAGAACAATGGGGACTGTGCCAAACGTTGGTTTAATGGCGCAAAAGGCTGAAGAATACGGCTCGCACGACAAAACTTTCGAGATTACTGAAGCTGGTGTTGCCAACATCACTGATCTTGAAACTGGCGAAGTGTTGATGTCACAAAATGTTGAGGAAGGCGACATCTGGCGTATGTGTCAGGTGAAAGATGCACCGATTCGTGATTGGGTGAAACTTGCGGTTACGCGCGCACGTAATTCAGGCATGCCAGCAATCTTCTGGCTTGACCCGTACCGTCCGCATGAAAATGAATTGATCAAGAAAGTCGAAGAGTATCTAAAAGAGCACGATACAGAAGGACTTGATATTCAAATCATGTCTCAAGTCCGTGCGATGCGTTATACACTTGAGCGTGTAGCACGTGGTTTAGATACCATTTCAGTGACAGGTAACATTTTACGTGATTACCTCACTGACTTGTTCCCGATCATGGAATTGGGTACTTCTGCGAAAATGCTGTCGATCGTTCCGTTAATGGCGGGTGGCGGTATGTATGAAACTGGCGCAGGTGGTTCGGCACCGAAACACGTGCAGCAATTGGTCGAAGAGAACCACTTACGTTGGGACTCTCTTGGTGAATTCCTTGCTTTAGCAGCGTCATTGGAAGAGATGGGGATTAAAGAAGACAATTCCCGTGCCAAGTTATTAGCTAAAACACTGGATCAAGCAACGGACAGATTACTCGACAGCGGCAAGTCACCGTCGCGTCGTACTGGTGAGCTTGACAACCGTGGCAGTCATTTCTATCTATCTTTATATTGGGCTGAAGCGCTTGCTGCACAGGACCAAGATGCTGACTTAAAAGCCAAATTCGCTCCACTTGCGAAGACCTTGGCTGAAAATGAGCAAAAGATCGGTGCGGAACTTGCTGAAGTTCAAGGTAAGCCTGCTGATATTGGCGGTTACTACTTGGTTGATTTGGATAAAATCAGTGCGGTGATGCGTCCAAGTGCAACTTTCAATGCAGTTCTTGCAGCCGTTTAATGTTATTGATGTGAGCTAAGATGAGATCGTTTGTCTTACTCTCAAACAAAAAAGCCAGCGCGTATGCGCTGGCTTTTTTGTGGCAACATTAACGAGGTCGACGACCACGTGGCGCTTTGGTGTTTGGACGTGTCGTACCATTGGTCTTACGACGTGGTTTTTCACTTTCATCCATTTGCCAAATGCGTGTTGTACCGCCACTGGCTTTTTTCTTACCTTTAAATGGTGCTTCGCCTTTTTCTTCACGCGCTTTATCTTTTGAGCGAGAAAAATGTGGTTTATTGGTCGATTTTTTTGCGAAAGAACGGCCTTCATACGGTTTATCCGCTGGCACATCCTTAAAGTCAGAATAAAGCAACGGTTCGATTTCGACTTTTTCACCTGGTTTTAAACCAAGCTTCACCAAGTTGATTGAACCAATTTGAGTACGAATCAAACGTAAAGTTGGAAAGCCAACCGCAGCCGTCATGCGGCGTACTTGGCGGTTACGTCCTTCACAGATTTGTAGTTCAATCCAAGTCGTTGGAATGTTGGCACGAAAGCGTACAGGTGGAGTACGTTCCCATAACCAATCTGGCTCGTCTACTTTACTTGCTTTTGCAGGTAAGGTCAGACCATCCGCAAGTTCGATGCCTTGACGTAGTTGCTCTAAAGCTTCTTCGGTTACATCACCATCGACTTGAGCAAGATAGGTTTTATACTTCTTATTGCTTGGGTGGGTAATGAACTGATTTAAACCCCCATGATCGGTCAAAAACATCAGACCTTCAGAGTCTAAATCTAAACGACCTGCAATACGAAGCTCAGGATCGCTGATAAAATTTGAAACCGTTAAGTGTGCCGTATCTTCTCGGAACTGTGAAAGCACATCATAGGGTTTATTGAAGACCACTATTCTCATAAATAAATACTACTTCTAGATTATGGGGGTTGGTAAACTTATGCTTTTATTTATATGAGAAATGTTGTTATTTCTCATATAAATCTCAAAACAAACTAGATTGGATTAGACTATTTTACGCAAATAAAAAATTAAAGTATGCCAAAGAAGGCATATATTTACTCGCCAGCAACATGAGGGAGAGCCTATACAATGGGTTATCAGAAGATCGTGGTTCCTGCAGATGGTGACAAAATCACAGTGAATGCAGACCTATCACTGAATGTTCCAAATCATCCAATCATTCCTTTTATTGAAGGCGATGGTATTGGTGTGGATATTACACCAGCAATGCAAGCAGTAGTAGATGCTGCGATTCAAAAAGCTTATTGCGGTAAGCGTTCGATTGAATGGATGGAAGTCTACTGCGGTGAAAAAGCAGACAAAATTTACGGCACATATATGCCAGAAGAAACTTTTGATGCTTTACGTGAATTCATTATATCAATTAAAGGGCCTTTAACCACCCCCGTTGGTGGCGGTATTCGTTCATTGAACGTGGCTTTACGCCAAGAATTAGATTTATACGTGTGCGTACGACCAGTACGTTGGTTCGAAGGCGTACCATCGCCAGTGCAACATCCTGAATTAACCGACATGGTGATTTTCCGTGAAAACTCGGAAGATATCTATGCAGGGATTGAATGGAAAGCTGATTCTGAAGAAGCCAAGAAAGTCATTAAATTCTTAAAAGAAGAAATGGGTGTGACCAAAATCCGTTTCTCAGAAGGCTGTGGTATCGGAATTAAACCAGTATCAAAAGAAGGCACGCAGCGTTTAGTACGTAAAGCTATTCAATTTGCCATTGATAATGATAAACCTTCGGTGACATTGGTTCACAAAGGTAACATTATGAAGTACACCGAAGGCGCGTTCAAAGAGTGGGGCTATGAGCTTGCGATGGAACGCTTTGGTGGCGAACTGCTTGATGGGGGTCCTTGGGTCAAGATCAAAAACCCTAAAACAGGCAAAGACATCATCATTAAAGATGTGATTGCAGATGCGTTCCTGCAACAAATTTTAATGCGCCCAGCAGATTATTCAGTGATTGCGACCCTGAACTTAAATGGTGACTATATCTCTGATGCACTTGCTGCCGAAGTCGGTGGTATTGGGATCGCACCGGGTGCCAATATTGGTGGTGCAATTGCAGTCTATGAAGCGACCCATGGAACAGCACCGAAGTATGCAGGTCAGGATAAAGTCAATCCAGGTTCGATCATTCTTTCTGCGGAAATGATGCTACGTGATATGGGATGGACGGAAGCTGCGGATCTGATTATCAAAGGGGTTTCAGGTGCGATTGAAGCAAAAACTGTCACCTATGACTTTGAGCGTTTAATGCCGAATGCAACCTTGTTGCGTTGTTCGGAATTTGGTCAAGCAATAATTTCGCATATGGGCGATTAAAGCTATTTAATGATCTTAAAAGAGCGGCGATGACCGCTCTTTTTTTATTACTTGCATGAAAAATGTGTGACCTAGAGGTTCAGACAAACGCTATGGGAACGTTCGTGATATATTTCATTATGTTAACTTATTTGAAATTCATTTAAATCAATTTCAAAATGGCTAATCTATTTAATACCGCAATTCAAAAACTCAGAAAAAATATACGTCCTCAAGGCAATTATGTACTTAATGCTTACAATGGATTGAAGAATATCCCTGGTGGATTAACTTTACTTTCAAAAATTGTAAGTCGTAAAGCGCCGTATTTTCAAACGGTTGACCCAATCATTTGCAAGCTTGAATGCAATTATTGTGAAGCAAGCATGTCAAAAAACAAAACTGTAGAAAATCATATTGGTACAGTTCACGTGATCGCGATTTGCAACGGATTGGAATATGTCATGGGTGTTTTGGCGGAAGCTTCTGTGCCCGCTCATCTAAGATGGTTGCCAAAAGGGATGCAGGTTGATTATTTGGCGAAAGCTGATTCTGATATTCGACTTACAGCCATGGTTGAGCAAGATTGGAAAACGGGAGATTTGCAAGTCAAAGTGCAGGCTTTAAGGGAAGATGGTGTCGTCGTTGTTCAAGGAATCATTACGCTTTGGGTGACGGAAAAGAAATAGGTCTGCTTTCATCTATTTGGTATAACTTTCACGTAAAATTCTTAGATATGGTTTGTATCGCAAATTTAGAAAAAACTGTATCTATGATTTATAAACTTTCGGTTCAAAATAACTGAAAATATTGAGAGTTTCCAACGATGAAAATGTATCAAGTAGATGCTTTTACCCAAGCATTATTTAAGGGTAATCCTGCGGCAGTCATTGTTTTAGATGCATGGTTAGATGATGATTTGATGCAGAATATCGCCATGGAAAATAACTTGTCTGAAACAGCTTTTGTGAAAAAGTTGGATGATAGCAACTATGAAATACGGTGGTTTGCACCTATAGACGAAGTAGATTTCTGTGGTCATGCCACTTTAGCCAGTGCTTTTGTTTTATTTAAAGATTACACGGCTGCAAAAACGATCCAATTCCATGTGCGTAACTTAGGTGTTTTTGTGGTTAGCCAAGACGATGATGGCAAAATTAAAATGAATTTTCCGATTCGCAGAGCTGAATTAGTGACTGAATACCCTCCTGAACTTCGAGCAGGTTTAAGCAAACCATTTAAAGCGGTTTATCGCAACACCCAAGCGTTTATTGTGGAATACGAAAACGTGCAAGATGTATTGGATGAACAGCCTGATCTGGAAAAACTAAAACAATTGGGCAAAGTGCGTACTGCGATTACTGCATCGCAACCGGATGTAGCGATTACGGCGAGAGGTGAGGGGCAGTTTGATTGTGTATCACGTTATTTCGCCCCAGCAGTGGGCATTGGTGAAGATCCTGTTACAGGTTCAATTCATACTGGCATCGTGCCACTTTGGGCAGAAAAGTTGAATCAAAAACAGCTTATTGCTTTTCAAGCATCTAAACGTGGTGGCGTTTTAGACTGTGTGGTTGAATCTGAAGATCGGATTGAAATTTCTGGTTATGCAAAACTGTATATGCAAGCGGAACTTATGATTAACTGAGACATAGAGTCTGCTGACATTATAAACGCAAAGAAAAAGCTGTTTAAGTAAACAGCTTTTTGCAAAACATCACTATTAAAAACACCGCTCGTTCTCTACTATAGTTTGTCATTTTTATTTAAATCACCATAAATACTTGGATAATCTATGTTAATGCGGTTTAAGCAGCTTACTCTCTCGCTTTGTTTAATTGGATTGAGTGCGACGTCTTGGTCTCAGACAGTACTGGTAAAAACTGAAAAGAATATTGAAGAATATAAATTAGATAATGGCTTTAGAGTGATTCTTGCGCCGAACGATAAAGAAAATAAAGTTTATGTAAATACGGTTTATTTAACAGGTTCACTGAATGATCCAAAAGGCAAAGGCGGGCTAGCACATCTACTTGAACATTTGGCATTTAAAGGCACACAAAATGTAAAAGGCGATGAGTTTCAACGTCGCTTAGATCAATTCACTTTGATGACCAATGCCAGTACCGATTATTACGCCACGAAGTACATTAACATTGTCCGTCCAGAAAAAAATGCTCTGAATGAAATTCTATACCTCGAATCTGAGCGTATGGATAAATTGGTACTCCAAGAAAAGTTTGTTCCATCAGAAATCGAGATCGTAAAACGTGAACGTGAGATTCGTATGGATCAACCCTTTGCTGTTTTAATGGATCAGATGCTAAAAGCAGCCTATGGAAATCAATATTTAGGTCGTTTGCCGATTGGTGATTTACCTGAATTGAAATCCATTACCATGAATGAGTTAAATCAATTTTATCGAACATGGTATGCACCGAATAATGCGGTGATGGTGATTTCAGGTAAATTCGATAAAACTGAAGTTTTGAATAAAGTTGACCAATACTTTAGCCCAATTCCAGCTCGCACTGTGCCAGCCCCTGTAAAAGTACCGGTGTTAGATGCAAGCAAAATTGCCCAACGTCAGTTCACCGTACAAAAGGGCAGTGATCTTGCGAAGTTTCATATTTATATGAATGGTAAAAATACCCAGTTGCAACCGACTTTAGCACTTGCACCCGCCTTATATACCATGCAGCCAAGTGGCAGTTTATATAAAAATATGGTTGAGACTGGGATCAGTACCGCAGTGCAAGCCACCACATGGTTAGATCAAGACTTTAATGTGGTATTCATGGGCGCAATTTATGCACCCAATCATGATGCTAAAACAGTGGATGAAGCATTAAAAATTGGCGTTGAAAATAGTCAACCATTCACTGAGGCTGAATTACAGCGGATCAAAAATATTTCTCAAAATACGGCGGAAAGCATTGCCAATGATGCAGTGGCTTTAGGTTCACGCTTAAGTGATTATGCGGTTTCTTCACATGGTCAGTGGGATCAATATTTTAAGGACTTACAAGCGGTTCAAGACTTAAAATTGAAAGATATGAATCAAACCTTGAAGGACTTTTTGGTTCCATCGCATCGTATTTTAGGTGATATCTTACCGACACCTGAAGACCAAAAGCAGGCCATGACGCTTAAAGCTGAAGAGAAACCAAAGACTCTAGACCAAAGTGCTGAAAAGGCTGAGCCATTAAAAGATGTCAAAGTCTATCAACAAGAAGTGGCACAATTTGTCACGCAGTCTGCTCAGCAATTACAGAAAAATGAGCAAAAGATCCAACGCGGTCAGTTAAAAAATGGGATTCGCTATGCCTTGTTCCCAACCGCAACCCGTGATGATAAAACCTATGCCACGATCAGTTTAGATTTTGGTGATGAAAAATCTCTATTTGGTCAAGCAACCACATTGGATTTAACCAGTTATTTGATGTTGCGTGGTTCGGAGAAACATACCTTACAAGAAATCACGGATAAAGCCATTGCAGCCAGTGGCGGTGCATCGGTTAGTTCAAATGGCAATGGTTTAACGCTGGTTGTTCAGGCGAAAAAAGATAAGTTTGAAGACTTTTTAGGCTTTATTCTGGATGTTGTAAAGCAGCCTAAGTTTGCCCAATCTGAATTTGATTTAGCAAAAAATCAAAGTTTGTCGGTGTTGGATCGCCCATATACTGAGCCTGCTGTGGTGGCATCCATGACTTTATCTAAAGTTTTGGAAATCTATCAACCGGGTGATTTGCGTTACCACTTTGAACCTGAATTAGCTAAAAAACAGTTGAACGAAGCGACACAAGCACAGGTGAAGCAGTTTTATGATCAGTTCTTTGTGACCAATTACGCTCAGATCGCGGTAACAGGTGATTTTGATCCGAAGCAGATGCAGAAGACCTTAAAGAAAACTTTTGCTTCTTGGAAGGCAAAGCAACCATTTAAGAAAGTCACAGGGCAATACACGGAATATAAAGCACAAAAAATTCATGCCTTATCTGAACAGCGTGAGTTTGGTAGCTATCAAAGTGTTTTAGCGCTGCCAGTCGGTTCATATCACAAAGATGCGCCAGCCTTAATCGTACTGAGCCATATTTTAGGAAACTCGCAACTTTCATCGCGTTTAGCGCAAGAGTTACGTGAGAAGAATGCCTTAGTATATGGTTTTGGTAGTGGTTTGAGTTTAGATCCTGATGTCGATGATGGTACGTTGAGTATTACAGCAAATTATACAGCTGGGCGTTCTAACCAAGTGTCACAGTCCGTACATAAAGTGCTGACTGATCTGTTAAATAAAGGTGTGACTGCGCAGGAAGTTGAAGCAGCCAAAGCCGATATTATGAAAAAGCGTGTGACAGCGTTGGAAGATGAACGTAATATCCACGGTATGTTGACGGGACAATTGGAACGCAACAAAACTTTATTAGATCGAGCTGTTCGAGATCAAGAGTTTGCCCAACTCAGTAAAGCCGATGTAGATGCCGTGATTAAAAAATACATTAAACTTGAACATTTTGTTGAAGTCATGGCGGACCAATATGGCAAAGCGCAGGACAATCGTTAATTTGGAACCTTCACATTTTAAAGTGATTTAAAAAAAGTCTGTGCTGCTACTGTTCTGCATGTCTCTTCTGTTTTTAAATCACATCATAAAATGGATTGAATCAGTATTTATGATGAATTTTAAGCAAGAAAACAAAAGGGGATTAACATGATTTTGGCAGCACTTGCTGTGCTTTTCGGCTTGATTTTATTGGTTTTGAGTGCTGATAAATTTGTGGATGGCGCATCTGCTACCGCACGCTACTTAGGTATGCCACCTTTATTGGTAGGTATGGTTATCGTTGGTTTTGGTACATCCGCGCCTGAGATTGTCGTCTCTATCATGGCGGCTATTGATGGAAATCCAGGTATTGCATTAGGAAATGCCTACGGGTCGAATATTGCCAATATTGCGCTTATTCTCGGTATTACTGCTCTAATTCATCCGATCATGGTGCATTCAGCAGTTGTTCGTAAAGAGCTGCCGATATTACTTTTGGTGACGGCGATTTGTATCCTACAAATTTTTGATGGTGTGTTGAGCCGTATCGATGGCATTTTGATGCTGTTTATGCTGCTTCTCTATATGGGATGGACGATCTGGTATGGGATGCGCAATCAAAGCGACATATTGAGTCATGAGTTTGATCTAGAGCTAAAGAAGCACGAAACGCCATTAAAAACATCAATTCTTCAGCTCATCTTCGGTTTGATTGTTTTAGTCATAAGCTCTCGCTTACTGGTTTGGGGGGCTGTTGAAATCGCTCAAGCCTTTGGTGTGAGTGAGTTGGTAATTGGATTAACAGTTGTCGCGATCGGTACATCATTACCTGAGTTGGCGTCTTCTATTGCGGCGGCTCGAAAGGGTGAGCTTGATATCGCGATCGGTAATATCATTGGTTCGAATATGTTTAACACCTTAGCGGTTGTCGGGCTTGCAGGTGTCATTCATCCGACTATCGTACCGCAAGAAGTGCTCCATCGAGATATGGTGGTTATGGGCGCACTTACCCTGAGCCTATTGCTGTTTACGTTGAGTCTGAAAGGTCAAGGACGAATTGGGCGTGTCAAAGGGGGCGTGTGGGTATTTAGCTTTATTGCCTACACCAGTTATTTGGTTCACACCGCATTTTAGTACATTAAAAAAGGCATTGAATCATTCAATGCCTTTTTTATATAAAACGGATTCTAGGTTTACTTAATTACTTATCATCATGCTTATGCGTATGAAAATCTTCGTTTTTGCGGAAACGAAGATAGTTTTCAAACTGCTCGCAATATTCATCAAAGTTATCTTCTAACATCATTTGAAACTGTTGCAACAAGTAAGACATCACTTGTTCTTTAGCTTCACGCATTTCATTGCCATCTTTAAAGTTGTTGGCAGCGACCCACGTATTAAAACGAGCAGTTCCGAATAACATGGCAGCACTGACTTGGGCACGTAATTCTTCAGGTTTTGCTTGCTGGCCTTTTTGTGGACGGCAAAAATCATTGGCTTGTTTGATAAACTCATCCGCACGCTCAAAAAAAATCGCATTTAAAGCTTCTTCTTCTGTTACATCAGTCGCATTAATTTTTTGAGACATGGTCTTTTCCAACGAAAACAAGATCAGACATTATAGACAAAGCCTTGCATAAACAAAACCGTTGCCTTAATCTAAAATAGCCTAAGCAATTAGAATAATCATGATGCAAGACGCAATCGCTATTCAAAGCCTAAAAACAGATATTGCTTTACTCCGTCAACATATCTATCCACCACAATTTTTACAACAGGTGGAGGGCTTGCCTATTTACTATGGATTGCAAGCAGAGGTGGATGAGTACTATCGTCAATGGCAACCATTGATTGAAAGGGCACAACAGCTTTGTCAGCCATTTATGCAGGATGAAATCGTAGACGTAATTCATTTACCGAGTCATTTGAATTTACCTCTGTTTTTCTTTCACGTGGATCGTATTCGGATTAATAAAACCCGAGCGAAGGAATCAAAAACATTTCGGGGCGTGGCAGCTTTAGTCGAAAAATGTGGACAGTTTGATACAGACCAGATTTTTGCGATGCAAGAATGGCTTGAAAGCGATGACACGGCCGCATTGGTCGCACACCGTGAATTTATTGATCTGCGGACTTATGTATTTCAGCATGGCCAGAGCGAATATACGCGAACCCGTTTTTATATGAATGGCATGATTTTAACTGTAGAGCCGCATTTTAAATTGGTTGATGCACGGAATAAACCACGTAAGCAACGCAATGATAGCTACAGTGATCCGATTGCAGATAATGGCACGTGGAAGATTTTTGGGAAATATCGTTAATTACTCCCAGAAAATATCTTTATGAGACAAGACTTGTAGCTTTTTATCTGCTTTTTTCATCACATGCGGTTGTTGTGCCTTGACCCAACCTAAAGCAAATAAAAATTGCGATTGCTTAGCTGTATGCTGCTGAAAAATTTGCTCAGCAACAAACAAGTCATTATAAAAACCTAAATACTCCTGAATCGGCTGTAACTTATCTAGAAATTGCTGAACCTTCTTTTCAGCATATAAGCCTGATACAAAGTCGATGCAGTAGCGTAATTGCTTCACGCGCTTACGGGTACGATGTTGCTGTTCGATAGGAAGATCAGAAAATTGAGATGCGTCTTTTAAGATTTTTTGATAAAGCTTCGTCAAACTTTTGGTTACTTGTTTTGTGAGTTTGGTTTTTGATTCATTTTCACTATAGCTAAAGCTTAACAGTGATAAAAACAGTTGCGTGGTTTTGGTGTTACTCAAAAGCTTAGTGACATTTGTCGCTGCTTGAGCGTTGAATGGAAAATCAAAATCACAAACTTCTTTGATCAACGGAATGACTGAATCTTGAATAGCATCATTATCACGCGATTGTCCTAAAGCCCTGAAAATATCAGCCAATTCACTTTCCCAAGTCGCATCAATTTGCGTTGACCAATGTGAAAAATGCTTGAGTGCTGAGCGTAAACGTCGTAAACCAACACGCGCTTGATGAATATGTTCTGCTTCAGCAACACCATCAGCAATTGCAGCGGCATTGGGTAAAATCTGATTTAAACTATTTTCAATAATCAGTTTGAGGGCTTGTTCAGCCGAAAACTCTGGTTTGAGTTGAAGTGTTTTGGCTTTGGTTGCTGGAGAGACTTTTTCCCCCATCGCCAGTAAATTGCCTCGTTCAGCTTTACTGCGTACATCGAGCCATAATTGATATTTTTCTACTAAGTGATTTGAAAAAATAATCAGATCTCGAGCCGATCCCTGTTTTAACTCAAACTCGATCTCACAGATTTTGGCTTGATCAGTTAGTGTACGAATTTCGCCATCATCGAGGCAGACTTCAATCTGAGAACCTTGGAATTCAAAAACGTGAAATGTGCGTTCAACATCGGTTTGGAACTGTAAACGTAAATCAGCAGGTGTATCGCCTAGCAGGTCGCGTAAAATGTCTTGAACAGTTTGGTTATGTTGATACAGGGATAAATCCAGCTCGGGTTCTTGTTCACATTGACCCAAATGAATATCTTCTTCAATCCGTTGTAAATGATTTTTACTCGCCGCCTTAAAGGTCTGAACCCAATGTTCACCTTCCTGACGCAGACGAATCGCAACATGATTCTTCGCCAGTAGGCGATCAGCGGTATCATAGTATTTTGCTTGTAATCGAATTTTTTGCGCTTTTTGCTTATTTAATGCCAGTAGAACACTTTTTTTCTTAGATGCAGGAAGTTGAAATTTAAGTTCTATTTCCATGATGCCGTGACTCCTGATCTTTTAGAATGAAGAATTTAAAAATGGGTGTATTTTACTTGTGGATCGTTGTTTTTCATACTGTACTATCTTGCGCCAAAAAAGCCGATGTCGCAATGAGAGCTATAGCTCGTAAGGTGGTATATCAATAGAGTATCGCTTTGTTGGCATGCAATGACTTTATTTTGTACAAAAAATACAGTACCGTGTCATGAGCGTTATACAGGATTAGGACGATCAAAATGAATGCACCAGCGACATTGACCCAGCCAGTGGAATTTTCATTGCCAATAAAAAACTATGATGAATTTTATCGCTTCTATTTAACCGAGCATCGCAGTATTGCCAGCCGCCGTTTGCATGTAGCGGGAAGTTCAGTTGGCTTATATTTCTTTAGTAAAGCGATTCGTCAGCGCAAAGCCAAATACTTGGCTTATGGTTTATTGTCGGGTTACGCCTGTGCATGGGTTGGGCATTTCTTCTTTGAACATAATAAACCTGCCAGTTTTAAACAGCCGCTTTTTAGCTTTATTTCGGATTGGCGGATGTTGTCGGATGTTGCACGTGGACGTTTGAGTTTGGTTGATCGTCAATTTGATCAGATAGATTCTTAAGTTGAATCATCGCTAAAAAATAATCAGAGTTAAAACGACGTAATATGTCGCCTAGCTGCTTCGGCAGCTTTTTTATTATCAAACGTTCAAGTACTATCATAAAAAATAAGAGAAATCATAATAATGGAACAACTCAATCCTTCAGATTTAAAAGCCATACTCCATTCGAAGCGTGCCAATCTTTATTATCTTGAGCATTGTCGCGTGATGCAAAAAGATGGTCGTGTTTTATATCTCACCGAAGCTAAAAATGAAAATCAGTATTGGAATATTCCCATTGCCAATACCACGGTTATTTTATTAGGGACAGGCACTTCAATTACACAAGCTGCGATGCGAATGCTTGCGAGTGCAGGAGTGTTGGTGGGTTTTACAGGGGGCGGTGGAACGCCTCTATTTATGGGGGCAGAAATTGAATGGATGATGCCTCAAAGTGAATATCGCCCGACCGAATACATGCAAGGCTGGATGAGTTTTTGGTTTGATGATGCAAAACGTTTAGCGGTTGCAAAGCAATTTCAATTGGCACGTATTGAGTTTATTCGCAAAATTTGGGCGAAAGATAAAGATCTCAAAGATGAGGGTTTTTATCTGGATGATCTCGATATTCAGCAAGCTTTAACTGGTTTTGAGAAGAAAATACCGCATCAAAGCAAAGTGAGTGATCTATTACTGGCAGAGGCACAAACGACGAAGCAACTTTATAAAATTGCAGCGACACGTTGTAAGCTTGGTTTTGAGCGTAATCCTGAACAAGGCGATCTAGCCAATGATTTTTTAAATCATGGCAATTATCTGGCTTATGGATTGGCTGCCACCACGCTTTGGGTCTTAGGTATCAGTCACAGTTTTGCGGTGATGCATGGTAAAACTCGACGAGGTGCTTTGGTCTTTGATGTTGCAGATTTAATTAAAGATGCGGTGGTTTTGCCATGGGCTTTTATTTGTGCCAAAGAGGGTATGAAAGAGCAGGAGTTCCGTCAGCAGATATTGCAGAAATTTACTGAGTATAAGTGTTTGGACTTTATGTTTGAGCAGGTGAAAGAACAATCATTACAACGGTTTTCTTCTGAAAATGGAGAAAATATATGATCGTCACTTTTATCTCTCAATGTGAAAAGAAAGCGATTCCCCGAACTCGCCGTGTGTTAGATGCCTTTGCAGATCGGATCGGTGATAATACTTGGCAAACGGTGATTACTGAAGATGGTTTGTTGGCGGTTAAAAAGTTACTTAGAAAAACAGTCACAAAAAATACAGCTGTTAGTTGTCATTGGATACGTGGTCGCCGTAGAAGTGAACTGATGTGGATTGTTGGAAATCGTAATAAGTTTAATGAGCAGGGGATTGTTCCTGTGAATAGTACGCAGAAAACTTTACAACCTTGGAAGTCATCACATTTGTGGCAAAATTTAGAGTTGGTTGCTATTGCATCAGGTATTGCAGGTTTATTTCATGATTTTGGAAAAGCTAATGCTTTATTCCAAGCTAAATTAGATCCAAATCAGAAAACCGAAAAAGGATATGAACCGTATCGCCATGAATGGGTTTCATTAAAATTTTTTGAATTATTCGTAAAAAATAAAACAGATGAAGGATGGATATCTGAATTATCTAAATTATCCATTGAATTTGAAAAGGAGTGGTTAAACCAACTCGATGAAGTCAAAAAACGAACGACTTTAGCTGTAACTTTAGAGAGCCTTTCATCATTTGCACAACTCATTGCATGGTTAATTGTAACGCATCATCGTTTGCCAATATTTCCATTTTTTGAAAATGATCCTCCTACATTAAGCCATGACAATTTATCTCAATATTGGTTAAATGTATGTGATATTAAATGGAATTCTCCTAATTTTGTAAGATTTGATTGGTCAAACGAAGAGCTGTCAAAAAATTGGATTTTCCCTTTTGGGTTGCCTGTTCGAAGTCAAGAGTGGTGTAGTAAAGCACAAATACTTTCAAAACGCGCATTCAATCAAATGATTAAGATTAAGCAATTTGATTGGCTTAATGATCCGCTAACGATGCACCTTTCACGCTTAATTTTGATGATGACAGATCATTGGTACTCTGCTCAGGGAGCTAAGAAGGAATGGCAAGATGACAATTATTTAGCCTATGCAAATACGGATAATGAGAGAAATCTAAAGCAAAAATTAGATGAACATAATTTAGCAGTTGGATTCTATTCCTATATTCATAGTCGTAAACTTCCACAGTTTATTTCTGAACTTCCAGACTTGGGATTCAATAGAATATTGGAGAGGGGTTTTGCGGATTCAGATCCTTTATTAAGTAAATGGCAGGATGATGCAGTAAAGTTATGCAAAAAAATAAATATTCGTAGTAATGAGTGTGGTTTTTTTGGGATTAACATGGCATCAACAGGTAAAGGTAAAACCATTGCGAATGCCCGAATGATGTATGCATTAGCTGACGATGAAAAAGGTGCTCGTTTTAGTATCGCTTTAGGGTTACGTACATTAACAACACAGACAGGTGATGCTTTAAAACTAAATTTAAAATTGGACGAAAGTGATATTGCTACAATCATTGGTTCAAGTGCAGTTCAACGTTTACAACGTGCAATGCAAGAAGATAAAAAGCTACAAGAACAAAAGCAAATTTTGGAAGATTTGGAAAAAACTGAATTTGCAATGCGAGGCAGTGAAAGTCTTGAAGATACAGAAGACCATTTTGATGTCGCATACCCTGATATTGATCCTGAAAGTTTATTAAAAACGTGGTTTGAAAAAGATCCTAAAATTCAAAAATTATTACATGCACCGATACTTGTAAGTACGATCGATTATTTAATACCTGCCACAGAGAGTTTAAGAGGTGGGCGACAAGTTGCACCTATTTT
This sequence comes from Acinetobacter sp. 3657, assembly GCF_031456775.1. NCBI lineage: Bacteria > Pseudomonadati > Pseudomonadota > Gammaproteobacteria > Moraxellales > Moraxellaceae > Acinetobacter > Acinetobacter sp. 3657. The sequence continues at coordinate 60,556 of NZ_JAVDVH010000015.1, read as the reverse complement.
AAGGTTATTAAGTTCTGATTTAATTTTAGATGAACCTGACGAATTTGGTTTGGCTGATTTACCTGCACTTGCGCGCTTAGTGAATTGGGCAGGATTACTTGGTGCAAAAGTACTATTGTCCAGTGCAACCATTCCATCTGCCATGGCTTTTGCGCTGTATGAATCTTATATAGCAGGGCGACAAAAGTATCAGCAAGCAATGCTTGGAAATCAAACGCAAAAACCTATTGTTTGTGCTTGGGTGGATGAGTTTTCAGTGAAGACACTAGAAACAGATGATGTGCCAAATTTTTGCAAAGCACATAATGCTTATGTACAGAGTCGAATAAAAAATTTAGATGATGAAAAAAACAGTTTACGCAAAGCTAAAATTCTAGACATTGATAATGGGGAAAATATTCAAGAAAAAGTAGTAAATACTTTACTCAAAGGCATTGAGGAAGCGCATATAAATCATCATCAAAGAAATGAAGGTGGCGTTGAGATTTCTTTAGGTGTGATTCGTTTTGCCAATATTAATCCGCTCATTTATATTGCTCAAGGATTGTTAAATCAAGCCTTTGATGATAATACAGTATCGCATTTTTGTATTTATCACAGTCAATTCACACTAGCACAACGTTCAGCCATAGAGGAAAAGCTTGATCGAATATTAAATCGTAAAGATGAAGATAAAATCTGGTCACAGCCAGAAATTAAACAAGCTCTTCAAAATAATCCAACTGTAAAAAAACATATATTTATTGTACTCGCAACATCTGTATGTGAGGTGGGGAGAGATCATGATTATGATTGGGCAATAGCCGAACCGAGTTCTATGCGTTCATTGGTGCAGTTAGCAGGACGTATTCAAAGGCATCGTAAAAAAAATGTAGATAAAGAGAATTTATTTATTCTTAATCAAAATATTAGAGATTTACAAAATAAAGAAATTGCTTTTACCAAACCAGGTTTTGAAGGAAATAAAGCAAGTAATCGGGCTTTGTCGAAAAATAAAGAGATTCGAAATTTACTATCCTTAGCGCAGTATCAGTACATAAGTGCTGTGCCAAGTATTCAATTTATACAACCACCAAAAGTTGTAGATTTACCTGAGTTTAAGGATTTAGTGACTTTAGAACAAACAGCATATGCGATGACCTTGCTTGGAGCACGTAACGAAAAAAATAATGCACGTTTATGGTGGCGTAATTCAATTTCTTGGAGTGGTGAATTGCAAAGAAGGCAGCCTTTTCGACAATCAACTGCTGAAACTCGTTTTTATTTAATTCCAAATGGGATAGGTAAATTACAGTGGAATACTTATGATGATAAAACTAAGCAATTTACTGTGGTTGATTGCATCAAAAAGTATCAGTATTTAACGCTTCATCAAAAGAACTGTATTTGGTTTAACACAGATGAAATTACTCGTTACCAAGAAATTCAAGATGTAATAGATACTTCAAATAGAAATGTGATTTTAAATTATGGAGAGGTATCTTTACCAAATCAAGAAGATACCCAATATTACTATCATCCAGTTTTAGGTGTTTTCTTAAATAAAAAATTATAGGAGATAATCATGAATGTAGATATTGTACATGCCAGTATTGAAAATTTTTTACGACAACGCATTGAGAAGAAAATTGAAGTAGAACGGAAAAAGCTCAAAGATGCATTCACAGCAGAACATCTTTCAAAAATTTATAGCGATCATGAAATTGTGTCATGGATGAATTATATTGCTGATAATGCAAGTAAAGTGAGTTTGAATGTCAGTCATGTTGCAAAGCTGACCCATTCCAGTAATAAAGCGATTAATTTAATTGATAGTATTCCGCAAAAGAAATACACATATCTACTCACCACACAAACAGCTATGATTAAAGAACTTGATAGTGCTTATACAGATGCAAGCTATGCGCCTGTAGCAGAGTTTTTAAGTTTTTCTGTAGAAAATACTCAAAAAAATCTTGGGCAGTTTTTAGCAGAAAGTGAAATCTATTTTGTTAAGATATCGAGTGATGTTTACGTTCGAAAAAATTGGCAAACAAAAATAGCGGAAGCATATATTGCTAAAAAATTAACTAGTCATGTTCTAGCAAAACAAGTTTATTTTCCTATTGGTCGGGATCAGTATCATGTTATTTCGCCCGTAAAATCGAGCGCATTGGCGCATAAAGTTTATAATTGTATTACATCCAGCCGATCTAAAGACAACTCTATTAATCTGGCAAGAAAACAAAATCAACAGCATGATGGGATATATATTCGGTTTGCTAAACCTGCCTTTCTAAGTGTTACCAAGAGTAATCATCAAAATGCATCCAAATTAAATGGTACACGTCGAGGCGGATTACTATTTTTTCAGACATTACCACCACAATGGAAAACTAATTTCTTACCCCCTAAAAATTTAAAGCAATTTTTAGCAAGGTGTAAAACATCAACTTGTATTGAAATCTTTAAAGAGGTTAAAAATTTATTGTATATATTGAAAAAAGAAAATTTAACGATTAATTTGAACCGAAGAAATATTCTTGGTGAAAAAATAGCTTCTATTGCTGATGAAGTTATTCATCAAATTTTGTTTATAGAGCAAAGCTATACAAATGGATGGTCTGAAAATTTTGATATAGAACCTTATTTGTGTGCATTTTTAGACCCTATTCAACAGATGGATATTTCGCAAGTTGAACATAAACATCATGTAGATGAGTTTACTGAGCAAGTTGCTCGATGGATTAGCCAAAATATCGGTGATAAACACGAATCACGTCACTTAAAAGCCATTTGGTTTAGTTACTTACAACCTATATTTAAAGAGTTTTATGAAGTTTTGCAGGTGAGTGAATAATTATGAGCTCTTATATTTTATTAGAAAAAATCAAAGTTGAAGGTGCAAATTGTATCGCGGGTATTACTTACGGTTTTCCAGCAATTACTAACTTTTTAGGTTTTACCCATGCTTTGTCACGTAAATTTTATGCTGAGTTTGGTATTGAATTAAATGGCTGTGCTATTTTTAGTCATGAGTATGTATTGAGAACAAATGAACAATATGATGTTCGTTTTATTCAAAGTAAGCGTCCACCTGTGACATTGCAGGGGCAAAAATATCGTGCAGAAGCAAGTAAAACACCGCCAATTATTGAAGAAGGGAAAATGGATCTAACAGTATCTTTACTTTTAGAGTGCCAAGAGTCTTTATCAAGTGTAGACGTTGTAAAACAGGAATATAAGAAATTACTCACGAAATGGATTTATCAGGCAAGATTAGCAGGTGGGTCTATTCAGCAGATAAAAAATATTAGTTTTTGGAGTGATGATTCTAAGCTTATCAATATAAAAAGGAAATTATTACCTAGCTTTGTATTGATTGATGCACAGCAAGAACTGAAAGACCATGTAGAGCTCCAACAAAATCTAAAACCTGATGTTGAGTTTTTTGATTTGTGGACGGATTTCTTTGCCTATAAAGCATCAGCACAGATTCAAAAAAATGAAACCGTTGAGTGGATTCGCCTAGAAAAGCCAAATCCAAGAGGATGGTTCATCCCTTTAATGATTGGATATAAAGGAATTAGTCCTTTATATGCAGGGCCTGAGATTGAAAATAATAGAGATCCAAAATATCCATTTCGCTTTGTGGAGTCAGTTCATGGCATTGGTGAGTGGAGAAGTTCACATCGTATAGATCGTTTAGATATTTTAATTTGGAAATATCATATTGAAGATGAATGGTATTTATGCCGACAAAAACATAGTGATATTGAACATCAAAAAATTGAACTACCCCAACCTTCATCACAGTCGAATGATGAATTTGATTTTAATTTTTAAGTAAATAAGGAAATAAATAATGGCTAAGAAACCAAAATCAGCAACTGAAAGTGCAAAAGTACCTAGCGTTTTAGCATTTAATCGTAAAATTGAGCCATCTGATGCTTTGATGCAAGCAGGTTTATGGGCGAGCCGTGATGATGCATCACAGTGGAAAAATATTGACCTACATGAGAAACGTAATCGTGGTACGAAAAGTCAATATGGTGTTGCTGATGATGAAAAGACTGATCCAAACTTAGTCTGGGGGGATGATGCTCGCTTACCATTTGGTACAGATTCACTAAAAGTATTCTTTACGGTTAAATTTTTGGGCAATATTGCAGAACCTACAACACATAATAAGCCTGATTTTGAGAAAACTTTGAAAGCAAAGTTTGAAGAATATATTGAAAAAGTTGGCTTCTTCAGTTTGGCTCAGCGTTATGTATACAATCTAGTGAATGCCCGTTTTTTATGGCGCAACCGTTTGGGTGCAGAAAAGATCAGTGTGCAGATAAGAAATAGTGAAAATGGTCAAGTATGGAACTTTGAGGATGCATATCAATACGGTTTAAATGCCTTTGATTTAATTCAAGACAAACAGATTGAGGAGATTGCAAACTTAGTCGCTAAAAGTTTTAAAGAAGATGACTATTTATTATTAGAGGTGACTGCATTTGCCAAAGTTGGTGAAGGGCAACATATTTTCCCATCTCAAGAAATGGTGATGGAAATTCCTAAAGGACAAAAATCTAAATATTTATATGAAATAAAAACTCAGCAAGGAGCATGTGCTGGAATTCATTCTGAAAAAATTGGTAATGCTATTCGTACGATTGATACATGGTATGTGGATGAAACGAAAGAGTCCAAACCTGCAATTGCGGTTGAACCTTATGGTTCAGTTCCAAATCGTGGGATTGCATACAGAACAAGCCAAACTGATTTTTACACACTATTGATTAAGTGGTTAGAGGATAAAGAGAGTTCAGATAATGACAAACACTTCATTATTGCTAATTTAATTCGAGGTGGTGTATTTGGTGGGAATGACTAATGTTGAGATACTATCAAGAAATCACCTTGATTGATCAAGATGAAATTTCCCCCTATTTTATTTGGTCAAAAGTTTATACCCAGCTCCATATTGCTTTTGCCGAACATAGTGATGAGCAGGAAAGGAGCTATCTCGGAGTTTCTTTTCCTCAATATCGTATCAATGAGCAAAAGAAACTTGGATTTTTGGGTACAAAAATTCGTATCTTTGCAAAAACGGAAAATGAGTTACAGCAGCTTAATTTAGGTCAGTGGCTAGAACGATTGACGGATTATGTGCACATCATTCAGCCGCGTGAAGTGCCGCAAGCTAAGATCACAGGCTATGCACATTATTACCGTGTTAATCCAAAGATGAGTTTAGAAGAGCGCATTGCTCATCAAGCACAGCGTCATAATATTCCTTTGGCTGAAGCTAAGCAGCATTTTAAACAATATGTTGAGCAACCTGTGGTTGAGCCTTATGTGAGTTTAAAAAGCCTAAGTGCGAAACGTGAGGAGAATATAGATCGACCGTATCGCTTATATATTGGTAAGTCTGCTACTGATGAGGCAAAAGATGGAGAATTTGGAACGTATGGACTGAGTAGAATTGCAACAGTTCCAGAGTTTTGACCCAATATTTTTTCTACTCTTTAACAGCTTAATAAAATCAATAAGTTACAACAAGCCATTTTTTGATTGGGTAACATGCCAAAATCCATGATAAATACTTGTTGTAACTTATATTTTTACTATAATTTTATAGTTCATGGCGGCATACGCCATTTAGAAAACGATGCAACGCCATTAATGAACGATAAAGATGTTCATGGCGGCATACGCCATTTAGAAAGCAAAGCTTTAGATTTCCAACTTTCCCGACTCGTTCATGGCGGCATACGCCATTTAGAAACTAAAGATGCAATGAAAAAAAGGCGCATTCACGTTCATGGCGGCATACGCCATTTAGAAATTTAGGGAGAGTCGTATCTTGTATTTCGGCGGGTTCATGGCGGCATACGCCATTTAGAAATTGGTGAGAATTAGCGTTTTATTTAAATCCTCGTTCATGGCGGCATACGCCATTTAGAAAGCATAGATAACGGTAAGGATTGCGGTAAGCGAGTTCATGGCGGCATACGCCATTTAGAAATTTCGGGAGTAAAGTCCACCATTAGAGATGGTGTTCATGGCGGCATACGCCATTTAGAAATGAGTGATACGAACCACCAGTGTCGCAATTCAGTTCATGGCGGCATACGCCATTTAGAAAACATTCAAAGATGCTCAACGTGTTAGATCAAAGTTCATGGCGGCATACGCCACTTAGAAAATCCAATTACTTGTAAACTCGTTGCCAAGGGCGTTCATGGCGGCATACGCCACTTAGAAAACACATTGCGCCATAAGTTGACGTATCTTTCCGTTCATGGCGGCATACGCCACTTAGAAAGATTTATGACTTGCAGCTACGTGTACGCCCCGGTTCATGGCGGCATACGCCACTTAGAAAACAACATGAGGTAGATTATGGAACAAAAAACAGTTCATGGCGGCATACGCCACTTAGAAATTCAAATAAGCAAGCTGAGGATAAAATTAAAGGTTCATGGCAGCATACGCCACTTAGAAAATAAGAGTTGATAATCTTATCTGCTTCCTGTTGTTCATGGCGGCATACGCCACTTAGAAAATTTCAGCAACTGCATTGGCAATGTACGAAGCGTTCATGGCGGCATACGCCACTTAGAAAATGTGACAACATCACAAGCAACAATTTGACAGGTTCATGGCGGCATACGCCACTTAGAAATATCGGTATGGCTGCAGAACTAGGGAAAGCAGGGTTCATGGCGGCACACGCCATTTAGAAAATCAACGTGACCGAATCTGGATTGTTGCCCACGTTCATGGCGGCACACGTCATTTAGAAATAGTGATTTGACCAAATTCGTTTTTATGTTCAGTTCATGGCGGTACACGCCATTTAGAAAAGGGTAGGTCAAGGGGGGAGCGAGAAGTTCACTGCCATGTAGACAGCTTAATTTTGATCACTAGCACACAACCTCTCTTTAAATTTCCGAATAGAAAATATAATCTGATGTGAACTTACTTATAGTGAAATTCTAATGCGCGGTGTTTACCTCATTACCAATGATGATCCTCTCCAATTATTACTAGAAAAATTAAATGCAGCATTGGAGACTGGGCATATTGCCATTTTGCAATATCGCCGTAAAAAAGTAGCGAAATTAGATCAACCAACCGAAGTCGAACAAATCAAAAGCCTTTGTGAAAAATACCAAGTTCCTTTTGTGATTAATGATGATTTGGCTATGGCGGAAAATTTTGGTTTAGGTGTTCATCTTGGTCAGTCAGATGGAGAGATTACCGAAGCGACTCAACGCTTAGCGCAAGATGTCATTATTGGACGTACTTGTCTCAACTCATTAGAGCTGGCGGATAAAGCAATTGCTGAAGGTGCTACTTATGTGGCTTTTGGTGCAGTATATGCAACCACAACCAAGCCAGAAGCAGGCAATGTTGGCATTGATGTCATTCTGCAAGCTAAGCAAAAATATCATGTGCCGATTTGTGCAATTGGTGGTCTAACCGTGGAAAATTCTCAAGCGGTGATTGATGCTGGGGCAAGCCTTTGTGCCGTAATTAGTGATATATTAGGGCGATCAACAGCCGAAATTCCTGCTCGTGTAGACGCATGGGCCAAGTTATTTGCATAATTTTTTCATTCGCCTTGTGGAACTGTAGTCGTTCCTCATTTTCGATTTAGGTTGAGTCTTTTATGAGTTTATCTCCAAAGCAAGAACAGTTATTTAAACAAGCAAATAAACATATTCCGGGCGGTGTAAATTCGCCTGTACGTGCATTTAACGGTGTTGGTGGTACGCCTGTCTTTATTGAAAAGGCAAAAGGTGCGTACTTATGGGATGTAGATGGCAAGCGTTATGTCGATTATGTTGGTTCATGGGGACCGATGATTTTAGGCCACGCACATCCTGATATTATTCAAGCAGTCCAAACTGCGGCTGAAGATGGTCTGAGTTTTGGTGCGCCAACAGTTCATGAAACCACTTTAGCGGACACGATTTGCGACATCATGCCTTCAATTGAAATGGTCCGTATGACCAGTTCGGGTACTGAAGCGACTATGACTGCGATTCGTTTGGCTCGTGGTTATACAGGTCGTGACAAAATCGTGAAATTTGAAGGCTGCTATCACGGTCATTCAGATTCGTTATTAGTGAAAGCAGGTTCAGGCTTGCTGACTTTAGGTGAAGGCGAACCAACATCGAAAGGTGTGCCAGCCGATTTTGCTAAACATACACTTACTTTACCGTATAACAATATTGAAGCTTTGAAGGAATGCTTTGCTAAGTTTGGTCATGAGATTGCTGGCGTAATCATTGAGCCTGTGGCAGGTAATATGAACTTAGTCACGCCGATTGATGGTTTCTTACAAGCCATTCGTGATGTCTGTGATGAATACAAATCTGTGTTTATTATCGATGAAGTGATGACAGGTTTCCGTGTTGCTTTGGGCGGCGCTCAGTCGGTCTATAACGTAAAACCAGATTTAACCACTTTAGGGAAAATTATTGGTGCAGGTTTACCTGTTGGTGCATTTGGTGGTAAACGTGAAATCATGGAATGCATCGCACCTTTAGGTGGTGTCTATCAAGCAGGAACATTGTCAGGAAATCCATTGGCAATGCGTGCGGGTATCGCCATGTTCAAGCATTTACGTGAAGCTGATTTCTATGCAAAGCTCGCTGCGCAGTTAGAAAAATTATTGAATGGTTTACAAGCTGCGGCAGACGAAGTGGGGATTCCATTTAAGACCCAACAAGTCGGTGGTATGTTCGGTTTGTATTTCACAGATCAAGATGACATTACCAGCTTTGATTCAATGTTGGCTTGTGATGTTGAAGCATTTAAGAAATTCTTTCATGGCATGTTAAAACGTGGTGTCTATCTTGCGCCATCCGCATTTGAAGCAGGATTTATTTCTTCTATGCATTCAGATCAGGATATTGCGGAAACGATTCAAGCGGCAAAAGAAACTTTTATTGAAATGAAATAATGCTGTGATGCCTACATAAGCCCGATTTTTTCGGGCTTTTTTAATGGAATAGATTTAGGTTGATCTGAATAAAAACAGACCTTAATCGATTTAAAATAATCAATAATCGGAATGCAATCTTACTGAGTTTCTAGTTATTTGTATGATAAACCTCAACTACGAACAGTAAAGATAAATAATCTTTACTGTACCGTGAGGTAAAATAATGATTGAATAGTAAACTATATTTGCGCTTATCTTAGGCTGTCCAAAAGCCTTAACATTTTGGCTTGCGCAAGCTGTAGATGGCGCTTCTATGGATCATATTTTAAATAAGCTTTTGATAAAAAACTCATAGGAATGGAGTAACAATGAAAACTAAACATTATTTAACTGCGGCGGATGTGGAAATTCTGGTTGATGCAGCATTGCAATATGCAACAGAACATAGCTTTAATGTCAGCATTGCAGTTGTTGATGACGGTGGAACACTGTTGATGATGAAGCGTATGGATGATGCATCGGTATTATCGACACAGATTTGCCAAGAAAAAGCCCATTCTGCTGCGGTCAGTCGTAGGGCAACCAAAGTATCAGAAGATCTGATTCGTGATGGTAAAATCGGTTTTTTAACAATAAATGCAGCGAATGGCATGTTAGAAGGCGGTGAGCCGATTGTATATCAAGGGCAGGTTGTAGGGGCTGTTGGGGTTTCAGGTGTTCAATCTTTTCAAGATGCAGAAATTGCCCAGTATGCGATTCAACAATTTTTAGGGAAACAGGCCTAAATTATCGTTTAAATTCGATTCTGGATGAAATATCGAGAGAAACACGAAAATAATCAGTAAAAATACGTGTCATGCATTGTAATTCAGCGCCAAGCTTTTTATGATTGCCCGCTTGTTTTCATCCAGTCGTTGGAAAGCTACCTTGAATGATTTTCTAAGTGAACATTTGATTCATCGTGATGAAGATTTTATGGTCATCCACAAACCAGCAGGCTTACTCACCGTGCCGGGGAAAACCGCTGATTTACAAGATTGTTTGATCAATCGTTTATTAGAATTAGAAGCAAAAACGTTACTTATCCATCGTTTAGATCGAGATACTTCAGGTATCTTAGTGTTTGGCTTATCTAAGTTTGGTCAAAGCAGCATTTCACGTCAATTTCAAGATCGTCAAACCTCAAAAATTTATCAAGCATTGGTGGCAGGGCATTTACAGGGTCAGGGCACGGTCGATATTCCTGTGATTTATGATCCAACTCGTCCACCACTTCATATCGTCGATGCCTCATATCACAAACCTGCATTAACCGAATGGCAAGCGATTGAGCATTTTGAAATCCAAGGGCAACCTGTTACACGTGTCAAACTAACGCCAATTACAGGGCGTTCCCATCAGCTTCGTGTGCATATGCAATATTTGGGTCATCCGATTCTTGGCGATACTTTATATGCCACAGCAGAACAGCAACAGCTTTATGCGCGTTTATGTTTACATGCAACGCAATTGAGTTTTGCTCACCCTAAAACTGGTGCAACACTCACTTTTGATTGTGCTGTGCCGTTTTAGCAGTAGATTTTTTGATTAAACAGGATATAGAGCACGCCATTTGAGCTTGCTTTATGTCAAAATATTGGGGTTATTAGGTGGTTCAATCACACCATAATACCAAACTTAAAACTACATAAAATAGCTTAAACTTTCGTCGGTTTAACGCATACAATATGTAGGCTAACATGAAATAAAGGTGGAATAAATTGCAGCAGTTTGCTATTGGTCAACGTTGGTTATCAGATACAGAAACTGAACTTGGTTTAGGTGTTCTTATTGATGTAGATGAACGTTCTATCAGCATTTTATTTCCAAAAAGCGATGAGACCCGTGTTTATGCACGCAATAACGCACCTTTGTCTCGGATCATCTTTAATGTAAAAGATGAAGTTCAAGACCAAGAAGGCGTTAAATGGATTGTAGAGTCCATCGAAGATCGTCACGGTGTATTGCGTTATGATGTGATTCGCAGCTTAGAAAATGGCGAGCAAGAGCGTAAATCTCTGAATGAAACGCGTATCGGCGCGCAAATCCAGCTTTCAAAACCATTAGAACGTCTGTTAGCTAGTCAGGTCGATTACAAAGAATGGTATGACCTCCGCATTGAATCTATGCTGTTACAAGCGCAAATGCATACCAGCCCATTGCGTGGTTTTCTCGGTGCGCGTGTTGGACTGATTCCACATCAGCTTTATATCGCGCATGAAGTCGGTAAGCGTTTTGCACCACGTGTTTTATTGGCCGATGAAGTGGGGCTAGGTAAAACCATTGAAGCGGGTTTGATTATGCATCAACAACTAAAAACAGGGCGTTCAGAACGTATCCTGATTTTAGTGCCTGATTCATTGCAATATCAGTGGATGATTGAAATGCGTCGCCGTTTCAATCTGCAATTCTCTTTGTTTGATTTAACCCGTACTGCTTCGATCAAAGAACATGATCCTGATCTCAATCCATTTTTAACTGAGCAATGCATTATTGCCAGCGTAGATCTGATGGTTGACCATGAAGATTTACGTGAACAAGCCATCGAAGCTGGTTTCGATTTACTTGTGGTTGATGAAGCACATCATTTAATGTGGAGTGAAGAAGAGGGCGGCAATGATCGTTATGATCTGGTCGAAGAACTTGCAGAACAAACTGCGGGTGTATTATTGCTTACAGCGACACCTGAGCAGCTTGGCGTAGAAAGTCATTTTGCCCGTTTACGTTTGCTCGATCCGCAACGTTTTAGTAGCTTAGAGCGTTTCCTCGATGAAGAAGAAAAATATCAACACACTGCAAAAGTTGCAGAAGTGTTGATGTCAGATGATGCATTGACTGAAGAGCACCTTGCGGCACTGGAAAGCTTATTGGGTCATCGTATTGATGATCAGCCAGAACAGCGTATGCGCGCTATTCATGAATTATTAGACCGTCATGGCACAGGTCGTATTTTATTCCGTAACACCCGTGAAGCGATTCAAGGCTTCCCAGGGCGTGATTGTCAGCCTGCACCATTGCCAGCACCAGAAGGTTGGTCAATCGATGGCAAAATGCGTGAGCAAATGTGGCCAGAAGAAGGTCAACTTGATGGCGCATGGATGGAAAGTGATCCGCGTGTATCATGGTTGATGGAAGTGCTACGCAAAGATTTAAAACACAAAAAAGTGTTATTAATCGCACGTAGTGGGCCTGTGGTTGAAGCACTCGAAAATGTCTTACGTTTACATGCTGGGATTCGTACGGCGATGTTCCATGAAGGCATGAGCTTATTGGAACGTGACCAAGCGGCGGCATATTTTGCTGAAGACAGTTATGGCGCTCAAATTCTGTTGTGTTCTGAAATTGGTTCGGAAGGACGTAACTTCCAGTTTGCCAGCGATTTAATTTTATTTGATTTACCTGCAAATCCTGATGTGCTTGAACAACGTATTGGTCGTTTAGATCGTATTGGTCAAGAAAATCGTATTCAGATTCATGTGCCATATTTAATCGGTACAGCGCAAGAGAGAATGTTCCGTTGGTATAACGAAGCACTGAATATTTTCAGTACGATTTCACCGACAGCGCAAACCCTGCAAGAAAACTTTATTATTGAACTTAAAGATTGTTTGTTGGCGGATCAAGGTCAGACCTTTGAGGATTTACTTGAAGAAGTTAATGTTCAACGTCAAGCATTGGAAACTGAGCTACAAGCAGGTCGTGACCGTTTGTTGGAATACAATTCATGTCGTCCTGTGGTGGCGCAAGGGATTGTACAAGCGCTTGAAGAATATGATGACAATACGACATTACCAATGTTTGTAAAACGTTTTATGTCATCGACCAATATTGATTTTGATGAGCAAAGCAATGGTACCGTGATCATCAAACCAACTGATCAGATGCAAGTCCAAGGTTTGACTTTAGACGAAGAAGGTATGACTGCAACCTTCTATCGTGATCAAGCACAGATCCGCGAAGACGCGCAATACTTGACGTTGGAACATCCATTTATCGAAAGTATGATGGAAATGATCCGTACTCAATCGTTTGGTAGTACCAATGTTGCATTACTCAAATCGAATGCTTTGAAACAAGGTTCAGTTTTGCTTGAGGTTTGGTTCAAGGTCGAAGTGATCGCACCGAAAGCATTAAACTTGCCTTCAAGTCTGCCTAAGCAATTGCTTCGCGTATTACTCAGTGAAAATGGTCAGGATCTATCTGCCAAAATTGATCCAAGTATATTGCGTCCTTACTTACATCATTTAGATGGCAATAGTTGTCGCCAAGTGGTGAAAGCGCGTCGTGATGTGATTGAAGAGCGCTATGCGCAAGCTTTGGAAATTGCCAAGACATCTTTACCAGAGTTGATGCAACAAGCCAAAGAACACTATAGTAATAAGTGGCAATATGAAATTGAGCGTTTAACCTATCTCAAACAATTCAATCCAAGTATTCGTCAAGATGAAATTGAACGTTTACAAAAGTTCCAGCAAGAAGGCTTGGGTTTATTGGATGGTCTTTCTGTGACACCAGAAGCGATTCAGGTTTTGGTTGTGGTAAAGCCTTAAATTTAATCGTTTCAATAAAAAAAAACGAGGGTATTTCCCTCGTTTTTTTATGCTGAGATAAAATTATTTTTGGTCAATATTGGCTTCCAGGAACCATAAATATTGATCTAAATCTTCCAAAGCAGCATGAATAATATCTTCAGAAATTGGATCTTCAATTTCATCAATGGTGTCACGCAAATGATTTGCCACCACGCCATAACGATCGGCAAGTTCTTTTAAGTGATCTTGTACAGCATGTATAGCGACTGGATAGGGTTTTAAATGCGAGCTTTCAGCAACGGTTTGAGTCGTTCCCAATGCAGTTCCACCAATCTGTACCGCACGTTCAGCAACATTATCCAAATGCGTAATAAGTGAAGTGCGGAACATGTCTAACATTTCATGAACAGCGATAAAATTACTACCACGCATATTCCAGTGTGCTTGTTTGGTCAGCAATGATAAATCAATAAGATTGGCAAGAATTTGATTGAGTATTTTTACGGTGGCTTCTTTGATCGAGTCGTCTAAATTATTACGTGTATAAACTTTTAAAGTTTTAGCTGCTGAAGAACTCATAGTTACCTCATTCAATTATAGTAGGGTGAAACGAAGTGAATAAAACGTTTATTTCAACTTTAGCCTACGCCTAATGATGGGGGACTGTGTGTTTTAATTTTCTATGCTTTTGTAATACTTAAAGTATAAAAAGAGGGCAAGTATTTAATATTCAAATACTTACCCTTTTAGAATTGTAATTTAGAGTTTTTAGATGCCATTTATCTTAGACTGGCTTCATCCAAGTGGCGAGCACCTTCCAAAATCATACGAATCATTACCATGGTTTGTTCTGCAACTTCTAGACGTTGTTCGGCAGGCAGATCCAGAACTTTTGCCCCCATATTGAAAACCAATTGGGTGATAGCTTTCGCTGCAATATCCGCATGGCTAATTTTGCTGTTATTCATTTGCTCCAAACGAATCAAGTCTTCTTGTAATTCTTGTTGAAAGAAAATCAACTGACGATCAACTGCGGCTTTATAAGAGGTCGAACCCGTATAGCTTTCACGAAGTAATAAGCTGAGATTGCCTTCATCGGCATCGAGTTGTTGAATAAACACTTCGACTGAGCTACGGATAATACTTTGTTGCAATATGGCTTTTAATCGCGCTTCACGAATAATTTTACGCAAAACTAAGCCTGCTCGATCAATTAAGGCAATTGCAAGTTCATCAATATCTTTAAAATGACGATAAAAACTATTCGGCGCAATCGCTGCTTCACGTGCAATCTCTCGAAGACTGAGTGATGAAATGCTTTTTTGTGGACCGATTAAATTTAAGGTTGCTTGAAATAATTCTTCTTTGGTAATCGTCGCTTTTCGCCCAACAGTACGGATGGGTTGTTTAACTGGATTGACATCTTGTTGCGCTAATGTGTCATGAGTTGGTGCTGTCAAAGAAGAATGAACCATTGTTGTCAAAATATAAGTGAGCTAGTTCAGAGTATAGCGGTTGTCTGTGAACTTGTGAAACACAAATTATTATACACATGTATATATACAAATATATATACATGTGTATAATAATTAAAAAACAACCAGAGTACCTGCTCATGTATGCAACCGAAAAGAGAAATTCTCTATTCAATTCATTGGCTCAAAGCGTAATGAACAGCCATGACACCAATTTTTGGTTACAGAAGATCAATCCGCTATGGTC
This sequence comes from Acinetobacter sp. 3657, assembly GCF_031456775.1. Classification (NCBI taxonomy): domain Bacteria; kingdom Pseudomonadati; phylum Pseudomonadota; class Gammaproteobacteria; order Moraxellales; family Moraxellaceae; genus Acinetobacter; species Acinetobacter sp. 3657. The sequence continues at coordinate 45,334 of NZ_JAVDVH010000015.1, read as the reverse complement.
GATTAATCAACCTTTAGCCAAAGTCGTAAAAAAACAAATTGTGGCAAAAGATACCGTGAGTCTTATTTTGCAGTGCAATCGTCATGTAAAGCGTGGTGTAGCAGGTCAGCATCATCCGATTACGGTTGAAATCGCTGGACGCCATTACGAACGTACTTATAGTTTGATGCAATTGGATGAAGATAATCTTTGTTTAACGGTTAAAAAGGTTGATCAAGGAATCGTGAGCTCTTGGTTGGTTGAACAAAGTAAAATCGGAGATATTCTGTATTTCGGTCAACCGTATGGCGAAATGCAACGCCGTCATATTCAAACCTCTCATTTATTACTATTGGCGGCAGGTAGTGGCATTACCCCGATGTTGAGTCTGGTTGAAGACCTTTGTCAGTCAAAACAACTTGTGCGTATGCCTGTTCAATTGATGTATTGGGTGAAAACGCATGAAGATGCAGCTTATGCTGAATATTTAAAAGAAGTTGCTGAAAATTTTCCGAATTTTAGTTATCAAATTTTTTATACCCAACAACAAGATCAACGCTTAAACCAAAGCCATGTTGAGCAATTCACGACTTTAAGTGAAACGACAGTATATGCATGTGGGCCATCAGGATTTGCAGCGACAGCGGAAACATTGTTTGCAGATGCGGCTTCGATTCAGACAGAAGCATTCAGTTTGAGTCAATTTGATGTTGATGCAAATGATACAGGCTTTATTAATGTTCGGTTGACCCAGTCCAATAAGACGGTAGCAATTCCAAAAGGCCAATCGATTTTAGCCAGTTTAGAACAGCAAGGCATCAAGCCAAATCACGGCTGCCGTATGGGTATTTGTAATAAATGCGCGTGTAGCAAAGCGCAAGGTGCAACCAAAAATCTTCTGAATGGTTCAGCAAATCATGAACCTGCTCAACTATTAAAAATTTGTGTAAATTCGGCTCAATCAGATCTTGTGATTGATCTATAAGCGAGAAAATGATTATGAATATGCCTGTTAAAATTGAATATTTTAAAAATCCTAAAAACCGTGATTTGACTGCCGCAGAGTTAGATGATTTTGCGCGAGAGCTGGATCAAATCAAACAAGAGGTCTTGAATGATTTAGGTGAAAAAGATGCCAAATATATCCGTCGTGTCTATTCTTCTATTCGTTATAGCAGCATATTAGGGCGTGCTTTGTTATTCGCTGGTTGGTTTCCGCCGGCATGGTTATTGGGTACAGGTTTATTGGGCTTTGCCAAAATCATGGAAAATATGGAACTTGGCCATAATGTCATGCATGGACAATACGACTGGATGAATGATCCAAAATTCAATGGTCAGACCTATGAGTGGGACACTGTAGGAACATCAGACAATTGGAGACAAACGCATAACTTTAAGCATCATACCTATACCAATGTGAAAGGAATGGATGATGATGTTGGCTATGGTGTGTTTCGTCTGTTTCCTGAGCAACGTTGGTCGAAACTTACTTTAATTCAACCTTTGTATATCGTGCCATTTAGCTTGTTATTTCAATGGGGGGTTGCGATTCAAAATCTTGAATTAGGTAAAGTGATTTACAAGCGTAAATCAGTCGCGCAATTAAAGCGTGAATGGCAGCCAGCGCAAAAGAAAATCATGAAGCAAATGTTCAAAGATTATGTGTTTTTCCCATTGATTGCAGGGCCTTCGGCCATTCCTGTTTTTGCAGGTAACTTGGTTGCCAATGGGATCCGTAATGTTTGGACATTCAGTATTATTTTTTGTGGTCACTTTACCAAAGATGTGGAAGTTTTCCCCAAAGCTATTTTACAAAACGAAAGCCGTGGGCACTGGTATATGCGTCAGATTCGTGGCTCATCCAATTTAACAGGTTCAGAAGCTTTTCATATTTTGACAGGTCATTTAAGTCATCAGATTGAACACCATTTATTTCCAGATATTCCTGCGCGTCGCTACCGCCAGATCGCGCCGAAAGTACAGGCTGTCTGCGAAAAATATGGCTTAAATTATAATAACGCGAGCTTTGTGAAACAGTTCGGTGAAGTGGTTGGGCGTATTTTTAAATATGCATTGCCGTTTAAGAAGTAAATTTTTGAACATAAAAAAGCCCCGAGTTTAATTGCTTCGGGGCTTTTTTCTATTTAGAAATCAAAAGATGTTTGTAAGAAGAAAGTACGTGGCTGTCCCACGTATTTACCGCCCGTTGAGTCAGATGAGCGAGTAAAGTATTGTTTATCGAATACGTTCTTCACTCCTCCAGCAACTTTTAAACCTTTTAGCTGATGACTAAAATCATAACCCGCCCTTACTGCAAAAGTTGAATAACCCGGAATGTCGCCAATACGACCATCTGCGGTTTCTTGTGTCTGATAAACATCATGATCACCAGGAGCATGTTGTTTTGATTGCGCAAACATGTCTGCATTAATTGACCACTGATCAACTTGAAACGCTAAACCTAGGTTACCCATGTGTCGTGAATAATAGGGTAAATCTTTGCTTTCAAACTTGCCTGCTCTAGAAGTTGCTTTGGTAAAGGTATAGTTTCCGTATACTTTCAGTCCCTCTAAAGCATCAGCGAGTTGACCAAAATCATAACTGATCCCAGTTTCTATCCCTTGATGGCTGGTTGCACCTAAATCTGTCCAAACCCCTGTACCAATATTATCAGGGCGCTCTAAGAAAAGTTCTTTATCGAAGTCTAAATAAAATACAGTTAATTCGGCACTGAGGCCATTACCTAAATATTTAGTACCAATTTCATAGTTTTTTGACTTCTCAGGATGTAAGCCATCAACAGTTTTCGTCGTGACAAGTTGATTATATTGTTGTGGTCCAAATGAAACACCCGCATTGGCAAAAATATTCCAGTTCTCATTGGCTTTATAAAGCACAGAAAGGCTTGGTAAGAACTCTTCTGATTTGATTTTTGGATTGATCGTGTTGGTTGGTATGCCATTGCTATATGCGGTGAAGTTATTATGTGTATCAATCGATTCAAATCGAAGGCCTGGAGTGATCACCCAATCTCCGATGCCAAATCGGTTATCGATATAAATCGCATGTGCTTTGGTGCCACCTTCACTGGTTGTGTTTGCAATAGACTTACCAGGACTTCCTGTAGCGGTGTCATATTGTGAGCGTCCTGAAAATTCAGAGCTTTCTTCTTGTAAATAACGATAACCCACGGTCACTTCGTTATCCATACTTGCCCATTGATAGGCACGTGAGTAACGCGGCTCAATACCAAAGTATTTGTAATCACGCGGTGAGCTGCTGAGCGTACTTGTGCCTTTATTGCCAATTGATTCTAAGTCACTGGTACGAAAAGAATCAACGTAATAACCCAAAAGTTCAAAATTATTCAGGTCATCTTTGTGGCTATATTTCACTGAAATATCAGATCGACGCCCTGCGAAATAATTGCGACTTTGATTAGATTGATAAGGATTTTCTACAAACTTTTCGGCAGTTAACCCTTCGGGCATTTCTCCACGCCCTTCATAGTGATGTAGGTTAATGGCAATTTGATCTTGGTCAGTCCATTGGTAAGCTGTTTTTAACATGACATCATCAATGTCAATATTATTATTTGCTTCCCTATATCCATCTCCTTTTGTCCCAGAATAAAGTAAAGCTAAACCTAAACCATTGTCCAATGTTCCACCGAGGAAAAGATTTGGGGTGTATTTAAGTTGATCTGTACCCGTTGCAAATTCTGTGGTTAAGCCAACTGAGCCTGAAAACTCTTGTGGAATGGCACGTGTTGTAAAGTTAATGATTCCACCCACGTTTTGTGGTCCAAAACGAACAGAACCTGCACCTCGTACTACATCAACAGATTCAATATTTCCCATTGAAATAGGTGCTAATGACAGCTGTGGTTGACCGTAAGGAGCGACTGCAAGTGGGATACCATCCATTAATACAGTTGAACGAGGGGATAGGCGCGAGGTTAAACCACGTACGCCAATATTCAAGGAAACATCACTTCCACCAGTACCATTACTGTCTTGGACTTGGACTCCAGGAATCTGTTTTAAAGCATCGCGGATAGAGGTTGTTGCGATTTCATCGAGTCGGTTTCGATCGATAATGGTACGTGCACCTGCATGTTGCAGTACTTTTTCTGCATTTGCTTCCTCTAGCCAGTTACCTTGTGCTTGAATGGAAATTGTTGCAAGCGTTTGCGTTTCAGCTTGTGGTGCTTCATTGGCAACCGCGCTATGGCAGATGCCACTGAGTAATGTTGCGATAGCGAGACTTAGAGAAGAGGGCGGAAATTTTACTAAACAGGCGGTAGAATAAGATGTAAATTTCATAAGGCTAGAAAATGGTGTAAATTTACCGAATATTAATCTTTTATTACACAAAATGAAATAATAACTATTATCATTTATAACAATTGTATGGCTTGGGTTTATTGTTTTTATGGGAGATATTTTAGTCCAATATATCTAAAAAAAGCCGTGCTTGAGCACGGCTTTAGTGAAATTGACTTTATTATTTAAACTGAATCGTTCCATTGGCATTGACAATAATTTTAGATTCGCCTGCTGCCATATCTTGTGCAGGAGCTGCTTCTGCCATCGCTGCAAATTTTGGCATCGCACCACGCATAATTGGCTGCGGGAAATAATTACTGGTATTTAGGTTTAGATTAACAAGATTATATTGCGCTTTATTCCAAGCTTGGCTAATGGCTTGCGCTCGTTGTTGGAAACTTTTAGACGCTTCAATCATCAATTCATTTTCAACTTTTTTACGCTGTTCATCAGACACTGTAAAGTTGATGGATTGAGTTTGGAAGTTTTGTTGTAACTCACTAATCAACTGGCTGGCTGCTTTAAAGTCTTTACTCTCGATTTGGATTTCAGCGCGACCACGCCATTCTTTGAGTTTTCTGCTGTCATTGTCATAAACTGGATAGGTACTTTGTGCACCCGTTTCTACTTTGACTTGTGTATATTTGCGAGAAATTGCTTGTGCTTGATTCATCAGTTGATTGATTTGATTTGATAGCTCAGCAGGTTGTTTATGGCTTTTCTCAATATAGAGAACAGCTCGCATTTCATCATTCGCCACTTGACGTGAAGCATCGGCTTGAATATTGACAATGTTATAGTTTATTTTTTCTGGCTCATGGGCAAAAAGAGTTGGACTCAGTGTTGCTCCAAGCATCATGGTCATGAGAGCTAAAGTACGCATAAAAAATCCTTGGAATTTAGTATCAAAAATTTATTTTTACATGTTCGATATTAAAAAGAAGTCATGGAAAATATCTGCACATTTTGTGGGGTATTTGTAATATCTTGATGCTCTCTTGCAACGAAGAAAAAATACACAAATATTTTATAAATCAATGTATTGGTTTGTAATATTTGACCATTTATCTAAAAATAATTAGCTGGTTAAAAAAAGCTTACTTTCTTTCGCTTGTCACATAGTATGATGATAATTCATCATACTTAATTGAAAGAACTTTTTTTTCAATAATATTAGATCAGTGTCAGGCATAAAAAGTATTTCTTTTCTCTAAAAATTAGGTATCATCTCGCTCCTAGTTGAAAGATATAAAATATTGTGTCTGCGCTAGATTCTTACAAGCACCGAGTCCTACGACCGCAAGTCACCAGACTTATTTCTTTTACCCATATCAGAGATGGTAATTCGATATGAGCGTTACTTCCGTAAATCCTGCCGCTAATGCAACCAACGAATATTATTTGACTCGCCAAAGTCAGATGGAATCAAATGTTCGTAGTTATCCTCGTAAACTACCGTTGGCAATAGCAAAAGCGCAAGGCTGCTGGGTTACTGATGTTGAAGGTACAGAGTACCTTGATTGTCTAGCTGGGGCAGGAACATTGGCTTTAGGTCATAATCATCCTGCGGTGATTCAAAGTATTCAAGATACATTGGCAAGTGGTTTGCCATTGCATACTTTAGATTTAACAACTCCTTTAAAAGATGCGTTTACAGAAGCACTTTTGGCATATTTGCCAGGTGGTAAAGAAGAATATTGTTTACAGTTTTGTGGGCCTACAGGCGCAGATGCGACTGAAGCAGCGATTAAACTCGCAAAAACTTATACTGGTCGTAGTTCTGTGATCAGCTTCTCTGGCGGTTACCATGGTATGACTCATGGTGCGCTGGCGATGACGGGTAATTTGAGTGCAAAAAATGCGGTCAATGGTTTAATGCCGGGCGTACAATTTATGCCTTATCCGCATGAGTACCGTTGCCCACTTGGTTTGGGTGGTGAAGCTGGTGTTGATGCTTTAACTTACTATTTTGAAAACTTCATCGAAGATGTTGAAAGTGGCGTAACTAAACCTGCTGCAGTGATCCTTGAAGCGATTCAAGGCGAAGGTGGCGTGGTCGCTGCACCTGTAAAATGGTTGCAAAAAATTCGTGAAGTGACTGAAAAGCACAATATCGTTTTAATTTTGGATGAAGTTCAAGCTGGTTTTGCACGTTCGGGTCAAATGTTTGCCTTTGAACAAGCAGGGATTGAGCCTGATGTTGTAGTGATGTCAAAAGCTGTGGGCGGTAGTTTGCCACTTGCAGTCCTCGGGATTAAACGTAAGTTTGATGCTTGGCAGCCGGGTACGCATTCAGGGACTTTCCGTGGTAATCAACTCGCAATGGGTACGGGATTAGCATCACTTCAAGTGATCAAGGAACAAAACCTTGCCCAAAATGCACAACAGCGTGGTGATTTCTTACAATCAGAGTTGAAGAAACTTGCTCAAGAATTCCCATGTATTGGTAATGTGCGTGGTCGTGGTTTGATGATTGGTATTGAGATCGTTGACGAGCGTAAACCTGCAGATCATATGGGTTCTCTTCCTGCGGATGCGCAGTTAGCAGCAGCTATTCAAACCGCATGTTTCAACAATAAATTATTGCTTGAGAAAGGTGGTCGCAATGGTACGGTTATCCGCTTACTTTGCCCATTGATCATCAATCAAGATGAATGTGTTGAAGTTATTGCGCGCTTCAAAAAAGCGATTGCTGAAGCATTAAAAGCAGTGCGAGGCTGATTCATGGTTGATTTTGCAGAACATCGTAAAGCGTTACTCTGCAATGATGCTCAATCCATTGCTGACTATCAGTCAGCAATGGGCGAGGCGGTTGAAGCCGTTTCAGCATGGTTGCAAAGCGATAAAATGTACACTGGTGGAAGCATTAAAGATTTGCGTGCAGCAATTTCTTTTAATCCATCGAAACAAGGTTTGGGTGTACAACAATCATTACAACGTATGATTGAGCTTTTTCTGAATAAAAGCTTAAAAGTACATCATCCGCATTCATTAGCACACTTACACTGTCCAACTATGGTGACAAGCCAAATCGCGGAAGTGTTAATCAATGCGACCAACCAATCGATGGATTCATGGGATCAAAGCCCTGCTGGTTCATTGATGGAAGTGCAGTTGATTGATTGGCTTCGTCAAAAAGTTGGTTATGGTGCAGGTCAAGCAGGCGTGTTCACTTCTGGTGGTACACAGTCGAACTTGATGGGTGTCTTGCTTGCGCGTGACTGGTGTATCTCAAAAAACTGGAAAGACGAAAATGGCAAGCCATGGTCTGTTCAGCGTGATGGTATTCCAGCCGATGCAATGAAAAACGTCAAAGTCATTTGTTCTGAAAATGCACACTTTTCTGTGCAAAAGAACATGGCGATGATGGGCATGGGTTTCCAATCTGTTGTCACTGTTCCTGTGAATGAAAATGCACAGATGGATGTTGATGCGCTTGAAAAAACTATGGCGCATCTTCAATCTGAAGGCAAAATCGTGGCGTGTGTGGTCGCGACTGCGGGTACAACCGATGCTGGCGCGATTGATCCACTCAAGAAAATCCGTGAAATTACCACCAAATATGGTACATGGATGCATATTGATGCAGCTTGGGGTGGTGCACTGTTACTTTCGAACGACCATCGTGCAATGCTTGACGATATCGAATTATCAGACTCAATTACGCTTGATTTCCATAAGCATTATTTCCAAAGCATTAGCTGTGGTGCTTTCTTATTGAAAGACGAAGCAAACTATCGCTTTATGCATTATGAAGCAGAATATCTAAACTCTGCTTATGATGAAGAACATGGCGTACCGAACCTTGTGTCTAAATCATTACAAACGACGCGCCGTTTCGATGCGTTGAAATTGTGGATGACGGTTGAAGCATTGGGCGAAGAACTTTATGGTTCGATGATCGATCATGGTGTGAAATTGACGCGTGAGGTTGCTGACTATATTAAAGCGACCAATGGTCTTGAATTGTTGATTGAACCTCAATTTGCTTCAGTGCTGTTCCGTGTTGTGCCTGAAGGCTATCCTGCTGAATTCATCGATAGCTTAAACCAAAACGTCGCAGATGAATTATTTGCACGTGGTGAGGCGAATATTGGTGTGACGAAGGTTGGTCAAGTTCAATCATTGAAAATGACGACTTTAAGCCCAGTGGCAACGCTTGAGAACGTACAGAACTTGCTTTCATTGGTATTGATCGAGGCTGATCGTATTAAAGATGCGATTGTTGCAGGAACGTATGTTTCAGCGCTCGATTAATCATTGAATCGGTTGAAAAAGGCACAGATATCTGTGCCTTTTTCGTTTTTGGAGGTGAGGGGCGATTGAAGTTGCCAAATTCGGGGTGCATTGCATTGTGATAAAAAATAGCTAAACTAGAAAAAACTGCAAATAATTTACAACTAAAATTGATCATCATCAAAGCGTCATAAAGCTGTAACTTTATTGTCATATTATCTATTCAAAATGCAGTTAACCAAAGTGCAACACTTAAATCCAAAAAGAGTTGTAATTCAAATTGCATAAATGAGAGAGAAATAGAATGCGCTTAAATCCACGTCAAATCGCACTTGCTATAACATTAACTGGGGTAGCTGCGGCATCCACTGCACATGCAGCTCGTGATACTATTCAGATCGCTGGTTCTTCAACTGTGCTGCCATTTTCAAGTATTGCAGCGGAAGAGTTTGGTAATACGTTCCCACAGTTCAAAACTCCTGTTGTCGGTTCTGGCGGTTCTTCAGGTGGTTTGAAACAATTCTGTCAAGGTGTTGGCGACAACACGATTGATATCGCAAACTCTTCACGTCCGATGCGCAGCAACGAACTTCCAGCTTGTGCAAAAGCTGGTGTGAATAAGATTCATGAAATCAAAATTGGTTATGATGGTATTGTTTTTGCCTCAAACATCAACAAAGCTGAGTTCAAATTAAAGCCATATCATGTCTTCACTGCGATTGCAGCTGAGTTACCATCGAATGGCAAAATGGTTCCAAACCCTTATACACATTGGAATCAAATCGATAAAACACTTCCAAATGAGCCGATTACTTTGGTCATCCCTGGTTCAAACCATGGTACGCGTGAAGTGTTCCAAGAAAAAATGGTTGATGCAGGCTGTAACGCTTACGAACAGATTAAAAACTTAGATAAAGATGCGCACAAGAAAGCATGTACGACTTTCCGTCAAGGCGGACGTGTGATCGAAATCGCGGGTGATTATACTGAAACATTGGCTCGTTTAAGAACAACGCCAAGTGCAGTAGGTGTTTTTGGTTTGAGTTTCTATGATCAAAACCGTGATAAATTACGTGTAGCAAAAGTAAACAATATCGTACCAACAGAAGCCGCGATTTTAAGTGGTAAATATCCTGTATCACGTCCTTTATTCTTCTATGTAAAAGGCGAGCATTTACAATCAGTGAAAGGTTTACCGCAGTTTGTTGAGTTCTTCTTGAACAAGAAGACTTCTGGTAAAGGCTCTAAATTAGAAAGAGCTGGTTTAATTCCTTTGTCTGATGCTGAACGCGCAAAAATCCTTGCCGACTTTAAAGCTGGTAAAGTATTTAAGTAATATTGGTGTTAATAGAGGCTGATGGTGAGGGGAATTTACCATCGGCCTTTTTGTCAAACTAGGTTTTTTCAAATGATTGGAATTGGAAAAACGGTGGAGATCACATGAATCTGCTACTCATAGGTGTGTTATTAGCCCTCATGGCAATTGCATATCAAATCGGGCTGAGCAAAAGCCGTAACCTAGCAGGTAAAGGAAATAACTCAGTCACACTACATTCACGTCCTGGTTATTACGGTGCGTTGGTTGCTTTGTGGTGTGGTATTCCTGCTTTTTTAATTTTGATCACGTGGAACTTGATTGAACCGAGTATTTTACAACATATTATTCTCAATCATATTCCTGCATCTGTCAGTGCTTCTTTAGATCCTGCTGGACAGGATGTATTGATCCGTCGTGTTCAGGCAATAGCTTCTGGCTTTGGTGTTGCTGGTGAGCCTGTTGCCTATGAAGTTGCAGCAGCAGAGCAACTGGCTAGATTCATAGCGATCGGTACATTTGCCAAAATAGCGGTGGTCATTAGTGTAGCACTGGGTGGTTTGATTTGGGCCAAAAAACATATAAGTGAACAGTATCGCGCGCGTAATCAAGTAGAGCGTGCGATTAATGTCGCACTGATCTTATGTTCGGGTGTTGCCATCCTCACCACTATCGGTATCGTGATGTCGATGTTTGGTGAAGCACTCAACTTCTTTAAATTTGTCAGCCCTTTCGATTTCTTCTTCGGTACTGTATGGCAGCCTGGATTTAGTCAAGTCGGTCAAGTATCAGGCAGTTACGGACTATTACCATTATTGTGGGGTACATTAATGGTGAGTGCAATTGCACTCTCAGTCGCAGTACCTGTTGGTTTAATGATCGCCATTTATCTCGCCGAATATGCTTCTCCGCGCTTACGTTCTTGGGCGAAACCAACGATTGAAGTTCTCGCAGGTATTCCGACCATTGTGTACGGTGTATTTGCGATGATGATTATTGGTCCATTTATTAAGATGGCAGGCGCAAGCGTCGGTCTTAATATTAATGCCACCAGCGCACTGACAGCTGGTCTGGTCATGGGGATCATGATTATTCCGTTTGTGTCTTCTTTATCGGATGACATTATTACCCAAGTACCTCGTACGCTACGTGATGGTTCATTAGGTTTGGGAGCGACCAAATCAGAAACGATTCGTCGCGTGATTATTCCTGCTGCTTTGCCGGGTATTATCGGCGCATTCCTATTAGCAGCTTCTCGTGCGATTGGGGAAACCATGATCGTGGTACTTGCTGCAGGGAATAGCCCAGTTTTACATGCGAATCCATTTGAAGCGGTTTCTACGGTCACGATGACCATTGTTACTCAGTTAACAGGTGACTCAGATTTTTCTAGTCCGCAAGCTTTAGTGGCTTTTGCATTAGGCTTAACGTTGTTTGTTATTACTTTAGGTTTAAACATTGTCGCATTGTACATTGTGCGTAAATATCGTGAGCAATACGAATGAGTTCATCAAATACATCTTCTCCTGTGGATCAAAATGTATTTGATCCGCAAACGGCGCAAGAGTTACGTGCACAACGTAAAGAAAGAATCGAAAAGTCGCTTGGCAAACGCCATCGTAAAGAAAAGGCATTTCGCTTCTTTGGATTTTCTGCTGTTGTGCTTGGTTTGGCCTTTGTCGCGCTGTTATTTACGAGTATTTTAGCAAAGGGTTTACCTGCATTTTGGCAAGCCAGCATGACAGTGCCTGTTTATTTTGATCCAGCCATCATTGATGTAGGACCAAAACCAAAACAGCTTGCGGGCGAAGCTCCTGTTAACTATCAAGAGCGCTATGTTGCTTGGCAAACTGAAATGGGGATGGTTGATTGGGATGCATTGATTATCAATGGTTTGGTCGCAAAAGATCCGTCTTTAGCAGATAAACAAGATGATTTGAGCAGATTATATACCAGCTCTGAGTCGTATCGTTTACGTGATATGGTTTTTGCAAATCCATCTTTGATCGGTAAAAAACAGGAAATCGAATTTCTTGCTGATGCCAATATTGATGTTTGGTTAGCAGGTAATATCGATCGATCTTTGCCAGATGAACAACAACAATTGAGCCCAGAAGTTCGTCAGATTGCAGATGAACTTAAAGAAAAAGGGATCATTGCTAGTACGTTTAACTTCAACTTATTTACTAATCCTGATTCACGTAGCTCTTTGGCATCAAGTGGTTTAGCTGGTGCTTTCATGGGCTCGCTGTTTATGATGTTGATTGTGATCTTTATCTCGATTCCAATCGGTGTTGCGAGTGCGATTTATCTGGAAGAATTTGCTAAACAAAACTGGTTGACGGATATTATCGAAGTCAATATTAATAACTTGGCTGCTGTACCTTCAATTGTTTTTGGTTTATTGGGTGCTTCGATTTTTATCGGTTGGTTCCATTTACCGATTTCAGCACCTTTGGTCGGTGGTTTAGTTCTGAGTTTGATGACATTGCCTACTGTGATTATTACCACACGTGCATCATTAAAAGCAGTGCCACCTTCGATTCGCCAAGCAGCTTTAGGGCTGGGCGCATCTAAAGTTCAAACTGTATTTCACCATGTTTTACCATTAGCTTTACCGGGTATTTTAACAGGTGCAATTATTGGAGTTGCTCAAGCATTAGGTGAAACAGCACCGCTCTTGCTTATTGGTATGAGTGCCTTCGTGGCAAGTGTACCTGCTTCGCCATTAGATCAATCTACGGCATTACCAGTACAAATTTTCTTATGGCAAGGTAATGAGTTGCGTAATTTCTTTGAAGGGCGAACTGCGGCAGCAATTATTGTATTGCTTGCATTAATGATCGGTTTAAACAGCCTTGCAATTTGGTTACGTAAGAAATTTGAAGTACGTTGGTAATCGGAGATAACATGATGAATACTATAGATACCACGAACTCCTTAGAAAAGGATAAATCAGTGAACCCACAGCAAACTCAATTTACATCGTCTGAACGACCTGCACAGCAAGGTACCGCTTTCGTCGCACAATTTGAAACATCGGCCCATACGAAAAAATTGCAGCATGGTGATGTGAAGATCAGTACGCAAGATGTTCATGTTTATTATGGTGAAACTGAAGCGATCAAAGGCATTAATCTTGATATTTACCAAAATGAAGTGATTGCATTTATTGGACCGTCAGGTTGTGGTAAATCAACGTTTCTACGTACCTTGAACCGTATGAACGATACGATTGATATCTGTCGTGTAACGGGTAAAGTCACTTTAGATGAACAAGATATTTACGATCCTAATCTTGATGTTGTGTTGTTACGTGCACAGGTAGGTATGGTGTTCCAAAAGCCGAATCCATTTCCAAAGTCGATTTTTGAAAATGTCGCTTATGGACCAAAATTACATGGGCTTGCACGCAATAAATATGATTTAGAAGAAATTGTAGAAAATAGCTTGCGTAAAGCAGGGCTATGGGACGAAGTGAAAGATCGTTTAGCCCAACCGGGGACTGGTTTATCGGGTGGTCAGCAACAACGTTTGTGTATCGCACGTACGATTGCAGTTAGTCCAGAAGTGATCCTGATGGATGAACCATGTTCTGCGCTTGATCCGATTGCAACAGCAAAAATCGAAGAACTTATTTCTGAGCTTTCAGAGCAATATACCATTGCAATCGTAACGCACTCAATGCAACAAGCGGCGCGTGTTTCTGATCGTACAGCTTATTTCCATTTAGGTGATTTAATTGAAGTGAATTCGACTGAAAAAGTCTTTACTCAACCTGATCATCAGCTTACTGAAGCCTATATTACGGGTCGTTTCGGTTAATTATTTTCCGCACGAACGCTCTAAAAAACACCCTTCATGTCGGACCAAGCGTCTGGCTGGTTGGGTGTTTTTTTTGTTATATCGATGAAAATGAATCTATTTTGCAAAATCGCTATTGAATTTTTATTGAACAGGCCACATCTTAGAGCAATAAAGCCGAACTAAAGAGCACTTATTTTATGTTATTCCATTTACCTAAATTTCCTGCTGAAATTCGTATCAGTCATTTAAATGCGCGTGTAAATGAACAAAGAAAAAAGATTACGCAAACCACCGCATCTCGTTTGGAATTATTACAGCTTGTTCAACAACTCGCTAAAGAAGCAAAAGTTCGTAAAAAGAATGATCGAAAAATTTATGTCCTCGATTTTAAAGGGGACATCCAAGCTTCGGCAGTAGATTCGATTCGTGAAGAAATTACCTTGATATTGGCTACAGCCAAAGCGGGTCAGGATCGTGTCGTAGTACGTTTGGAGAGTCCTGGTGGGATGGTGCATGGCTATGGCTTGGCAGCTGCACAGTTGGTACGGTTACGTGATGCTGGTTTTCATGTCACCATCTGTGTCGATAAAGTCGCTGCAAGCGGTGGTTATATGATGGCATGTATTGCCAATGAAATTATCTCAGCACCATTTGCAGTGGTTGGCTCAATCGGCGTAGTCGCGCAGGTACCAAATTTCAATCGTTTACTAAAACATAATAATGTTGATTTTGAACTGTATACGGCTGGGCAGTACAAACGTACTGTAACCATGTTTGGAGAAAATACAGCGGAAGGCAAAGCCAAGTTTGAAGAAGAGTTACAGCAAACGCATGTCTTATTTAAACACTTTATTGAAAAATATCGTCCACAACTCGATGTTGAAAAAGTTGCAACAGGCGAACATTGGTATGGTGAAGATGCGCGTGAATTAAACTTGGTCGATAAATTACAGACTTCTGATGAATATTTGCTTGGCTTACTTTCACAGCACGATGTCTATGTGATCAATACGCGTAAACGTCCAACTTTGGGTGAAAAACTCGGTCTGCAAGCTGCGCAAATGGCTGAGAGTTTGATTCCGACGGTAATGAATAAAATTACTGATAGTTTAGTTAAAGCGAACAGTACATTGGTTCAAATGCGTGATCCTAAATTCTAATTAAATTTACAATAGACTTTTTCGTACATCCTTTTGCTACTCCAGTTAGGAGAAATACAAAGAGGGGTAAATAATGATGAAAAGGTCTATCGATTCTTTAAAAGAAAGCCAGTCCATATGACTGGCTTCTTTATTTTTTGGTGGTTATTTTCATCATTTCTGACAGGAGTTTTGAACAAATGGTTAGTTAAATAAAATTGACAAAACTTCTGTCGGCAAAGATTGTCCTTATCGTGATCATTTGATATTTTAATTGCTAGATTAATAACTTAATTATTCATTAATCGACAAGTGTTTAAAAATATAATTGATCAGTGAGTATAATAATGACAAAGGTTGTCGTTTCTTCAAAAAAAAATTTAATGACTTTACAAGATGCGCAAATGCAAGATGTGATTCTTAATCAACCTTCTATTGTTCAGATTGGTGTAACTCAAGCAGATATTAAATCCATGATGAAACAAGGTGATGACCTTGTCATTACACTCAACAGTGGAGAAAAAATTGTTATCAGTGGTTTTTATAATGATGTAAATGTCACTGAACATACCTTAGCACTCGTCAAAGAGGACGGTACTTATGAGGTTGCTCAATTTGATGATTCTGGAAAATTTATTCGTTATGTCCCAACAACGCAGTTAACTCAATTTGCATATACGGAAGTCCCTGCACAAACGCCCATGGGACAGGATGGAATAGATGATAGTGGGATCAGCAAATCACAATTGATGAAAGCGGGTCTGGTGGCACTGGCCGCGGAAGGAGTTTATTTATGGGCAGTGAAAGATGACGATGACAAAGATAAAAATAAAGATAATAAATCACCAGACATCACCCCCCCAGCCACACCAACCGCAGCTTTATCTAGCGACACCCAAACCATCACAGGAAAAACCGAAGCAAAAGCGAAAATTCTGATTCGTGATCTGACTGGTAAGGTGATCGCCACGGGGCAAGCTGACGATCAAGGAAACTATACCATTAAGCTCGATCAACCATTGGTCAACGGTAATAAGGTCAGTGTCGTTGCTGTAGATCGTGCAGGAAATGTTTCACAAGGTGTGATAGTCACAGGAAGCAAAGATACAATTGCCCCTGATGCTCCAACTGCACAATTAAATGCAGATGGAACGATTGTGACTGGGAAAACAGAAGCCAATGCCAAAGTGTCTATTTTTGATGCGGATGGACATCTTTTAGGTACGGTCAAAGCCAATAAAGAGGGGCTATATTCGATTCAAGTTTCACCGCCATTAACCAGTGACAAAGGCGGAACAGTCGTAGCAGAAGATGCGGCTGGTAATAAGTCGGAACCTTCCAAGGTGGTTGCGGGCAAAGATACGGTTGCACCTGAACAACCTTTAATCGAAGTCAATAAAGAAGGTACTTCTATCCACGGAAAAGCAGAGGCTAATGCCAAGGTAATAATTAAAGATGCGGATGGGAAAGTGATTGGCAGTGGTACGGTTGATGCACAAGGTAAATTTGAGGTAAATATTTCTCCTGCATTGGCTTCAGGTGACAAAGGCACAATTATTATTGAAGATGCGGCAGGCAATCAATCTAAGCCTGTGGAAATTAGTGCAGGAAAAGACACCATTGCACCCGATAAAGCCTCAGTACAAATCACCGCTGATGGAGACTCGATTTCTGGAACAGCTGAAGCCAATGCCAAAATAGAAATCAGAAGTGCAGATGGAAAAATTATTGGTACGGGTACAGTGGGAGCTGATGGGAAATTCACTATTGCTGTATCGCCAGCTTTAACTGATAAAAATATCGGTAAGGTTTACGTGATTGATGCTGCTGGAAATCGTTCGGTTGAGGCAAATGTGGTGGGTAGTAAAGATACCATTGCGCCAAATAAGCCAATCTTAGAAAAGGTCATGGATGATGTTGGTGCAGTAAAAGGTGCAGTCGCAGCAGGTGGCAGTACCGATGATGCCAAACCTGTTTTATCTGGAAGAGGCGAAGCAAAAGCTGTTTTAACCATTTATGATAATGGTCAACCAATTGGAACTGTTACTGTCGGAAATGATGGAAAATGGAGTTTCGAAATCAGCCAAGATCTTGCTTTAGGGGCACATAAGATCACCCTCACGCAAACGGATGCCGCAGGTAATACCAGTGAAGTGAGTGATTCATTTAATTTTACTGTGGTTGCACCGACGACAACCAATACCGTTGCATACAGTGAAAATTTGGAATTAGATTCAATTGAAGTTTCTTTAGTAGAACCCATTGATTTAGCGGCTTTAGAAAGTGATTCGATCGTAACTTTTGATGAACCGCCAGAGCTTGAAAACATGCTAATAGATGATTTACTGCTCTCATCAGATTCTTCTGATCACCAAGTTGATGATGTACTCAATCAGTTTGTAGGGACAGAATCAACTGCTGCCGTCACAACTCAAGCGGTATACTCAACACATGTTGAATATGCACAAGTCATGAAATCTGATCCTTTTGAACAGTTAGAAGTAGTGCAGCATTCAATCGTTTAATAGGCGAAATCGTGTCAATTTAAACTCTTATTTTCGAATAGGAGTTTTTTCTTTATAGAGTTGAATTATTCCGATGAGAATCGCACCTATCGTTGCCAAGAACATGTCTTTGTGTGCATCCCACATATCACCTTGTTGACCATTATAGTTTTCAGCATCTTCAGGAGATAAACCCAACGAAAGTCCCCATTCCAGTAGCTCATAAAGCATACTTGAAGCCATGACAAATTGAATGACCAATAGGAACAGTGTAAAAGGCTTTGCAGTTGGGAACCACACTTGAAAGCAACGATAGAAAAAAGGGTAGAGTAATACCCCATAGGCAAAATGCACTAGTCGATCATACATATTGCGTGACCAACCCATGGTTTGATTTAAGTCGAAATTAAATAATTTTAAGATCCATTCATTATAAGGAACATAGGAATAGAGGTAATGTGCCGCAACGATATGAATGAAAAGAAAAAGTAGATATAAACAAAAACTGACAAAGCTGATGCCGATCCTTTTTATGCTTAGGATCAGTACGATTAGCATCAAAACCGTACCTGCCTGATGGAGCAGGTATGATTCAAATTCGAGTGGATCAATACTGGCAACGACTACAGCCAGTATAAGCATAGCAAGTGCAATGTAGTGCTTCAAACTTAGATGTTTTTCGATCATGCGATTTCCAAAAATAAGCCAAGCACATCTGTTTTTCTTTACTCAGCAGAACCTAAAGTAATCTGTTGCTTTGGGGATGATACTCCGCCAAGTGCCTGACAAGCTTGTTTATAAAGTTGATATTTTTGTTCTACAACCTCATCCAAAGGAATGTTAAAAAGATCTTCACCATTTTTATATTGGTCTATGTAAGTTGACACTTTTTCTTTATTTACTGCAAGGGTTTGTTGATGAAAGTTGGTGATGGATGAGGTGGCGAGTTGGCTCGTTTCAATATTATTACATTGAAAATTTTGCAAAATTTTTTCGGCACGTTTTATTTCATTCGATTGTCCAAAGACACAACCAGTTAAGCTTAAAGTGACAATAGACAAGAAAAAAAGCTTCATGAGAGATAAGGTGAAATTTAAGAGTTGGCATTATTGTATAAAATATTGATTTTATATATTAATTATTTATGTCTAACATAATAAAATTTAATCTTTTTTTGCTCTGCATATCTAATTGAACAAAAATTAAATAGGTTTGATTTAAAAATGGAACTATTCTTCTAAAATGACTGTGTATCAAGCATAAAAAATATTCAATTGATTGATAAAAAATGATTTTTAGCGGTATGCTAAAGAGGGTCATCATTACACATCTTGTTATGCATATTAAGCACATTCTCTTATTCTATTTTTTGATGATTCTCTCTGTTGGAACTTATGCGAATGACTATGATTTTTTTGCAGAGATAAACGATGATGCTGAACACATGTTTGATTCAGCCTATCCACAGAGGCAGGCTGATTACTCCGTTTTGCATAATCAATTTTTTCAAGATGAACGTTGGCGTGTATATAACTACACCGCATACCAAACCAATCAGTTTAATCAAAAAATGTTAACAGGCGATACCACAAACTTGTCTTTGGACGATTTCTCAATTTCACTGGGCTATGGCATCGTTTATCAACTCAATCAAAGCAATCGCATCGGTTATGAATATCTATCCAGTTTCCCTTATGATCGTGGACAATTGATTCGGTTCTTTTGGCTAAGTATTTTTTAGCTTATTTTTTGATATAAAGCTGCTCGAACCAGACCTGCTTTGGTTTCTTTAACTTTTTTCCATGTAGCTGGAAGTTTGAGTTGAGATAAATCTCGATCAGCTTCGACGTAAATATAAGCTTTTTCTACGATCAATGGATCAGTCAATTCAGCCAGTTCTTGCCATAGATCAAGACTATAAGGTGGATCGAGAAAGACCACATCAAATGATGAAGTGCTTAATTTCTTTAAAGCCTGTTGTGCTGTTGATATGAGCAATTTGCAGTTTTGGGCTTTTAACAGTTGAATGTTTTCTTTTAAAAAACCTGCTTGAGTTGCATTCGGTTCGATCATCACGACCTGAGCAGCGCCACGTGATAGGGCTTCAAAAGCAAGTGCACCTGATCCAGTACATAGATCTAAGACCTGTGTATTTTGAATGTCCCACATCAGCCAGTTAAATAAAGTCTCACGAACCCGATCAGGTGTAGGTCGTAAACCTTCAATATTGGCAAATGGGAGTGTTCGACGTTTCCACTCTCCACCAATAATACGCAATTGATTTTTCATTATTCAGTTGCTCCTTCACTTGCTTGAGCAGGAGTTGTTGTCGCTGTGCTATTAGTTACGATTGGAGGATTATTGGTCGGTGCTGCGTCTGTCGTTGCCGTTGTATTTTGTTGGGTGATTTCGATCGTTCCGTTACCACTTGGTAACTCACCCGGTTTAATACCAGCAGTCATGAGACCACCGCTAACTTGATGGTTGGCTGGACGCAATGGATCAGTTTTACGCTTTACCAGCCAATAATCAAAAATTGGACGGGCAATTTGTGTGGCTGCACCGCCACTTCGACCATTTTCCCAAACCACTGCAATGGCAATTTCAGGATTTTCGGCAGGGGCAAAACCAACGAATAGACCATGATCGCGCTGACGTTCAGAAAGTGCCGCTTCATTATAACGCTTGCCTTGCGCAATACTTTTAACTTGGGCTGTCCCTGTTTTACCAGCAATGGAATATTGTAGACCACTTTTGATGCCTCGACCTGTACCTGATTGAATGACATCGACCATTGCCTCACGCATTTTGATCCAATCATCGAGTGTGCCATTAAATTTAATTTGTCCGTCTGGGGCATTGTGGACATCAAATTTTTTGGTACCTTTGGTTTCACGTAATACATGAGGGGTTACGTGAGCACCTTGATTTGCTGTAATGGCAGTTGCCATTGCTAATTGTAAAGGTGTTGAGGTAAAAGCACCTTGTCCAATACTCACGGAAATCGTTTCACCTTTTAACCATTTTGCATTTCGAGTGCGCATTTTCCATGCAGGGCTCGGGTATAAGCCTGTACTTTCACTCGGCAAATCAATTCCTGTTTTTTCGCCAAAACCGAATTGGCGCATCCAGTCATTCATTTTTTCAATGCCCATGCGATAAGACAGTACATAAAAATAGGTATCGCATGAAACAATCTGTGCTTTGTGCATATTGACGAGACCATGACCACTCTTTTTGTGATCACGGAAGCGGTGACTATCTCCCGGTAGTGAGAAATAGCCCGGATCAGAAATCGCTGTATTCCAATCCACCAAGCCATAGTGAATACCACCTAAACCAAACATCGGTTTAATGGTTGACCCTGGAGGGTACACACCTTGGACAGCACGGTTAAATAGGGGTTGATCCAGATTGTCGCGCAGCTCGCCATAATCTTTGAAACTAATTCCAGTTACGAATAAGTTTGGATTGAAACTTGGACTAGACACCAACGCTAAAATTTCACCTGTACGCGGGTCCATCGCCACAATTGCACCACGACGTCCTGCGAGTTGCTCTGATGCAATGGTTTGTAAGCCATAGTCCAGTGACAAATATAAATCATTACCGCGAGTGGGATCTTTGCGGCCTAGATTGCGCAGTACATTGCCGTGAGCATCAGCTTCAACTGACTCGTAACCAGGGAAACCATGTAACAGTTCTTCATAGCTTTTTTCCACCCCAATTTTGCCAATGAGGTTGGTACCCGCATATAAGTCTTTATCAATCGCTTTGAGTTCTTTATCGTTAATACGACCTACATAGCCGATTACATGCGCAAATAACTCACCAAATGGATAATAGCGGGTCATTTGTGTTTCTATTTTTACGCCGGGAAATGCATATCTAACTTCACTAAACTTGGCAATATCTGCTTCGGTTAGATTAAGTTTGATGGTGATTCGCTCGGTCTTTCGTGCTGTTTTTACACGACTTTTAAATCGGTCAACGTCTTCTTGTGTGAGATTTAGGATTGGAACTAAGCGCTCAATGCTATCGTCAATATCACTGACATCAGCACGACTGAGTGTGGCTGTAAATACAGGATAATTGTCTGCTAACAGGATACCATTGCGGTCATAAATATAACCACGAGCAGGCGGAAGCGGTTGCAAGCGAATTCTGTTCTTATCTGAGGCCGTTGTAAAATCATCGTAATGAACAATCTGTAAATATGCATAACGACAAATCAGTAAAAGTAAAAAAGTCGCAACCAGAAACATTGCAAACAAAATTCGACCCTTATAAATGCGCTTTTCTTGTTGCATGTTTTTTAAAAGAAAGTGCTGTTTCATAGGGTGTCGACTTAATTATACGATTGAGGGGTGGATTGGCTAAACATTTTAACGTAAGTTGCATGATCTTACTGTAGAATTTTCAACACTTCATGCAAATGATGACGCGACAGTTTTTGACTTTGCAGACATTAAAATTGTACGGTCTTGTATATTAGAAGCAAAATAATTCTGTTAAAGTCACAAACTGTTTGAAATGGAAAGACCAATATACACTCTTAGGGAAAATGGAGAAAATAATGAGAAAAATTTATCTTTTACTCGCGGTTTTAGCATCAAATGGTTTAGCGCATGCTGGAGAGAATGCATATCTTCCCGAAGCAAAATTGACAGGGGCAAACGTTTCAACGTGGAATGTTGGGGCTGGTTTTACCAAAAAATTATTACATGCCAATCTTGAGTGGGTAAATCCTTATGGGATCGCCTATGCCAAAGCGGGTGTTTTTTTAAATGATGAAAATCCAGCAGGGGGACAAGTCGGATTTCGCTATCCGTATCATCTTACTGGCACAGATAAAAATGGTTATTACATCGGTGCGTATGCCGGCCATATAGAAAGTAAACAAATTGATGGTGAAGAAAAAGCGCGTTTAGGCGCAGGTGTCGATCTTGCGTACGTGTGGCTAAATTCAGAACGCATCAGTACCTTTAGTGTGGGAATTGGAGCGGGTGAAAAACTCAAAAATGATCGTGGAAACGTGATTGAGAAAACTGAACCAACGCTGCAATTTTCATATTCGTTAAGTTTTGGTTTATAGGAGTGAACACACTGTTCATTTTTTTATAAACCATCATGTATCAATAATTCTGAGAGTCATGCATGTTTGATTACGTCAATGAATTGTGGCAGATTTTTTTAGCACGTCCAGATTTTTGGGCAGTCCTCAGTATTATACCTGTAACTGCTTTTGTGACTTGGGCACATGTGTGGATGGCTTTAAAAATGGTGTTTTACCCGATTAATTTTTGGGGATTTCACTTAGGGCCATTGCCTGTGGGGTGGCAAGGAATCGTGCCACGCAAAGCGGGGCGTATTTCAGGCATTATTACCGATAATACACTGTCTAAATTAGGATCATTGCGCGAGTTTTTAGAAGCAATGGATCCTGAAGACATGGCGATGATCATTGGTGAGCAAGTTGGTTTTGAGCTTGAACATCTCATTGATGAAGTCATGATTGATCGCAATGCGGTGTTATGGGAAAACTTACCTTATTCCATTAAACGCCGTATTTATGCACAAGCACATAAGCAATTACCAACCACCTTGAGAGAGCTTGTCACTGAGCTGACTCTGAATGTTGAGTCATTGGTAGATATGCGCGAAATGGTGGTCAGCCAGATGGAAGGTGATCGCCGTTTAATGGTGCGCATGTTCCTCAAGGTCGGACAAAAAGAAATTAACTTTATTTGGCATATTAGTGCACTCATCGGGATGTTCTTCGGTATCTTCCAGATGATTGTATGGTTCGTGGTGCCTTGGCATTGGACAGTGCCGTTTTGGGCCGCGATATGGGGTTTCTTGACCAACTGGATCGCAATTTGGATGGTATTCAATCCAATTCAACCCCATCCTGTTCGCTATCCGCAGTTTTTCCGTTTGACCAAAGACCGCAAATTCCCTTGGGTTGTGCCAGTCCTCAAGATTGGAACTTATAATGTTCAAGGTGCATTTATGAAGCGTCAGGAAGAAGTTTCTGATGTATTTGCGAGTGTAGTGACTGAAGATTTGATTACCTTGAAGTCAATTATGACTGAAATGATGTATGGCAGTAAGAAAGATAAAACACGCCGTATTGTTAAACGTCATATCAATGAAATCATGGAAACACCATTGGTACGCACCTCGTTGCAGTTATCTTTAGGTCCTAGGGAGTATGCTAGACTAAAGACCGACTTGATTGATCGTTCAATTGAAATTACCATGGGTCCAGTATGTGATCCAGCCTTGAATGCAAGCCGTGCGCAGAAAATCTTTCATATGTTTAGAGAGCGTATTCGTGAACTAACACCGAAAGAGTTCCAGAACTTATTACGTCCTGCATTCCAAGAAGATGAATGGATTTTAATTGTACTGGGTGGGGTAACTGGTTTCTTGGCTGGTTTAATTCACTTATTTGTTGCTTTCTTATAATTAATTTGATGTTGGTTGAGTGATAACTCTGTATGATATTGCTCAATTTAAAATTTATTGTTTTTAGATGAGGATGTTCTTTATGCGCATTATTTTACTCGGACCACCTGGGGCAGGCAAAGGTACTCAAGCTCAGTTGATCTGTAAGCGCTACAATATCCCACAAATTTCAACCGGTGATATGCTCCGTGCTGCAATTCGTGAAGGTACTGAACTTGGCTTAAAAGCGAAAAGCGTGATGGAGTCAGGTGGCTTAGTATCTGACGAGCTGATTATTGGCTTGGTTAAAGAACGTATTGCTCAGCCTGACTGTGAAAATGGTTGTATTTTTGACGGTTTCCCACGTACGATTCCACAAGCTGAAGCATTAGAATCAGCGGGTATCAGTATTGATCATGTGATTGAAATTGATGTACCAGATGAAGAGATTGTTCAGCGTCTTTCAGGTCGTCGTCAGCACCCAGCTTCTGGTCGTGTCTATCACATTGTTTACAATCCACCAAAAGTGGAAGGTAAGGATGATGAAACAGGTGAAGAGTTGGTACAGCGTCCTGATGATCAAGAAGCTACGATTCGTAAGCGTCTAACGTCTTATCATACCGAAACTGAACAATTGGTTGGTTTCTATCAAGGTCGTGCTGCTTCTGGCGAAAATGCACCAACTTACAATAAGTTAGATGGTTTACGTGCAATCGAAAACGTGCAAACAGATTTATTTGCAATCCTAGATAAATAATTTGGATTGTTGATTGAAAAAGAGCTCTGAATATAGGGCTCTTTTTATTTTGGAGAAAAAATGCTAAAGATTGTCTTGATCGCCGCTGTTATTTTAAGTTTTGCATTATTGTTATTCTTACTGTACCAAAGTCAAAAAATGCTGCGTCATGTGCAAGCGCAACAAGCTTTGGAAAATAAGCAAAATGGCAAAGAACGTCAGTTACATCCTGAATTGCAAAAGAACAAGAATAAAGAGACTCAGGATTAAGTGAGATTTTTGATTGGAATTGCTTTGGCAGCGCCAAACTCAAAGCGTTCAGGCCAATTGCATACATCAGACACGATGCACTCATTACACTTGGGTTTACGTGCAATACAGCAATAACGTCCGTGTAGAATTAACCAATGATGCGCATCTAAAATAAATTCTTTAGGAATGACTTTAACTAAGCGATGCTCTACCTCTAAAACATTCTTGCCAACCGCTAAACCTGTACGATTACCGACACGGAAAATATGGGTATCTACCGCCATTGCAGGTTGTCCAAAAGCCGTATTTAACACCACATTCGCTGTTTTCCGACCAACACCGGGTAAAGCTTCAAGTGCTTGGCGCGTTTCAGGCACTTGCCCTTGATGTTGTTCCAACAAAATACCACAGGTTTTGATGACATTTTCAGCTTTCGAATTATACAAGCCAATGGTTTTTATATAGGTTTTTAAACCGTCTACACCGAGGTTGAAAATGGCTTGGGCGGTATTCGCAATTGGATAAAGTTTGTCGGTGGCTTTATTTACACTGACATCGGTGGCTTGTGCTGAAAGCATGACCGCAATCAATAACTCAAATGGTGATGAATAATTGAGTTCCGTTTCAGGGTTTGGTCGCTGTTCGCGTAAACGCTCAAAAAAGGTTTGAATCTGCTTTTTGGTCATATTTTTAACGGGCATTTAGACTTCCTGCAACTCGTTTAAACGTTGTTGAAGTGCGATGAGCTGGACTTGTTTTTGTTCATCTATACGAACACTGAGTTGCTTTTCTAACTTCTTAATTTGAGTCCGAATTTTAGCAAGTTCAATGGTTGTTTTGGCATCCAGAACAGAGCTTTCTTTAGGTTTATCTGCCAAGGTAATCGTCGGAATATTATTTGAGGCCTGTGAAAACTGAGCAAAGAACTCAATATCAATTTCTGCACGTACGATAGGCCCTTTACGATTGATACGACGTTTTTCTTCACGTTGGATATGCGCATAGTAACGATGTCTAAGATCATCTTGTTCGATATGACGTTGTTGTATCGTGGGTAAAGGTTGGGGGTCTGCAACTAGATCAATACAATCGACAGGACAAGGTGGAATACATAATTCGCAGCCTGTACACAGGTCAGTCAAAATACTATGCATCAGTTTGCCGCTGCCAATGATGGCATCAACGGGACACGCACTGATACATTTGGTACAACCGATACATTCATCTTCACGAATGATGGCTTTCATGCGTTGCGGGCGACCATCTGCTTGGATATCCCAAACACTTGGTTCAGCCGTAAGATAAGGGCGTTGTAGTAACACAGCAAGTGCATCGGCAACAGGCTGTCCTCCCGGAACACATTTATTGGCTGCTTCACCTTCCGCAATCGATTTCGCATAAGGCAAACAGCCATCACGATGCCCACATAAACCGCACTGTGTTTGTGGTAAAAGTTGGTCAATTTGGACAATAAGAGAACGTTGTGCAGATGGTGACATGAAAAAGGATGGAGCGAAAAACAGGATAGGTAGTATAGCAAATAATAGTTTAGTGCGACGAGTCATCTAGGCATTGGATTTCACTTTATGTAAAGTGCCCGTTTCAATTGCTTGACATTAAAAACATAGACTAACTTGTATGTTTATTATAGAATCGGGCAGATTTTAGTAAATATTTTATAACAAATGTTGAACAACATATTCCAAGCATTGTCGCTATTAGGCTTAACCGCCCAAAAACGCGCGATACATATTCAATTTGCCAATCAAGCGCTCAACACAGAAGTGTTCCTACAAAAAATACAAGGTCAGCATGCCATTAATCAGGGCGTAACTGCGGAACTGATTTGCCTATCAACCAATGCCACCATCCCATTAAAACAATTCATTGGTTGCCAAGTCGCCGTTGATCAAGTCACCGATACAGGCACACTCTTCAGAACCACAGGCATCATTACCGAAGCTGTGCAAGGACAAAGTGATGGTTCACTGACCCTATATAAACTCAAACTGCAAGATGCCACCGCACTCTGGCATAAACGCCGTAACAGCCGCGTGTTTATGAATAAAACCATACTGGATATTGTTCAAACCCTGTTTAAAGAATGGCAACAACGCAGTCCCTTATTCGCTTCGAGTCTTACGCTTGATATCAGCGGCGTGACACAAGACTACGATGTCCGACCCTTTGTGATGCAAGCCAATGAAAGCGACTACGATTTCATTACACGACTGCTCAGAAGCGAAGGCATCAACTGGCTGATCGACGAAGCCCAACTCACTGTTGCAAACAGCAATAGCCCGATCCAAGCCCAAAAACTGCGTTTAATTGACGATAACAACCAATACCAAGCCTTAAATCGAAGAACGATTCGCTACCACCGCAGCAGTGCCACCGAACAATACGACAGCATGACCAGCTTAATTGCGGAACGTAGCCTACAACCCACCGCAGTGCATATCCAACGCTGGCAAGCCGATGCCCTAGAACAAGAAGACGGTGCAGGCAGCGTCCAAAGCAAACATCGGCATAGCGAACAACACGACAATGCCAGCTTGGGACTCGAAGACGCATGGCACTTTACCCCAGCATGGATGCAAGACCTCAAAGGCGAAGATGGCGCAACACCATCAGGCAACAAGCAAATTGAAAAACTCAACCAAAACCTCAGCCACTACCACGATGCCCAAGCCAAACAATTTATTGCCAATACGACTGTACGCGACACCCAAGTCGGCTACTGGTTTAAACTGAACGAACACCCAGAGATCGACCAACACAGCGGATCAGACCAAGAATTTCTGATCATTGCTAAAAATTACTACAACCAAAACAACCTACCCAAAGACTTAAACCAACAAATCCAAAGCCTGATCACTCAAAGCCAATGGCAGCAAGACGACAAGCACACAAACCCAGCAGAACGCCAAGCCAACCAACTGACCCTACAACGTCGTAACATAAAAACCGTACCCGAATACCATCCACTACAACACCGCCCAGCAGCCAACCCACAACGAGCCAAAGTGGTTGGACCATCAGGTGAAGAAATCCATGTCGATGAATGGGGTAGAATTAAAGTCCGCTTCCTGTTTACCCGAAATGACGACCACAGTCATGATGGCGGTGCAGGTAGCAACGACAACGATACCGACTCGGCATGGGTGGATGTACTGACGCCTTGGGCTGGCGAAGGCTACGGTGCACGCTTCCTGCCACGCATTGGTGAAATCGTGGTCATCGACTTCTTTGATGGCAACATCGACCGACCTTATGTCACAGGACGACTGCACGAAGCACAACGCAGTCCGACCAAATTCGATGACCAAGGACAACTGCCAGATACCAAGAAACTGGCAGGAATTAAATCCAAAGAATACCAAGGCTCAGGTTACAACCAACTGCGCTTTGACGACACCACCGGGCAGATCAGCGCTCAACTACAAAGCAGCCATGCATCAAGTCAACTCAATCTCGGAAAACTCAGCCATCCTAAAGCGCAAGCAGAAAGCGAAGACCGAGGTGAAGGCTTTGAACTACGCACTGACCAATGGGGAGCGATTCGAGCAGGCGAAGGCTTACTGATCACCACCCATACACAAGACCAAGCTGAAGGCGATCATCTCGAAGCCCAAACAGCCAAACAACAACTAGAAGGCAACCAAAGCAACGCCAAAGCCCTAAGTGAAGTGGCAAAGAACCAACAAACCGATGAGTTGGAATCGGTTGAGCAGTTACAGGCATTTGCAGAGCAGATTCAAGACAAAATTGCTCGTTTCGAGCAAGCGATGCTATTGCTGAGTTCACCAAATGGCATTGGACTCAGTACTTCAGAAGATATCCATCTTTCCGCCAATGGACAACTGAACCAATTTGCAGGGGATAGTATTAACCTGAGCACACAAAAGAACCTAATCGCCCAAGCCAGTCAAAAGATCAGTCTATTTGCAGCACAAGGCGGGATTAAGCAAGTTGCGGCAAAAGGTAAGTTTGAAATCTTAGCGCAAGGTGATGCTTTGGATGTGATCGCTCGTGGTGGTATTCAAATTATCTCGACGGAGAATACGATTTACATTACCAGTCCGAAAGAGATCAATTTGATTGGGGGCAGCTCAGGTATCAAGATTAATAGCTCAGGAATCTTCCCAACAACAGGTGGCAAGTTTGAGGTCAAGGCTGGACAGCATTTGTTTAAAAGCGGAGCATCTGTTAGTACGCCTGCGATTGATTTACCTGATTGTTCGGCGAAGCAGACTCAAGCTGCTCAAAATGGTTCAGCAAAGGTGGATTTATCGTGATTGTTTCTCCTTTTCAAAAGCAGATGGAAGCAGAACACTTAAATTTTGATTGCTTAGCTTTAGAAAATCGCTGCTTACAAATATTAGATACGTATGGACATATTTTATTTTTACTTGATCGGACATTAAATGAATCAATCTTTGATGATCTTTTACCTAAGATTGAGAAAAAAAATATTGCCTACATTCCATTAGCTTTAAAAAAGGATATGCAGGTTTCAAATCTTTTATTTATAAAAATTGAAGCGAAAGAAAAATTCAACTTAATAAAAGATAACCTTATTCAGTTGCTTCTAAAAAATCATGAAATAGAAAACGACAGCTATTTTGTTCATGGTTTCGGAGTTGGTAAGTCTGATATAGAACTAGATGAATTAGTTGAGTCTATAAAAAAGAAATTGGTGATTGTTGATCAAGATAAAAAAATTCTTTTTCGCTGGTATGATCCACGGGTATTAATCTATTTACCCGAAATTATTAAAAAAGAATATGTTCTAGGTCTGTTGAGAGATTTTAAAGAATGGCATTTTTTGCATCCTAAAGGTTTTTTTAGTTTTGATGCAACCTTAGACGTAGTCTCGATATTGACTTTAAGGCAAGTGAATGATGAGCAGTCTATAGATTTAGACTTAATTGAAATTGCGAATAGTGTATTTCAGCAACTAAATGAGTTTGAACAGATTGAAATGGATGAGATCAATCCTATCGATATACATCAAAGCTTAAAATATGCATATCAGGAATATGGTATTCAAAATTATTTAGATTTGATGACATATGGTCTTTATAGCCAGATTGTACATAAAGATTTTATTCAGCACTCGATTGTCACGGATGTTCTTTATGAGCACTACGTCGTCGATGAAATGACATTTACTGATGCCATGGATTATGTAGGTAAAGATTTATATGAGCAAATTAGTAAAGAATTGAATGGATACGAAATATGACTACGAATCAAAAGACGGTATTGGCTAAGCCGCAAACAAATAACATACTGGCTGAGAAAATTGCAAAGCAAAAACAACAACAAGCTAGAATTCCTGTTGTTGGAAAAACGGAAACAGTTGGGGACATGCGCAAGCCAACAGTTGCCAAGAATGTAAATAAAAAAATAGAGCAAGGTCCGATTGCTAAATCAGCAAAACAGTCTACGCCTGCAAATTTGCAAAACAGTAGTGCTGGACAGTCTCAAAAAGAGTGTTCTAATTTTTGTCGTAAAACTGGTTTTAATATTTTACCTTTACGTTATACGGTGGTAGGTGGCAATGCACCTGCTTTGCCTGCAACATTAGGCAAAAATGTCAAAGATATTCAATTAAAACATTTTAAATATGCTGTAGAAATGATAGATACAGGATATATCTATCGTTTAATAAAACGAGCATCTGGTACTTTAGAATGGGCTGGCTATTTGGTCACACCAAAGGGGCATTTATCATATTTTCCTGTTGGCAAAGTCGCACCTAAAAGTGTTCCTGAGTTTGCCTGCAAAGGTGCGGGGCATAGTGTTAATTCATCATTGATTACCATAGAAAGTAATCCGAAAGATGACGCTAAAGTTGCTTATATTATCCATACCCATGATCCGATGAGTAAGCTAAAACTCAACGAGTATGAAAAAAATGCCGAGAAATTTGTCGCTGAAGGTAAATGGCAAAAGTTTATTGTGGGTGGCGGAGCAACCCAAGATCATTGTTTGGCTGCAGCAAATCTAAAAAATTCAATTTATAATATTAAAAGCTTTGGCACAGGGCGTATCGAGCAGATTTTGAAAAAGTTTGCTCAAGAGCCAAATACTGTTGCATGCATGGCATTATATGATCCAATTGGAATTACGCTTAAATTAAATGATAGTAGAAATACGAGATTTGAAAAACTTACCAAGTTTATTGCAGAAAAAGATAAAGAAATTACAAATGAGCATCGTCTTCAATCATCTCAGCTGATTGATAGTATTAAAATCATTGTAGAAAATAAACTCATTAATCAGAAGTTAAGTACCAATAATTTGCAAGTTGATTTGAGCACTAAATTAATATTCGCTCAAGGTAAGATTCCGCTTTTTAGTTCAATGGATCAAAGAGACTACCAACGTAAAGTCAACGAAATTTGGGATAAGGCATCTCCACAAGAAAAAGAAAAGTTTTTACAACAGTACAATAAAAAATATGCAGCGGGACAAAAGCAGGTAAGAGATAAGATTATTAGTCAATCCAAAGCACAAGCGAAATTGGATTGGGAAACGAAGTATTCGACAAAAATTAATTGGACTGAAAAAAATGCTTTCGATACCAAAGTTAAAGCATTAACTGATGATGCACGTAAACTGGCCCAAGCTTATGCAAGTGATCATTTGAAATGGCTGCAATCAAAGCAGTTGTTAAATGCCTTTTATGTATACGATCAGACAGTTTTAAAAGGTGATGGTGCATTATTTCATATAAAAGCACTATCAGTCATGAATGGTATGACAGGCTGCGATGAAGGCCAAGCATTGATGGAAAAATGGTTAGGGGTCGATAAAATCTCTGACGATAATTTATATATGCGGGCTGTGACCTATAATCAAAAAAGTTTGATTGATGAATATAATGCGAAAAGTCCTGATATCACCTCCTTAACATGGGATCAAACACAGACAAGTTTAAAAGGGTTAATTGCTGCGTTTGTCAGTGCAGATCAGTTATGGGAACAATGGCTTGCTGATCCAACGAATAAAATCAATGAGTTGAAGTGGTATAATCCAGCACGGACTTTGCCTTGGATCTCTGAGATAACACGTAGCGTCGCCAAGTGGAGTCTACAATATAATGCCAATCCTTTGATTGCAAAGAAACTTTCGAGGGTTTCTTTTATCGCTTATGCGCATAGTTCTCTGTTAACTGATAAAGTGCCGAAATGGTCATTGCTGTATAACATAGACTTAAAAATGACAAATGCGGGTAGTCAACTGAATGCGACTGAGATCCAAAAACGTTGGAAAAATGCTGGACAAAACACGGCTACACAAAAGATTCAAGATATTCTAAGCAAATCTCCACAAAGTGTTTCTATCAGGATTTCTGGTATTGTTGCTTTGTTTGAGTTAATGAATTTGGGAACACAAGCCAGTCTTTTCGCTGGGGATAAAAATTGGGAAAATGGTTTTAAAGTAACAGCAGGCTTATTAGCAACTACAGCAGTAGTTTTAGATATTGCTGGTGGCGGTATGGATGCTTTAAGTTTCCAAGAAAAAGCCAATAAAATTAGGTTATATGGTGCAAGACTTGCAATTGGAGGGGCCACTTTTAGTATGATTGCTGACATTACAGCATTCGTAAAAGAGTTTGGCGGTAAAGATAATATATTCTTGCTGATTGTATTAGGTGCAAAAGCTACCATTTCTTTATTAATGGTTGGTGTAGGTATTGGAATGTTATTAAGGCTCCCTGCATTAGCCGGCAGAGATATTGTAATAAAATTGCAAAAGTCTATAGCTCTTAAAAGCTTTTTAACTATAGGTATTATACGTACTGCTGTATGGTTAAACTGGATTGGTATTGGCCTTAGCGTTATTGAAATTGTTTTAAGAAATTATTATTACACAGAAGACGAACTGCAAAAATGGTGTAAAAAATCGGTATTTGGGACTGAAGCTGGGAAATATAAATCTCTTGAAGATGAAGATGACGCTTTTAGTAAAGCTGTAGTGAGTGTATAAAATGAATGAAATGTTATTGATTAAGGGATTTGTAAAGAATTTAGAAGTTGAGGACTCTAAAATTTATCCTTTGAAGAATATTAAATCACAAGCTGCTGGTAGTGTAATACTTGGAACCTTAACTGCAAGTAGTAGCGCAGCAACTAATGCACCAATTTTGCTAATGGCAGCAAGTGGAGAAGATGCTAAATCCTTTACTTGTGAAGTGGGCGATTATCGATTAATTGGTCAGTTTACAACAGTACAATTTAAGAATGGCGATGAACTGGTTTGGGTGATTAGTAGGGAAAAAGAGCAAGGAAGACATTTAGCTTACGCTGTACTTGATCCTAAAACTGGATTACTTTATATGATGTATGAATTGGGACGGTCGTTGAAAAAAGCTTATAACTATAACAATAAGGTAGCATTCTTTTTAGGAGTAGTATGTTTTTCATTTATATCTATTTT
This sequence comes from Acinetobacter sp. 3657, assembly GCF_031456775.1. Taxonomy (NCBI): domain Bacteria; kingdom Pseudomonadati; phylum Pseudomonadota; class Gammaproteobacteria; order Moraxellales; family Moraxellaceae; genus Acinetobacter; species Acinetobacter sp. 3657. Next base: position 12,134 of record NZ_JAVDVH010000015.1, on the reverse strand, counting down.
AATATTAGGTTCGAAACTTTATTATGGAGATAGTGTAGATATTTCTTTTAATGAAATCATTAAATATTTATTTTTTAGCTTTATTATAAGTTTTTTATTTTCCTTCTCTTTTTCTTATCTTGTTTTTGGCCGAGTATCAAAGAAAACGGGTGTATTGTCTGAGAAAATTTTTAAAGTCTTAGGTTTTAAAATAATTGAACAGGACTTCTACAATGATTGTATCGTCAAAGATGGCATTCACATTAGTGTCATGGAATATAGAAAAAACTTAAAAGGCCCAGACCCATATCCAGAGGATTATTTTGATAAGAAATGATAAAAATCGAAGGTCATGTAAGGAATCTGAAAGTTGAAGATTCTAAGGTTTTCCCATTTAGAAACATCGAAAGGCAAGCTGTCGGTACAGCTATGGTTGGCGCTTTAACCGCAAGTAGTAGTATGGCTGCTAATGCTCCAATTATGATGATGGCAGCTAGAGGGGAAGATGCTAAATCCTTTACTTGTGAAGTGGGCGATTATCGATTAATTGGTCAGTTTACAACAGTGCAGTTTAAGAATGGTGATGAACTGGTTTGGGTAATCAAGGAGCAAAAAGAACGAGGTAGACATTTGGTTTATTCAACCTTGGACCCTAAAACAGGATTGTTACATATGATCAATGAAATGGGACGATCCTTAAAAAAAGGATATATTAGCTTTATTAAAGCAGGAATCTTAATTGCTTTATTTTTTTTATTATTCGTTAATATAATAATATTAATTACTTCTCTTTTAAGTGGTCAAAGTTTAGATTTTAGTTTTTATGAATATATACTGCCACTTGTTGTGGCACCATTTATGTTCACTTTTCTATTTATATTTAGTATGTTTTTCTTTTCTAGTGACCTCAAACAAGCTTGCCGACTATCTGAAAAAGTTTTTTTGGTACTTGGTTTTGAGGATGTTAAAAATCAAGATTTCTTTGGAACTACAGATCATTTTAAGGAAAATGGGCATGCTTTCAAACGTAGTGTAATGTATTACCGTAGAAGTTTAAAAGGTACAGACCCATATCCAGAAGATTATTTTGATAAAAATGAAAAAGATGAAAGTACATGCAATAAATAATAAGGTGAGAACTAAAATAAATTCATTGTAACTTTATATATGTATTTTTAATAAATTCTATATTTACTAGATTATTAAGCATTCCAAAAAACTATATTTTATGCTGCTTACAACTGGACACATCTTATTGATATCAATATTTGAATTAAGCGCCTATGGTGAATGAGTGCTAGATAATTATCTACACATCATTATAAAGGAGAGACACTCATGTCTCAGAACCAAGATAACTCTAAACAACAACCTAATCAGCAAAATCAATCACCTGGTCAACAACAACAGTCTGAGCCAAATGCTAAGCCTCCAGCACAACAAGACCAAAAACAGCCAACTCCAAAGCAACCTAGCGAAAATAATGGGCAACAGAAATAATCATTATTTCTATGCTTGTAAGAATTTAATCAGCTAAATCCAAATTTATAGGAAACTAATTTATTTAGTTTCCTATATTATTTATAAGGTTGATTTTATATATAACATTAATCATGGATAAGTAATTAATTTAAATAGATCGCTGATCAATTTTAGGATGTCATATTTACTCAGTATAAGTATAAGCATTCATTTTTTTATAATTTTGCTTCTTTTGTTGATATCGTAAAGTTAAGCATCGATAGTATTTATAATTTTAGAATAAAAATGATTGGGAAAGCAGCAAGCGAGATAGAAAGAGCATAGATCGTCAGGTACTTTCGCTCCAAAACAATGCTTATTATATTTTTTTGGTGCAATAGAAGAAAATGCTTGTAAAGACTAAGCTGTAGCAATGGCGAAAATAATTGAAAAAGTGTTTGTTTTCTCTATATTTACTATAAAAATAACGAATATACAAAAATTTATCTATATGATTTTTAAGGTTTAATTAAGATTTTATTGAAAGTCGTATAAAAGTTGAATAGTAATCTATGTTCGTTGTGTGAGATATTCTATTTTGGTGCATTTCTAGCACCAAAATAAATCACTGACTCGGGGGTGAATGTTGAAATACGATAGCTTAAATGACTTTCTGGCTTATGTGAAAGCTAGAGATCCTGATCAACCTGAATTTTTACAAGCTGTTGAAGAAGTAATGTTGAGCTTGTGGCCATTCATTGAGAAGAATCCCAAATATGCTCAATATGGTTTATTAGAGCGTCTAGTTGAGCCTGAGCGTGCAATTCAATTCCGAGTGTCTTGGATGGATGATCAAGGGCAAACACATGTTAACCGTGCTTTCCGTATTCAATATAATTCAGCCATTGGACCATATAAAGGTGGGATGCGTTTTCATCCATCGGTGAATTTATCAATTCTAAAATTCTTGGGTTTTGAACAAACCTTTAAAAATGCATTAACCACCTTACCAATGGGTGGAGGAAAGGGCGGCTCGGACTTTGATCCAAAAGGAAAGTCTGAAGCGGAAATTATGCGCTTTTGCCAAGCATTAATGTTAGAGCTATATCGTCATTTGGGTCCGAATACCGATATTCCCGCTGGTGATATTGGTGTTGGCGGTCGAGAAGTTGGCTTTATGGCTGGCATGATGAAAAAGCTAAGTAACGATACTGCTTGTGTATTTACAGGTAAAGGCATTTCATTTGGTGGAAGTTTAATGCGTCCTGAAGCAACAGGATATGGTGCAGTGTATTTTGCTGAGGAAATGCTCAAAACGCGCGGTGAAAATTTTACTGATAAAACAGTTTCAATTTCAGGTTCAGGAAACGTTGCTCAATTTGCAGCAGAAAAAGCCATGTTCTTGGGTGCAAAAGTGGTTAGTCTTTCAGACTCAAATGGCACAGTTTACTTAAAAAATGGTTTTACTGATGAGTTGCTTGCCGAAGTGATGGAGCTTAAGAATAATAAGCGTGGGCGTATTTCTGAGTTTGCTTCAAAACATGGCTTTGAGTATTTTGAAGGGAAGACACCTTGGCATATTCCCGCTGATATTGCTTTGCCTTGTGCGACTCAAAATGAGTTAGGCGAACAGGATGCGGAGTTGCTGCTTGCAAATGGTGTGATCTGTGTCGCTGAAGGTGCCAATATGCCGTGTACATTAGATGCTGTAGAAAAATTTATTGCTGCAAAAATTCTTTATGCACCAGGTAAGGCTTCAAATGCGGGTGGTGTCGCAACTTCTGGGCTTGAAATGTCACAGAATGCTTTGCGCCTCAGTTGGATGCATGGGGAAGTCGATGAACGTTTACATGCAATCATGAAAGATATTCATGCCAATTGTTTGAAATATGGTACTAAAGAAGATGGTACAGTGAATTATGTGGATGGAGCAAATATTGCTGGATTTGTGAAAGTTGCTGATGCAATTTTGGCTCAAGGTATTTATTAATATTTCGCCGAGCAAATAATAACTCCGATGTAAAAACATCGGAGTTATTATTTATAGCAATGTATTAGGGTTTCTTAACAATTTCTTGTTCAACAACCATATCTAATACGTCAGCTAGGCTAGATTGGTCAGCCGCTGGGTTTTTAATTTCAAAACGTTTCACACGAACGATGACACGTTGGTTTGGGTTGTGTTCAAAACCTTCGATTTGACCGTAGTAAAGTGACCAGTCTTTATCCGCGTATGTTTTTACACCTTTGTCATCATATTTAATTTCACGAACTTGCATACAAGTCTGTGGTGCTACACCTACACAAGACTTAGTTTCTGGTGAAATTTCCATGAAAACAGTTTTAGGTTCTGTTTGGTATTTTGCTTCAGGTGTCATTTTACCAACGAAGCTATATTTTTGACCTTTTGCATCAGTAATCACGAGTGTTGGTTGGTCAAGGTTGCTTGCATTCACTTCAAACGGAATCTGACGTTTTTGTAAAAGGTCACCAGCGAATTGCTCTTGTTTCATAAGTGCTGGATTACACGCCATCATCGTTGATGCACCATCACCTGTCGCGATCAAACCATTTTCAATTTTCCATGATGTATTTAAGCGATTACAACCCGTATCAACAGATAAGCGATCATTGGCCAAGAAACTTAATACGATTGGACGTTTGGTATCAGCAGGTTGATATGACCAAGTGTAATTAGTTAACACGTTGCTATTCGTCACTTTTGCACCTGTAAATATGTGTTTTTGCCCTTTGCTATCAGTTACAGTCAAGATTGCTTGACCATTCATAGTACTGATTTGAAATGGAACTTTTTTATCACTAAAAATATCAGCAGATAAACGTTCTTGTTTCATTAAATCATCTGCACAAGCCATTTTTGTTGATATAAGCGCTGAAGTGACAATGGTATTGCCTTCAACTTTCCAAGTACCACCTTGACCATTACAACCCGTTTGAATCGAAAGTTGTTGATTGTCATTAAAGTTTAAAACCAATGGCTTTGACGCTGTAGACGCTTGATAAGTCCAGCGATAATCCGTGAGGTTTTTAGCCGCTGTCGCGTTAATTTCAGTTGTTACATGATCAGCAACGTTTTGTACTGTTTGACATGCCATTAAAGAAAAAGGGAGTAAGGCAAGAATTAAATATTTGATTTTCATATTCAAAGAACATATATAATATAGCAGCCATAAGCTTAAAGGATTCTTAAAAAAAGAGCATGCAGCCAGTTTAGGTATTAAGTTCGTTAAATGTATTGATTTGTAATTTTAAATAAAAGTATAGGATTTTTAAAAGCTTGGTGCTCAGTTATTAAACTTTTCTGCCGAGCACCAAGAATATGATTCAGTCGAAACGATAAATATCCATCCCTAATGAACCCATTGAAAAACTACTATGTACGATATTAAAACGATGACCTGTGCCCATTGCAAAGAATAGCGGTGCAAAATGTTCAAGTGTCGGATGATTACGTTGAACATAAGGCAATGATGGCCAATCCAATACAGCATCATAGTTTTGATGCGTAAGCTTATTGACGACCGCATTACGAAAGGTACTTGCCCATATCGGTACATTGGTATCAGTATGCCAAGAAAGCTCCGCAAGGTTGTGGGTAATGCTCCCTGAGCCAATTAATAACATCTGTTGTTCTCGCAAAGGCGCAAGGGTTTGTCCGATTTTATAAATTTCATCGGCATTTAAGTGAATAGGAAGTGAAATTTCGATCACGGGAATATCGGCTTCAGGATACATGTGTAATAAAGGCATCCAGACCCCATGATCTCGCGGACGTGTGCTGTTAGCATGGGCAGAAAATCCTGCTTCAGCAAATAACGTGAGTATTTTTTCTGCGAGTTCTGGTGCACCTGATGCAGGATAGCGAATGTCATATAGCGCCTGTGGAAAACCACGGAAGTCGTGCCATGTTTGTGGTCGGATTGAGGTACTGACTTCAAGCGCTTGGCTTTCCCAATGAGCAGACATGACGATAATTGCCTGTGGTTTGGGTAGATTGGTACTTAGCCGATGCAGAGCAGGACCAACTTGTTCTGGATCAAGTGCGAGCATTGGTGAACCATGAGAGATAAATAACCCTGGTAAAGTTTGCATGTTCATCGTTAAGCACCTGACTAGAAATACATGGTTATGGTGACAAAAATAAGCACTGTTTAAAAGCGGCTAGGTTTCAACAGATTGTTCTAAAACTAGAACACGATATTAAATTACGCTCGGTGGTAAGGGTGATTGTGATTAATGCTCATGGCACGATAGAGTTGTTCGATGAGTAACACACGAACAAGTGGATGGGGCATGGTGAGTTTGGATAATGACCAGTGCCAAGCAGCAGCTTTGCGTACTGCATCGGATAGTCCATCAGGGCCACCTATGGCAAGTACGATATCGTTGCCTTCGAGCATCCATTGCTTCATGGTATCCGCAAGTTTTTCGGTACTCAGCTCACGTCCACCCACTTCTAAGGCGATCAGTGTCTCATTTGCTTTGACCGCATTGAGAATACTTTCACCCTCGATTTGGCAGTATTTTAGGATGTCAGCTTCTGAATCATTTTTTCCACGCTTTGCCATCGGCAGCTCAATTACTTGGGTTTGTACAAAAGGTTGAATACGTTTGAAATAGTCTTCAAACCCAGTCAGCACCCATGCAGGCATTTTTTGGCCAATCGTCACGATACGAATTTTCATAAGACAATACGTGTAAATAATATGAGCGCATTATAAACGCTGAGACGGATTCATGTAGACTCGAATAGATTTATTGTTCTTAAGATCTTATGCAGGGTGGTGCTTTATTCCACAACATAAAAAACGCAGCTCAAAATGCGTATGAGCTGCGATCAAAGCATCATCCGTCTGGAGTTCAGATGACGCTAAAAAAATGAGTTCACAAGTCAAATTTAGCTTTTGTTTTTATCGACTCTATTTCATTATGCAAGATATTGGTTGTTTTTCAACCTAATTTTGTAATAAAAAATTATGTAACAAAAAAGAGAGCCGAGGCTCTCTTTTTTGTTACACACAGATTAGTGTCGCGCAGCCTTGGTATCTTCTACTGGTTTAACAATAGGTGTTTTAGCCAAAGGTTTCGGCATATCTGTTAATGCTAAAGGAAGAATTTCATCAATGCTTTTCACTGCTTTGATTTCTAAACCTTCTTTGACATTGTCAGGGATTTCAGCCAAATCACGTACGTTATCTTGTGGGATAAATACCAATTTGACCCCACCACGGTGTGCAGCAAGCAGTTTTTCTTTCAAGCCACCGATACGCATCGCACGACCGCTAAGACTGGTTTCACCTGTCATCGCAATATCTGGGCGAATCGTAATATCTGTAAATGCAGATACCAGTGCAGTCGTCAGTGCCAAACCAGCAGATGGACCATCTTTCGGAGTTGCACCTTCCGGTAAGTGAACATGCACGTCGGTTTCTTCAAAACGAGATGCTTCAATACCAAGCTCATCCGCACGCGTACGAACCACAGTCATGGCCGCAGTAATAGACTCTTTCATGACATCGCCGAGTGAACCTGTAGTAATGAATTTGCCTTTACCTTTCACGGCAGCAACTTCAATGGTCAATAACTCTCCGCCAACAGAAGTCCAAGCTAAACCATTTACACGGCCGACTTGCGCTTCATCTTCCGCAATACCAAAGTCAAATTTATGCGGACCTAAGTAATCTGGAAGATTTGCAGAGGTGACATCAAGCTGTAAGTTTTTCGATTTCTTACTCACAGCTTCTTTCACCACTTTACGTGCAATTTTAGAAACTTCACGTTCCAGACTACGTACACCTGCTTCACGCGTATAACGTTGTACGATGTCACGAATCGCTTCTTCATGAACGGTTAGTTCTTTTGCGCGCAGACCATTGTTTTTGATCGCTTTAGGAACAAGGTAACGCTGAGCAATATTCACTTTTTCATCTTCGGTATAACCCGGTAGACGAATCACTTCCATCCGATCCAATAATGCTTCTGGAATATTCATACTATTTGCAGTACAGATAAACATCACTTCAGACAGATCAAGATCAAGATCTAAGTAGTGATCATTGAACTTATTGTTCTGAGATGGATCAAGCACCTCTAGTAACGCAGAAGCAGGATCACCACGGTAGTCTTGTGCCATCTTGTCGATTTCGTCGAGTAAGAACAATGGGTTCTTCACACCAACTTTTGTTAATGATTGCACAATTTTACCTGGCATCGCACCAATATAAGTACGACGATGACCGCGAATTTCTGCTTCGTCACGTACGCCACCAAGTGCCATACGCACAAATTCTCGACCAGTTGCTTTTGCGACTGATTCACCAAGTGACGTTTTACCCACACCAGGAGGACCAACTAAACAAAGAATCGGGCCTTTAAGTTTTTTCACACGAGATTGAACCGCTAGATATTCAACAATACGATCTTTCACGTCATCTAAGCCGTAGTGATCTGCATCTAGTGTTTCTTGTGCTTTACTCAAGTTAATGCTGACTTTGCTGGCTTTATTCCATGGCGTATCTAAAATTACTTCTAGATAGTTACGGACTACAGCGGCTTCGCTAGAAGCAGGTTGCATTGCTTTGAGTTTACGGAACTCTGCTTCAGCTTTTTTGCGCACATGTTCAGGCAAATCTTCTTCAGCAAGTCGTTTTTCAATCTCAGCAACATCATCTTCAGCCCCGCCATTCATATCGGAAAGCTCACGCTGAATAACTTTCATTTTTTCATTCAGAAAGTATTCGCGTTGATTTTTTTCCATCTGACGTTTTACGCTGTCATGCAGGGTCTGCTCAATTTGCTGTTCAGCAGATTGATTGGTCAAATAACTCATCAACTCTTGTAAATGTTCTTCGAACTCATCGTGCTCTAAAAACTTTTGCTTTACTTCAATGTTCAAAGGCACACGTGTTGCAACGAAGAACATCAATTGTAATAAGTCTTCGATTTTATTTGCAGCTGCAACGAGTTCGCGTGCATTACGTAATTTTGCTTCAGCATATTGAGCAAAGAGGGTACGTAATTCATTCAAGCGAGTCTCTTGGGTCTCTTGATCCAATGCAACAGTCATCGGGCTTAAATGATGTTCAGCGGTTAAGTATTCTTCACCGTCAATAATCTGTTCTAGTTTTGAACGGTGTAGGCCTTCAATGAGTACTTTTATGCAGTTTTCATCATTTTCATGATTCACGACTTGTACGATTTTAGCTACAGTTCCATATTGATACAGGTTATCGTGATCAATTTCTTCTGTAAGCGAATCTTTTTGCGCAACTACAAATACTAAATTATCACCGTTACGAGCTACGTCCACTGCATTGATCGATTTTTCACGACCCACGAATAGCGCAATTTGCATGTGTGGATATACCACGACATCACGTAATGCTAAAAGTGGTAATACACTCGGAACTTGCGGCTCTAAGATAGTTTCATCATTCATAATAAATTCGGACATGAGCACTCCTAATGAGTGACAACGGTGTTGCCATGCTTTTTATAGTGATGTGCATTTTAAAAATTACAAGGGTTTTATCTCAGAAAATATTAAAAAATAACTAAATTAGTCGGAATTCAGGCGAAATATACTAAATTTCATAGATTCAACGGCTAAAACGGTACTGTTGCTTTGGCGTGAGCAGTCCATCAAGCGGTTGATCCCATTTTTGCCGTAATAGTTGCTCATCAATATATTGAAAAGAGTGAGCGAGTCCTAAGCGATATGGATGATGTTTGGCTGTCGCAAGTGTACGGTCGTAAAAACCTCCACCCATACCAATTCGAGTGCCATGATGATCACAGGCCAGTAAGGGCATAATAAGCAAATCTAATGCTGAAACATGTTTGCCTCGACTTGCCATCGGCTCTTTCATCCCTAGTGCGTGGTGTGAAAAACGTTTGTTGAAATATTGGTTTGCACTAATTTTTACCCATACAAGCGTTTGATTCATATTACAGATCATCGGCAGGTAAACTTGTTTCTTCTGTTGGAAACAGAGTTCTAACAGTTTTTGGGTTTGTATTTCCCCAAATGCATGTAAATACAAACCAATTTTTGTTGCAGTTTTAAATTGAATTGCATGCCGCAGTTGAATCAAAACTTGATGTTCTGCTCTTTTTTGTTCGTAACGAGAAAGGCGTTTTCTTTTTAAACGAAGCTGTTTTCTTAATGCGTTTAATGTGTTGCTCATAAAGCTTTAGAAAATGGTTTTGATAAAATAATCATACTTGATTTATAGGATTGTCGGTTTAATACCTAACTAAAAAATAGCAAAGCTTTATTTCTTCTACATCTATATCGAATGATGATAATTTTAAGTATCAAAAAGTAGTTGATAGCTTGAGTAATAATAATGTAAGTCTATAATTTTTCATCGAAATAAAATGATTTACTAAACAGTAAATTAATCCAAGCTTAATAAGTATTGTGAAATTTTTTACTTAAAATTGGTTGGTTAATGTTTTAACTCAATATTAACTGACAGTTAGAACAATGGATTCATTAAAAAGTTAGCCTTTATGCTGACTTTTTTTATTTTTTGATACAATTTTTTTTGAATATTAAAAGTCAGACATTGTCAATTATTGTCATGTGTATGCATTTTTTGCGACTTATGGTATGAAGATTAGTTGATAAGTGTTATTTTTATTTATTTTTGTTTAATATTAATTATTGTTTTAATTTAATTTTTTAGAATAAAAGCAAAACATTATATTGAATTGTAGTCTGTGATTTGAAATGCATAATAATAAAAATATTGTGATTTACTTGGCATATAAAAAAAGTTATTTTATTGAACATTAAATTACATTTATTTACCTGATAGACGGGTATGTACACATAAGTAAACATGTTTTAACGATTTAATTTACGTCTAGGAAAAAAATATGAACAAAGTTTATAAAGTTGTTTGGAATGCGTCGTTAGGCGTTTGGGTAGCGGTTTCAGAACTTGCTAAAAGTAAAACTAAAAATAGCGGTGTGAGTGATACCACTAGTCAAATCAATAGTTCAGTGGCTAGCCAACAAGCTAAATTGTTTTTCTTAAAGCCATTGTCTTTTGCTATTTTTAGCATTCTTGTTCCATCATTTGCTTTTGCAGAAGTTAATACAGGAGGGGGGAGTAGTAGCCAAGCTTCAAGTACAGCGATATCACCAACAAATGCTCAATGTGGTACTTTAAATCAAGCTACCATTAGTGGGGCTACCTCAACCAATAGTATTGCAATGGGTTGTGGAACGACTATTAGTAGTGCTCCAGATTCTGTTGCTATAGGTAAACAAAATACAATTAATGCCACTAACGCTACCAGTCAGCAAATTGCTGATCGTAGAGGTGGTGCTACACCTGTCAATTATCCAAATGGACAAACTGGATATACAAGTGCGTCAGTCGCAATTGGCACCCTAAACTCCACAGGTGCTGGTGGAGGTGTGGCGGTTGGTAATGGTAACCAAGTTGAAGGTGATTTTCATGGTGTCGCTGTTGGTCAGGGTAACCGTACGACCAATGGATATGCTGTAAGTTTGGGTGTTGGTAACCTTGCTAGTGGAACATCATCGGTATCTGTCGGAACAGCCAACCAAGCAACGGGTAACACAGCAATTGCTGTGGGTCGCCAAAGTTATTCAAAAGCAGATTTTGGTATCGCTATAGGTAATATAGCGACTGTTGAAGCTGGTGCAACGAAAGGTATCGCTATCGGTGATGGTGCCAATGCTAGTGTAGAGAACTCTGTATCATTAGGTGGGGGTTCAACGACTACGGCACAATCAGGAAATTCATTCTTAACAAATGTTGCTCCATCTGCCACAAACGGTGTGGTTTCTGTAGGTACAATTGGCGCAACTCGACGTATTCAGAACGTCGCCGATGGTGCTGCGCTCACTGATGCAGTGAATGTTGCACAATTAGATAAGGCTTATGATGATACACATAGTCGTTTAGCGACAGCATTGGGTGGTGGAGCAGCATATAATTCAGCCACGAATGCTTATACAGCACCAACCTATAATGTTACAACGGATCCTGCAGCTGGTACTAAAACAGGTAATGTGAATAATGTAGGTGCGGCATTATCGGGCTTAGACACAGCTGTTAATAAAGCAATCACATTTAGTGGCAATACTGGTACTTCATCCAATAAACTTGGATCATCTTTAAATATCACTGGTGGTTTAATAGGTGCAGGCTCAAATGCAAATGTTAAAACAGTCATTACTGGTAATACGCTTGATATTCAAATCGCAGATGCGCCTACATTTACTGGAACTGTAACCGCAGGTAATCTTGCCACTGGTGGCACATTGAGTGTAGCAGGTGCAAGTAATTTAAATGGCGGGGCAAATTTAAATAACCAGAAAATTACGAATTTAGCTGCTGGTACTGTTGCAAGCGATGCAGTTAACTTTGGTCAATTAACGACAACGAATAACAATGTTACGGCAGCACAGAACACAGCAAATACGGCATTAACCAATGCTAATAATGCGCAAACCTCAGCAAATACAGCACAAACTACAGCCAACACAGCATTAACCAATGCGAGCAATGCTCAAAGTACAGCAGATACGGCACTGACCGAAGCACAAAAAGGCATTAACTTTGGTGATGGCACAACAAACAATAACTATGCCCTAGGCGAGACGATCAATGTCAAAGGTGATAGTAACGTAAA
>NZ_JAVDVH010000014.1:0-84336 GCF_031456775.1 Acinetobacter sp. 3657 | reverse complement strand
CGAAGTGTTTTCCAGTTCGTCAACATACCACCTAACCAGCGGTGATCTACATATGGTTGACCAGCGCGTTGAGCTTGTTCACGGATGATGTTAGAAGCAGCTCGTTTTGTACCAACGAATAATACTTTGTTCTTTTTGCTCGCAAGGTTGTTCACAAAGTTCAATGCATCATTTAACGCAGGAACAGTATGCTCAAGGTTGATGATGTGAATTTTGTTACGTGCGCCAAAAATGTATTGACGCATTTTTGGGTTCCAGAAACGAGTTTGGTGACCAAAGTGTGCGCCTGCTTGAAGAAGGTCGCGCATACCTACGTTGTAATCTGCCATTTTCTTTACCTTAAGATTTGGGTTAGGCCTCCATATATCCGCATTCTCCACCTATTGCTAGGCACCCAGAGTAATGTGACGATATATGTGCGGATTTTGTACGACTATTTTACCATACAGTTTCGTAATACCTCCCATTAAGAAAGATAGTCACGAAAAGCAATTGATAAAATAGGCGGCTATTTATACCATAGTCACTTGCGAATTACCAAAAGTTTTTAGAGATCATGAATACAACTTATACAGCTCCTCGCCGATTAATCAAAACTCCCGATGAAATTGAAAAAATGCGTGTTGCAGGGAAACTGGCAGCTGAAGTTTTAGACATGATTAAGCCTTATATTAAGGCAGGTGTGAGTACACTAGAACTCGACACAATTTGTCATGATCACATTGTCAACGCTCAGCAAGCCATTCCTGCTTGTTTGGGTTATGGCGCAGCACCAGGTCGCCCTGCTTTCCAACACACAATCTGCACATCGGTTAACCACGTAGTCTGTCATGGTATTCCGTCCGAAGCAAAAACGCTTAAAAATGGTGACATTCTAAATATTGATGTGACTGTTATTAAAGATGGCTATCACGGCGATACCAATATGATGTATATCGTTGGTGGAGAGACTTCTATTCTAGCAAATCGCCTTTGTAAGGTTGCACAGGAAGCGATGTATCGTGGTATGGCAACAGTTAAGGACGGTTCATATCTTGGCGATGTCGGTCATGCAATTCAACAATATGTTGAATCTGAACGCTTCAGCGTCGTTCGTGAATATTGTGGTCATGGTATTGGCAATGTCTTCCATGATGAACCACAAGTGTTGCACTATGGTCAAAAAGGTACGGGCATGCGCCTTGAAGCGGGCATGACCTTTACAATCGAACCAATGGTGAATGCAGGCGTTTGGCAAACCAAATTATTAGGTGATAAATGGACGGTCGTAACCAAAGACCATAAATTATCTGCTCAATATGAGCATACGATTTTAGTCACTCAAACAGGGATTGAGGTTTTAACTGCGCGCCCTGAAGAAGATTTATCTCGTTTTATGTAATTTATTATTGATCTTTAAATTACTCTCAAAAAAGCTATTTCGGTAGCTTTTTTTTATATCCATAATTTCTTCATCAATTTATCTAAATAAAACAAAATATTTCATAAGCACAACAATTATAAAATCTAACTAAACACACTATTCATAAAAAAGAGTTATGTTGGGCGCAAGAAAAATCCTTACAAACTTTTGGACATGGAGTCCCTCGATGATGAAAAAGTCATTTCCTTTCTTAATAACAGGGCTTTGCACCCTCCCCACGCTTGCTTTTGCAGACTCGCCCTATTTTAGTCTTAAAGATGGTGATGGATTTAAACGTTTCTCTGTTTCCGCGGGTTGGTTACATGCGATGCCCCAAGGCTCAGCAAATCCAATCAATGTAAATACGAGTATTGCTGAAGGAACACAATCAAAAGTAGGATCTGTATCAACTACAGCCGTATTAGATGCCATTGATCAAAGCAAGCCAGCAGGTAAGTTTTGGCACGGTATTATCAGTCTTATTGATAAATCCACAGATACTCTCCCAGCATCACTTGCAGGTACTGGTGAAATCAATGGTCTTTCTCAATGGCAAAGCCAAGGTACTGGCTTAGAAGCCGATGACGTTGATACTGTTGGTCTCATGTTTAATTATAATTTCACCGACAATCTCTCATTAGAAGTAAAAGCAGGTATTCCACCAAAAGTTGATATCAAAGGTAAAGGTGACATTTACGCTCCTCTTTCAGGAAAAGCCACTCCATTAAAAGACGGCTCATTTATAGGAGGAATTATAGGCGATGGTATTTCCCAAGCAGGTGGTGATATCCCTCTAAAACAAGATATTCATATCACTGATTTAACTCAGGGCGATAAAGCAGCTTCCGCACGCGCATGGTTACCAGCAGTCGAACTCCACTACCAATTTGGTAAAACAGGTGTTAATAAATTTCGCCCTTATGTAGGGGCTGGTGTCATGTATGCTTACTTCAACTCATTAAAAATTAATCCTGCAATTGAATCTGATCTTATTGCGGCAGGTCATATGATTCAAAATATTCATGATGATAAAGCGGGTGCGGCATTAGATGGCAAAAAATCATCTGCCGATCCAATGGTTAAACTCAAAGCAACAGATACTTTCGCACCGATCGTCACGTTAGGCGCAACTTATGACTTTAAACCAAATTGGTTTGCTGTCGGCTCGGTTTCTTATGCAAAAATGAATAATGAAGCAAAAATCTATGTCACTGACCGCAACACTGGCAAAGAGTTAATCCGCGCCAACACCAAAATTGATATTGATCCACTGATCACTTATGTGGGTATCGGCTACCGCTTCTAATTTTCATCTTGTTTCGATAAAGCAGCTTCGGCTGCTTTTTTATTTACGCTACTTTTTAAACCACTATGCATAGAATTTGCGCACCAATTACAAACAATCTAATCATTATTGTCTAACCAAATTTTTTAAATCAATACCGAACAATTCGGCTCCTATCTTTCAAAAATGGTCTGCATCCTGAATGTACACAAAAATACTTTTTTGTAATGAATAGCTTAATTTATTCATTTGGTTAATTATTTTTTATGGCATGCCCCTTGCTTTATGACTGATATGTTGAATCAAAGATGATTCAAAAATTTGTCGACGGCCAACGATGTCCGTTCTGTTCGCTTTGCTTATGCAGATATCCTGCTTCGCAAAAAATTACGTTCAGTTCAGGAGAAGTTTATGTCTTCAAAAATGAATTTAGATGCAAAAAAAGCCACTGAAATAAAATTATTTAGCTTTGCTACTCCTGCAATGCGTGCATTTCACATGACATGGCTGGCGTTCTTTGTCTGCTTCTTCGCATGGTTTGCCTGTGCTCCGCTGATGCCTGTCATTGCTGGCGAGTTTAATTTAACCAAATCTCAAATCGCCAATATCAATATTGCAGCCGTTGCCATTACGATTATTATCCGACTGATTGTCGGTCCGCTATGCGATAAATATGGTCCACGTATCACTTATACAGCCCTACTCTTACTGGGAAGTATTCCTGTTTTTGGGGTTGCCGCAGCAAATACCTATGAATCCTTTCTATTCTTTCGCTTATTAATTGGAGCGATTGGGGCAAGCTTCGTCATTACTCAATACCATACCAGTGTCATGTTTGCACCAAATGTTGTCGGCACGGCAAATGCAGCCGCTGCGGGTTGGGGTAATGCGGGTGGTGGTGCAACTCAGGCGATCATGCCGTTAATTCTTGGTGCGATCATCATGTTTGGTGTTGAGCAAGCAATGGGCTGGCGTATCGCTTTACTCGTACCGGGGATCATGATGGTGATCGTCGGTATTCTCTACTGGAAACTCACTCAAGATAGCCCACAAGGTAACTTTAAAGAATTGCGGGAACAAGGTATAGAAGCAGGCAATATTAAAAAAGGTGGTACTGCAATCTTAATGCAGGCAGCGCGTAATTATCGTGTCTGGGTACTATTCACTGCATATGCTGCATGTTTTGGCATCGAGATTTTTATTCATAATATTGCTGCAATGTACTATGTTGACCATTTTAATATGGGCTTAAAAGAAGCAGGACTCACAGCGGGAATCTTTGGTCTATTGGCGTTATTTGCTCGTGCACTGGGCGGTATTGTTTCTGATAAAGTTGCTGTAAATAAAGGCTTAGATGGTCGTACACGAATACTATTTTTATTGATCTTAGGCGAAGGTCTATTTCTGATCGTTTTCTCACAAATGAATACCGTCATGCTTGCCGTACTCGCTATGACAGTTTTTGCACTGTTTACACATATGGCCTGTGGTGCAACCTATGCATTGGTTCCATTTATCGACCGTGATGCACTCGGTGGTGTAGCAGGCATCATTGGCGCAGGCGGAAATGTCGGTGCTGTCGCGGCTGGTTTCTTACTAAAAGGTCTACTCGACATCCAAACCTGTCTCATGATCCTAGGCTGTCTCGTGACTGTTGCCGCCTTTAGTGTGGTGCTGATTCGCTTCTCAGTCGAACACAAGGAAAAAGAAAAAGAATTGTTTGAACAAGCGCTACTTGAACGTAACGCTGCAACTTAATTCAACGCTCAATTGAGAGGGATGTCAGCGTCTAACTCCCTCTTTATAACCTCTCACACTCAAATCTTTAATTCTAGGGGAAATATGATGAAAATCATTTCAATGTCATTACTCACGCTTAGCTGTTTTGCCGCATTCAATGCATCTGCAAACAATGATTTTATCGATAACACTAAGTTCACGCTTGATAGTCGCCTTCGTTTTGAAATGGTCGACCAAGACAATCCATTAAAAAAAGCGGAAGCAGCCACCCTACGTATCCGCCCTGCACTGCAAACAGGCACATGGCAAGGTTTAAGTTTATTTGCTCAAGGTGAAGCAAACATTGAACTCAACGACCGTTTCAATAGCACACGGAACAACGAGACCAAATACAGTAGCGTTCCCGATCCTAAAAACCTAGACATCAATCAATTATATTTAAATTACAGCAACCCTAAATTCGATGCTCGCCTAGGCCGCCAAGTCATTAATTTAGATAATCAACGGTTTATTGGCTCTGTCGGTTGGCGTCAAAATGAACAAAGCTATGATGCAGTCAGTCTAAATCTAAAACCAACCCAATCTTTGCAGGTGTACTATGCCTATATTGATCAGGTAAATACGATTTTTGGAAGTGAAGATCCCAAGCCAATTGCATTGATCGCACAAGATGGGGAACAAGACAGTCAAATTCATTTGGCACAAATCAAATATAACTACAGCCCACAACTCAATGCTGTGCTGTATGGTTATTTTATGGATTTTGAAAATCTAAATGCATGGTCAAACCAGACCTATGGTTTACGCTTAACGGGTAAGCAAAATAACTTCCGCTATGCCGCCGAATACGCCAAACAACAAGATTATGCAGATCAACCTGTAAGCTATGATGCTGATTATTATGCTGTTGAACTCGGTTATCAAATATCAGGAAAATCCCCGATTGGCGAAGTCGCTGTTGGTTATGAAGTGTTAAGCAGCGATAACGGTAAAATTGCATTTCAAACACCATTGGCAACAAAACATAAGTTTAATGGTTGGACGGATATGTTTTTAAATACGCCCGTCAACGGTTTGCGTGATGTCTATATTAGCTCGAGTTTTAATATATTCAGCAAAGGAAAACTGATGACCGAATTACATCATTACCGTAGCGATGAAAAAGGATTAGATTATGGACAAGAGTTTGCACTTTCTTATGCGCAAGCACTGCCAATCAAAGGCTTATCAGGATTAGCTAAATTTTCACGCTACCAAGCTGAAGATTTTGGTGTCGACACTGACAAACTTTGGTTACAACTGGATTATAAATATTAAAACTATATTTTTAATTCCAATTCAAGCAGTTAGTTTCTATCGTCAATAATGCTGTAAAGCTGTCATCAAATTTTAAAATTTGAATGATTTAATAAAAAATAAAAAACCGATAAAAGTGCAAAAGCGTGTTGATCGAGTAGATCAACACGCTTTTTATTGCGAAAAAATAAAAGACCGTTCTTAAAACAGTCTTTTACAATATCACCTTAAAACACAGTGTGATTAGGGCTGACCTTTTGGTAATGGAATGTATTGCGATTGGACATTTTGCTGAACTTTACGCTCACCAACTTTAACCTCTAAGGTTTGTTGTTTCCCATCACGCTCTACCACCACTTCAATCGCACTCTCTGGCGCTTGCGAAGCAACATAGTTAATCAAATGAGATGCGGAAGAAATCTGTTCATTATTGACTTGAACAATTTTATCACCACGTTTCACCCCTGCAAGATCGGCAGGACCACCACGCAATACATCAGCGACTAATACACCGATTGGTTTAGCTGTTAATACATCTTCATCCAAATTATTTGGAATTAAACTAATACCCAGCCAACCACGTACCACACGACCATCTTTCAAAATAGAGTTTAAAACTTGCTGACAAACTTTTGCAGGTATCGCAAAGCCAATACCAAGCGATCCACCTGATTGAGAAAAAATCGCAGTGTTCACACCAATAAGATTACCCGCAACATCAATTAAAGCCCCACCAGAGTTACCTGGGTTAATCGCAGCATCCGTTTGAATAAAATCTTCGTAGGTGTTAATTCCCAAATCAGAACGACCTGTTGCGGAAATAATTCCTTGGGTAACGGTTTGCCCTACACCAAATGGATTACCAATTGCGAGTACAACATCGCCAACCTCATTACCACTGAGTTTAAATGGTAAAACAGGAAGTTTATCTAACTCGATTTTGATTACAGCCAAATCTGTATCTGGATCTGTACCAATCACTTTGGCTTCAGCACGACGCCCATCATATAACGCAACAACGATGTGTTCTGCCTGAGCGATGACATGATTGTTCGTCAAAATATAACCATCTGCTCGAACAATCACTCCCGAACCTAAACTATTTTCATTTTTAGGCTGTTGAGGAATTTGATTGCCAAAAAACTCACGAAATACAGGATCATTCAATAAAGGATGATTAGGCTGTTTTATTTTTTGCGTGGTAAAAATATTCACGACTGCGGGAGCAGCAACTTTTACAGCAGCATTATAAGAAACCACCCCACCCATACGATTTGTATCAACTAAGGGCTCAACCTTTTCTGCTGGCATTTTGACACCATCAGACGCCACAGTTGGTTTCGGCTGATGTGATTTCTGCCAAGCCAGAAAACTAAATATAACGACAATGAGTAATACCCAAGGTAACCATGTAAATGCACGGCGCACGTCTATTATCCTCTAGGCGAAAATGATGTTATGAATAAGTTAATTTGTTGAAGAACAGGAAATTTCCATCATTGTAATGTAAATTATTTAAAAGCAACGCAAAAGTTAATTTTTTTTTGTCTAGCTTTAGTTACCTTAAAAAATATGTTTCTATTGACAACAATAAAATGTAAATCATTTGAGGAATCGCATGGCAAATTTGTATGACATTGTGCAATGGTGTAATCAGACCTTAAAAGCAAACGAGTTTAAAGATTACGCACCGAATGGCTTACAGATCGAGGGAAAGCATGAAATCAAAAAAATAGTGTGTGCTGTCACTGCATCGGAAACTGCTATAGATGCAGCAATCGCCCAAAATGCAGATGCCTTACTCGTACATCATGGCTATTTTTGGAAAGGCGAACCCTACCCAATTACAGGGATGCGTGGCAACCGAATCAAAAAACTCATTCAAAATAACATTTCATTGATCGCCTATCACTTACCTTTAGATGCTCATCCAACACTGGGCAATAATATTGCGATTGCTGACTTAATCGGTTTACACAATTTAGAAGCATTAGACTCAACCGAAAAATATCCAATTGGTAATATTGGTTATTTAGAGCATGCGATAAGTCCTGAACAGTTCAAAGAAAAGCTACAAACAATTTTTGACTTTTCTATTCTTCACCTGCCTTGTAGTAAATCTGCTATCCAAAAAGTAGGTTTCTGTACAGGCGGGGCTCAAGACTTTATCGAAAAAGCTGCTTTGGAAAATTGTGATGCTTATATCTCAGGTGAAGTAAGCGAGCGTACTTTTTATCAAGCTAAAGAACTGGATGTCCATTATTTTGCATGTGGACACCATGCAACAGAGCGTTATGGTGTTCAACGTTTGGCTGAAGCGATTGCACACCAATTCGCTATCGAAACAGAGTATTTTGAGTTAAATAATCCGATTTAACCCAATTCAACTTCTGAATGGAGTGAAATTCATTTCACTCCTTCCCTCTATCTTGGTTCTAAGGGTTTAAACCAGTAACTGTCCAACTTGAATTATTGAAATCATAAGCTGCTCTCACTGGCAAAGCTTGTAGCGATTTCATATCCGCTAAGAATCGAATACGCCTCCACTTTGCTAAGCCAACTCAATTCCTAATAAAACCAATGATAAATAAAATTTATTTTTTATCTCTTTATCTATAGATAAAAGCAAATTAAAAGATATTGATTCTCATTTTCTTTTGAGCAAATAATGAAAGCGCTTCAATTTATGCCAATAAAATCATTTTGATTAAAAGGAATCAAACTCATGGCTTATTCTCTACCAGCGTTACCTTATGCTTACGATGCACTTGAACCCAATATTGATACCAAAACAATGGAAATTCACCACAGTAAACATCATCAGACCTATATCAACAATATTAATGGTGCAATTGAAGGTACAGAATGGGAAAAATTCTCAGTAGAGGAATTGGTTGCTAAAGTGAATGACGTCCCTGCCAACCTTAAAAATATGGTAATCAACAATGCAGGAGGTCATGCAAATCACTCACTATTTTGGACTGTCATGAGCCCACAAGGTGGCGGACAACCAACAGGACCTGTTGCAGAAGCGATTGATCAACAACTTGGTGGTTTTAGTGCTTTTAAAGATGCTTTTACCAAGGCTGCAATTAGTCGTTTTGGTAGTGGCTGGGCATGGCTCAGCGTCACCCCTGAACATAAACTGATTGTAGAAAGTAGTGCTAATCAAGACTCACCATTGATGTATGGCAATACGCCTATTCTGGGCTTAGATGTGTGGGAACATGCATATTATTTAAAATACCAAAACCGGCGTCCCGAATATATTGCTGCATTTTACAATGTTGTAGATTGGGATGAAGTGAACCGTCGTTATCATGATGCATTACAAGCTAAAGCTCAGTAATTTTCTTGGTCGATCAACTTAGAACAGCATCTCTATAAAACGGGTTAGAGTCTTTTGGAACGTTCACTAAACGAGCTAAAAACTCTAATCATTGTTGTATCGTATATGTCTCATAAAGAAATTTTTTGCATATTTTGTGTATTAAAAGACTGCCCTATTGTCCATAGAATCATTTACAATAAAGGCACTAAATGTAAAACCCAGCAAATTTGCAAGGAATGAAACATGACAACCATTACTTTACCTGCACTTCCATATGGCTATGATGATTTAGCACCACACATCACTCGCGAAACCTTAGAATATCATCACGACAAACACCACAATACTTATGTTGTTAATTTAAACAACTTAATAAAAGGTACTGACCTTGAAGGTAAAACTTTAGAGGAAATCATCAAAGCGTCTGCTGGTGATGCATCTAAAGCAGGTATCTTTAACAATGCTGCACAAGTATGGAACCACACGTTCTACTGGAACAGCATGAAGCCAAATGGTGGTGGTAAACCAACTGGTGCGATTGCAGCTAAAATCGAAGAAGCTTTTGGTAGCTACGAAAAATTTGCAGAAGAATTTACTGCTGCTGCAACAACTCAATTTGGTTCAGGTTGGGCGTGGTTAGTTGCTGATGAAGTAAATGGTAAATTATCAATTACCAAAACAGCCAATGCAGATACTCCACTTGCTCACGGTCAAATTGCAGTATTAACGATTGACGTTTGGGAGCATGCTTACTACATCGACTTCCGTAACTTACGTCCAAAATACATCGCTACTTTCTTAGAAAGCTTAGTGAACTGGGACTATGCAAATGCAAAACTTGCAGGTCAACCAGCTGGTGTTGAGAAATAATCATATATTTCTTGCCTAAAAACTGCCCGCATAGGGCAGTTTTTTTATCACTAAAATCCTAAAAGAATATTTATCAAGCAAACGATTCATTTTATTTACTATTCTTATTGACGCATCAATATTTCATGCCTAAAATGCGCATCAGATTCTCCAATAGCTCAGTCGGTAGAGCGACGGACTGTTAATCCGCAGGTCCCTGGTTCGAGCCCAGGTTGGAGAGCCAAGCTAATCTCCCATAGCTCAGTTGGTAGAGCGACGGACTGTTAATCCGCAGGTCCCTGGTTCGAGCCCAGGTGGGAGAGCCAAGTTTTTATTGGCTCGCTTGACCGTTAGTACCGATATGCATAGAATGCATATCCAGATTCTCCCATAGCTCAGTCGGTAGAGCGACGGACTGTTAATCCGCAGGTCCCTGGTTCGAGCCCAGGTGGGAGAGCCAAGATTCTAAAAACCCACTCATATTTATATGCAGTGGGTTTTTTATTAGCACTTTGATAAGAATATGTCTGAATCAACGCAACTCATCTTTTTGCTGATTGGTAGTATAAGCACAGTACTGCTACTGATCAGCTACCTGCGCCCTTTTTTCCTAAAACAAAATTATTTCGCCCGTCCGGTGATCACTGCATTTGAGTCTCAAATGTTTTCTAGGCTTCAGCAAGCATTCCCCCACCACAATATATTGGCTCAAGTAGCCTTTAGCGCACTGATTACCAGTAAGCACTACAAGATTCGCAACCGCTTCAATCGCAAGGTTACTGATTTTGTGGTTTTAGACAAAGAAATGAAAGTTGTCGCTATTATTGAACTTGATGATCCAAGTCATATCGGAAAAGAACTAGAAGACCAGAAACGTGATCAAATGTTGCAAGAGGCAGGATATCAAGTACAACGATATACCCAAATCCCATCTATAAAGCAGTTACAGATGGATATTCGATAAATCAACAATATCAAAAGTTATCACTCAGCTTTTACTGCGTGTCCCTCATTTTTCTGCTGTTCGAACTTCTTAGCCATTTCTGCGCGTTGTTGATCATATTCTTTCTTGGTTTTTGCATCGCTCTTTGCCGCTAAAAAAGCCATCCCTACGATAAAAATTGGAATCAATAATCCCAATCCCATCAATACCCAAGGTACAGATTTCTTCTCAACTGCATTTTGACTCATAGCCGATCCAAAAAATTAACATTTTTAAAGTGGCAACACTATAACAAAAAAGAGCCTCTATAAAGAGGCTCTTTTACTAACCAACGAGCTATTGGGCTGGCATATTTTGCTTAATAAACTGTACTAGCTCGCCACTCTCATTTGCCGCAAGAATTGCTCCGGTATGTGATCCATTCACAACAGGATTTTCCGCACTTGGAACGATATCAATTGGAATAATCTTAACATCGGTCCCAGCGTTGTACATGGCCTGATACATTCCCTGTGTAATTACATAAGGTACGTTTGTATCGTATACACCCTGCACAATCAAAATCGGTTTATCCAATTTCTTGGTCGTCGGTTGGCTATAATCTGTTAAGAATTTTTGAATGGTCGCATCATTCTTAAATTCCACTTCATCAATACCGTGATATTCAGAGACTTTAGCCGTAGGATTATTTGCAACATAACTTTGAATATCTAGCTTATAAGCCTCTATAATTTCACCCAAACATTCAGTTTTCGCCAAAGTGGCTATTTCTTTAGCTTTCGTACTTCCAAACATTCGTTGATAGTTGAATGTCGGCTCATAAGAGGTAATCCCCACGCCTGTTAACGCTGCATAAGACAACAACGTCGCATAAGTTTCTATTGCTGTAGGCTGCGGTAACTGGTCAATCGCTTGAGGTGCGACCTCTAAAATAATTTTATCTAGACTGGATGCTGGTGCACCCGCAACCGCCCCTTTAAATGTCACATCATTATTTGCATATTCAGCAATCCCCAATGATGCTTGCCCACCTTGTGATTGGCCAACAGACATCCATGAACCTTGCAGTAGTTGACCATAATGTTCTTTTGCAGCTTTAACCGCATACTGTGCTGAACGTGCCTCACTCGGAATATGTAAATAAGGATGTTCACCAGCCCCACCCAAACCTTCATAATCTGGCGCGACAATCACATAGCCCTGTTCTAGCAAACTTTTTGCAGTATAATTCTTAAAGTTTGGATTTAATGGTGTATTGGTTGGCGCACATTTATCAGCCCCACCCAATGTTCCATGCGCCCAAACCACAACTCGATAACCATCTTTTGGTTTTGCAATTTTAGGAAAAAATACTAAAGCAGAAGTTTCAACCGTCTTCCCTAGTACATTTGGCATTTTATAGTTCATGACTTTGATTGAACTAGCAGCGCTTAAATCGCCCAGACCTTCTGACTCATAGGTATAAGAAGTTTCAGAAACAAAAGATTTGTCCTTCTGATTATCTCTTTGATTTGAATCCTTATCATCATTACATGCTGATAAAAATAATGCAGAAATAGAGAACGTCATTGCAAAAGCAATATTAGACCGTTTCATAAAATATCCTTTTAGTCCTTGTTTTATTTTGTGTGCATGAAACTACATGCGACCTTATTAAGGCATAAAAAAAGTGCCCTGCATAGGACACTTTTCAACTAATAAGTCATTTTTAAATCATGAATTCTAAAAAGATTCCAATAAAAATGATCATTCCAACCCAGCGATTGTGACGGAATGCCCAAAAACAAATCTGCGGATCCCGATCTTTGGTTTTAACTGCTTGATAAATAAAATCAGCAGCAACAACCAATAATGCAGCCAGTCCAAATGGAATTAAAAGATCTTCTAAATAAAGTGCACTACCGATCAACCCCAAACTTAACAATTGCAATGATCCTATAATTTGTATATCAAATCGACCAAATAAAATTGCGGTAGATTTCACACCAATTTTCAAATCATATTCACGGTCTGTAATTGCATATTGAGTATCATAAGCCACGGTCCAAGCCAAATTTCCAAAATACAAAAGCCAGCAAATTAAATCAGGTGTCTGTCCAACAGCGGTATATGCCATTGGAATTGACCAAGAAAACGCAGCACCCAAGAACACCTGAGGTAAATGGGTATAGCGCTTCATAAAAGGATAGATGAAAGCGAGAAATAACGCTCCAAATGACCAATAAAAGGTTTCAATCGGCAAGAAAAATAAAAGACAAGCACTTGCTGCCACCAGCCCCAAAAATACAAACACGGCTTCCCGCGCTTGAATCACACCAGTAGCTAAAGGACGTGTTTTAGTTCGCTCAACATGCGCATCCACTTTACGATCTGCAAAATCGTTGATCGCACAGCCCGCTGCCCGCATAAACAGCACACCCAGTGACATCACTAATAATATTTTTAAATCAGGAATGCCTTTTGATGCAATCCACAAAGCCCACATCGTGGGCCAAAATACCAGCTCTGTGCCAATCGGCTTATCAAAACGACATAAATAATAATATGCAGCTAAACGCTGTCGCCATGTTGTTTGTTGCACTGTTTCCATGTTGATCCTTAGAGTCAATGCTGTCGAATAAACTGTTCAAATGCGGGCAAAAATGTTTCCTGTACGATAAATTTACACCCATGCCACGTATAACAACTTTGTCGCGTCCAACCATCAGCAAGATGAATTACACGGCGTTCATAAGCTGGATTTGTTCGTTGAAATAAAAACCAACCAATGGGTTTATTTCCAATATGTTTAAATAATCGTGCTTTTTTTTGCAGACTTAAAATTGGAAAAATACTTTTTGCTTTCACCCAAGCCTGCTGTTCTGAACCGTATAGATAAGTTTCACGAACCCATGCAATATGGGTGTGTGGCATATTCATCCACTGACTATCAACAAATGATAAACGCTGATAATGCTCTTTAATTCGTTCAACACGAAACTCTCCTGCGCCAAGGTCAGTGAGCTGTTGAGTGAGTGAACCCGATGCATACAACCATTTTTTTAATTCAGGTGGAATGTCCCTGCCCTTTATTCTGCTTGGTTGTAAATTGCGCATGCTCGGCTCACTAAAAACATCGCAATTAGTTTACATGAATTTTTCAATAAAAAAGCCCGCCGAAGCGAGCTTTTTGAATCGGAATGTATTACAAGCTGTAGTACATGTCGAATTCAACTGGGTGAGTTGTCGTGTTAAGACGACGAACATCATCAGTTTTAAGTTCGATGTATGCATCAAGCATTTCTTTAGTGAATACACCACCTTTCAACAAGAACTCATGATCCGCTTCAAGTGCTTCAATCGCCATATCTAAGCTGTGCGCTACAGTTGGGATTTTCGCTTCTTCTTCAGGAGGAAGATCATATAAGTTCTTATCAGCAGCTTCACCTGGGTGAATTTTGTTTTGGATACCGTCAATACCAGCCATCAACAATGCTGCAAAACCTAAGTACGGGTTCATCATTGGATCAGGGAAACGTGCTTCGATACGCTTACCTTTAGGGTTAGAAACATATGGAATACGGATAGAAGCTGAACGGTTACGCGCTGAATAAGCAAGCATAATTGGTGCTTCGTAATGTGGAACTAAACGCTTATACGAGTTTGTAGAAGGGTTAGTAATCGCATTTAATGCACGAGCGTGTTTGATTACACCGCCAATGAAGAATAATGCCATTTCAGACAAACCAGCATATTCATCACCAGCAAACAAGTTCTTGCCATCTTTAGCGATTGACATGTGAACGTGCATACCAGAACCGTTATCACCTACCATTGGCTTAGGCATGAATGTCGCAGTTTTGCCATATTGATGAGCAACGTTCCAAACTGCATATTTGAATTGTTGAACTTCGTCTGCTTTGCGAACCAAAGTATTGAAGCTCACACCAATTTCTAACTGGCAAGATGCAACTTCGTGATGATGTACTTCTACACGACCTGGACCCATGATGTCTTCGATACGTGCACACATTTCAGCACGCATATCTTGATGAGAATCAACAGGAGGAACTGGGAAGTAACCACCTTTCACACGTGGACGGTGACCAGAGTTACCCGCTTCAAAGTCTTTACCTGTAGACCAAGCAGCTTCTTCAGCGATCAATGTATGGCGTGCACCAGACATGTCGATGTCCCATTTTACTTCGTCAAAAACGAAGAATTCTGGTTCTGGACCAAAGAATGCAGTATCACCGATACCTGTAGATTTTAAATACTCTTCAGCACGACGAGCAATCGAACGTGGATCACGCTCGTAACCTTGACCAGTAGATGGTTCGATTACGTCACAAGTCACAACAACTGTTGGCTCAGCAAAGAACGGGTCAAGAAAACCAGTTTCAGCGTCTGGACGTAAGATCATGTCAGATGCTTCAATGCCTTTCCAGCCAGCGATTGAAGAACCATCAAACATTTTACCGTCTTCAAATGTATCTTCATCAATCGTATCAGCTGGGTAAGTTACGTGTTGTTCTTTACCTTTGGTATCAGTAAAGCGAAAATCGACCCATTTTGCGCCGCTTTCTTTGATGAGTTGAAGGACCTTGTTCGCCATGCTCATTTGCTCCAATGAATTTTTATGCACTCGTTAAGTGCGTGTTAGTTGTTGGTGTATAAATAGCAATTATCATACCAACAATTTAAAAGCGTACCTAAAACATTGAAATTCTTTGCAGAAAAAATGATTTAAGCTCCATGTTCAATATCTATATATCTTGCCCATTATTTGCAAATGCACCATATTTAAACATTTCTATTTTAATGCATCCCCAAAATAGACAATGCGATCCAAAATGGTGCATAAATACATATCAAAGAACTAATGTAGTGCCAATTACGCCATTCTTTAGCATAAACTGAGTTTTTATATCATTCTTTTCAACTTGATTCCATTCAATTCATTTAGACTTTCGATTCACTTGTCATTTATTTTTTCAAACCTTTCAATTATAAAAATTTATTGGTCTTTTTAAACACAATTTTAGTCGGTTACTTTATCTATGTAAAAATCATCTGCTCTCGAAATATTCACCATTGATCATTTGTTTTTGTTACGATTATTTCCTACCCTCTGTATCTCAATCCTCCTTCATACGCATGGATATTGAATCGTATCAATTTATAAATAGATTCATCGAAATAAAAAGCACAATAAAGTTAAAATTTTCAGAAAGTTATAATCATACTTCTAATGATTGAGAAGAAGCATATTATCGCGCCCCTGTCTTATATAATTGTATGGGTGCTCAACCTTTTCACTAAACATGTTTAAATGCTTGCCCAATAACTCATTGCTCCGATTGCAGATGTTAGCTCATCGAGATCTAAGGCTAACCTACAATGCTTTTTTAAATTACTCACAATTTAATACAGATCAATACGCAAATCAGCTAAAGACTCTTTTTCACTTTCAGTCATAAATCTCACCCATTAAAAAACCCACCCTCTAAAAGAGAGTGGGTTTCACCTTGATTCTTGTTTTGCGCTGAATTAAGGTTATTGTTGTTTACTTTTTTATTAAAGTAAGTCTCAAATATAAATAAAAGTGTGAACTGCGTCAATAAAATATGAAATGTTTTTAATAATTTTTTAAAGTACAACTACACAATGGAGTATTTATCTCGCTGTTCCCTGAGCTTTACAGGATGTTTTGTCGATAAAATCCATCACTTGGGCGGTTCTTTTTAAACTGAATGTAAAACGCTTGTATCTGGTTAATAGAAGCTTCCAGCCCCACACTGACTCCACGGCCATCGTAAGTACCTCGATTCATACGTGAATGAGGTGGTCACAAGGGAATCAAAATCTGATACATTAGCCGCTTAAATAAAGCGGCTTCTCTATTTATACATAGCCAGTTTTATTAAAGTGAGTAACAATGTCGGTAACAAACAAGACCACATGTTAAAATCTCAAATATAATCAATAGGTTGAATCTAAAATGCTTCTAATGATTGACAATTATGACTCATTTACTTACAACATCGTTCAATACTTTGGCGAGTTGAATCAAGAAGTAAAAGTTGTTCGTAATGATCAAGTCACATTAGAGGATATACAGCGATGGCAGCCGAAATATCTGGTGATTGGTCCTGGTCCATGCTCTCCAAGCGAAGCAGGAATTTCCATTCCTGCAATCAATCACTTTGCAGGCAAAATTCCTTTACTCGGTGTCTGTTTAGGTCATCAAGCCATTGGACAGGCTTTCGGCGGAAATATTATTCGTGCAAAAACAGTCATGCACGGACGCTTATCCGATATGCATCATAGTGATAAAGGTATTTTCAGTGATTTGCCTTCACCTTTTTCTGCCACGCGTTATCACTCATTAGTGATTGAGCAAGAAACGCTTCCTGACTGTTTAGAAGTCACGTGCTGGACCAACCAAACAGATGGTACGATTGAAGAAATCATGGGCGTAAAACACAAAACACTGCCAATTGAAGGGGTTCAGTTTCATCCTGAGTCTATTTTGAGCCAACATGGTCATCAGATTTTCAAAAACTTTCTCGATATTTACGCTTAAACGGATATTTAGTTTCAAATTTATAGTTCCAACAGCCTATTTAAATGAATAGGCTGTTTTTATTTTGAACATATAAAAAGCATATACAACCTATACATACAGGCAAAATTTCCAGTTTTAAAATTAATCGGAAAAGTTTTAATTTAAAACAAATCATTATTTTTCAATAATTAATACACTTTTCATATGTTTTCAAAAATTAATTTAACTGCTGTTTGCAGCATTCATCAGTTGCTTTTTCATTTTTTAGATTAAGCATAGTGATAGGAATGATTAAGTTAAACAACAATCGGGTGCTAAAATCTTAAGTCATTTTTTAGCACACTTCGCCTGAAGCAAAGATCAGGATACTTATTGTGAATACATTAGTTTTATTGAATATTCTTGTTTTTATCCTGCTGCTAGCAGGATTGTTTTTCACGTATCGACATGACTGGAGTTTGGCCAAAAAAGTACTGATCGGTATGGTGGTTGGTATTTTCTTCGGTTTAGCACTCAAAACCATTTATGGTGATGGTCAAATTCTGGAACATTCTGTCGCATGGTTCAACATTGTCGGTAATGGTTATGTGCAACTGTTACAAATGGTGATCATGCCACTCATTTTTATTTCAATTTTAAGTGCCGTGATCAAATTACACCAAACCACCTCTCTCGGAAAAATCAGTGTATTGGTGATTGGGATTTTATTAGCAACCACTGCAATAGCTGCTTTCGTTGGGGCAAGTATTACCAATTTATTTGGTCTAACAGCTGAGGGCTTAGTTCAAGGCGCACAAGAAACCGCACGTTTAGCCGCAATAGAAAGTCAATATGTGGGTCAAGTTGCAGACTTAGATGTACCCAAATTATTGCTTTCATTGTTCCCACAAAATCCTTTTGCTGATTTAACAGGGATTCGCCCGACTGCAATTATTAGTGTCGTCATATTTTCTGCTTTTCTCGGTGTTGCTGCACTTAAACTCATGGAAAAAGATACTGTGAATGGCGAGCGAATCCGTCATGGTATCGAAGCACTACAAGCACTGGTTATTAGCCTCGTCCGTTTAGTTATGCAATTTACCCCTTACGGTGTGCTTGCATTGATGACCAAAATGGTCGCTACTGCAAATTTAGCGGACATTGTTAAATTAGGTGAGTTTGTCATTGCATCTTATTTGGGTCTGGCGATCATGTTACTCGTACATGCGCTTATATTACTATTCGTACGCGTAAACCCTATCGATTTCTTTAAAAAAGCATTCCCAGTTTTAAGCTTTGCCTTTATTAGCCGTTCAAGTGCAGCCAGTATTCCTCTGAATATTGAAACCCAAACTAAGCAACTCGGTGTACCTGAAGGTATTGCCAGCTTTTCTGCATCGTTTGGTGCAACGATTGGACAAAATGGTTGTGCTGGTTTATATCCAGCAATGCTCGCGGTGATGGTCGCACCAACCGTCGGCATCAATCCCCTTGATCCACTGTGGATTGCACAACTGATTGTCATCGTTACACTTAGTTCGATCGGCGTGGCTGGTGTTGGTGGTGGCGCAACCTTTGCAGCGCTGATTGTTTTGCCAATCATGGGCTTACCAATCACGCTTGTTGCTTTACTGATCTCAATCGAACCACTGATTGATATGGGACGTACTGCCTTGAATGTGAATGGTTCTATGACTGCTGGTACAGCAACCAGTCAAATATTGGGAGTCAGAACGCCTGTAGAAGATCAGCCTCAACAAACCTAGAAATGATTATGCCAATCGACACCAATCGATTGGCATTTTTTTCAGCCGATAAATCAAAACTAAAATGCAGCTACACCGTCTTTAGAATCTGAACTTCTTGTCCAATTGCAATCATCCCTTCTCCTCGATGCAGGGCGTTTTGTCCCATCATGACCTTATTTCCCTGCTTACGATATGCCAACATCGCCTGCATCACTGCTGGCTGCTTTTGACCTGTCTCCAAATCAATGGTTGGAATAACACAGCGCGAACACGGTTTAACCAAATCAAACGTCACTTCACCAATTTGAATCTGTTTCCATTGATCCTCGGCAAATGCTTCGCATCCAGAAATCACAATATTCGGTCTAAATCGCTGCACATCTAATGGGTAGCCCACTTTTTCAGCAAGAAACCCTACCGATGCTTCACTGATGATCAGAAATGGAAAACCATCAGCAAAACCGACTCGATCACCTAACTCTGCATATTCCAAATCAACTTGGCGAACAGTCTCTTGCGGCATATAGACCAATTGCACTTCTCGCCCCAGTTTTTGACTCAACCAAGCATTCACTGGATGATCAATACGATTTCCAATAAGCTGATCGCGCCATACGGTCACTAAACGTTCATCTTTTTGGCCTTGCGCTTCAAGCATACTCAGTTCGATCTGTTCAGATTGATAACTAAAACTTACACTTGCAGAAGAAATAGACACCCCAATTTGTCCCATTTCAGCAACTTGCCTTTGTGTAACAAAACGACCATCTTTATCAACGATCATCCATCGGCGATCCCACTTTGGCCCAAAGGCATCAATTTCCATTTCAATGCATTTATTGCCTCGACATGATTTCACTGGATAATAGGAAAGTTGACTGACACGCATGTAAAAATCCCCACAAAGACAAACAGAATCGTTCGGTAAAGAAGTTCATTAATCAAAACAGCATAATAGTTGAAAATTATAGCAATATGTCTAAATTTAAGGCATCACATAGTTTTTATTTAAAGCCTATAAAATCTGCATTATTTTCTGATAACATAACTCACTCGCTTTGAAAGCATGTATTACACCAAGGTCATACCGAACCCATTGCGATCAACCCCTATTCTACTCTTAAATTTTTAATCAATCATAATGCTGTAACTCATGACTATGAATATCCAACAGGCACTCAATCACATTACTAAAAACATTCATTTGACCCAGTCGCAAATGGAAAATGTCATGCGCAGTATCATGCAAGGTGAAGCAACTGATGCTCAAATCGGCGCACTAATGATGGGGTTGCGTATGAAGGGTGAGAGTATTGATGAAATCACTGCTGCCGCACGGATCATGCGTGAGTTCGCCATTAAAATTGATGTCAGTGATATTCCACATCTTGTTGATATCGTCGGAACGGGCGGTGATGGTCAAAACTTATTTAATGTCTCAACAGCATCAAGCTTCGTGGTTGCAGCAGCTGGTGCAACCATTGCTAAACATGGAAATCGTGGTGTTTCGAGTAAGTCTGGCTCATCTGATGTGCTTGAACAAATGGGCATCCAGCTTGATTTGGACATGCAACAAACTGAACGTTGTATCCGTGAAATGGGCGTGGGTTTTCTGTTTGCACCCAATCACCACAAAGCAATGAAATATGCAGTTGCTCCTCGTCGTGAACTAGGCATTCGTAGTATTTTCAATTTATTGGGACCTTTAACCAATCCTGCTGGCGTAAATCGTTTTGTCATTGGTGTCTTTTCAGATGAGCTTTGCCGACCAATCGCAGAAGTTTTAAAACAGCTTGGCGCTGTGCATGTATTGGTTGTACATTCTAAAGATGGTTTAGATGAAATCAGCCTAGCAGCACCAACCGTAGTTGCTGAATTAAAAGATGGCGAAATTACAGAATGGATGTTGACCCCTGATGACGTCGGGATTCCATCTCAAACACTCACTGGTTTAGTGGTAAATAGTTCTGAAGAAAGCTTAAAGCTGATCAAAGATGCTTTAGGCCGTAACAAATCTGAAATTGGTGAAAAAGCCGCAAATATGATTGCGCTGAACGCAGCCGCTGGGATTTATGTTGCAGGACTCACTAAAACCTATAAACAAGCAGTTGAACTGGCACAAGATATTCTTTACGGCGGTCAAGCCCTCGAAAAAATGAGTATCTTGGCTGAATTTACCAAAACATTGAAACAATATCAGGCAGACTAAGGATTTCTCATGATCGATATTCAAAATACCATTTTAGGTAAAATTGTTGACCGCAAACATGAGGAACTTGCTACACGTTTAAAACAACGTAGCTTGCATGATGTTGAACAATGGGCAAAAGAAGCAACTCCTGTTCGTGGTTTTGCCGAGGCTTTACAGCATAAACGCCCTGCTGTAATTGCTGAAATTAAGAAAGCCTCTCCATCAAAAGGCATTATTCGTGCAAACTTTAATCCTGCTGAAATTGCACAACAATATGAACAAGCGGGTGCGGCCTGCTTATCGGTTCTGACCGATGTGGATTTCTTCCAAGGTGCTGATGAAAATATCGCAATTGCACGTAATCATTGTGCCTTGCCTGCATTACGTAAGGATTTCTTGGTTGATCCGTATAATGTTGTTGAAGCCCGTGCATTACAAGCGGATTGTATTTTATTAATCGTGGCATGTTTATCTGATCAACAACTTGAAGAAATGTCTAAGACTGCATTTGAGCATCAGCTTGACGTATTGGTTGAAGTACATGATGAATATGAACTCGAACGCGCTTTAAAGCTTTCTGAGCAATGTATTTTGGGTGTGAATAACCGTAACCTCAAAACCTTTGATGTGGATTTAAATACATCATTGCGTTTGAAAAAATTACTACCAACTTCTCGTGTTTTGGTCACTGAGAGTGGAATTGCCACGCCTGCTGATGTAGAGATGATGCAAGCCAATGATATTCATACTTTCCTTGTTGGTGAAAGTTTTATGAAACAGCCTCGTCCTGATCAAGCATTTGCTGAATTATTTGGTGAACCTGAGTTAGTTTAAAATAAGTAGTTGAAAGTAAAATTCTGCCCTGAGCCTGAATTATTTAATTTATGAAAAATCCCAAAACACCTTATGAAGCGGTTTTATCCGAACTCGATATTTTGAAAATGCTAAACCCTTTTCAGGTATATCTAGTCGGAACACCTCCTTTAGGTATTCAAACAGAAAATAGTGATATCGATTTAATTTGTCATTACAAAATTGATCAATTTAAAAGTTTAAAACTAGCATTACAGCGTTTCCAGCATTTAGATCATTGGTCTTTTAACTCATGGGAACACAATCCTGAAATCTATATATGCAGTTTTTCGTATCGATGCTGGGAGATAGAAGTCTTTTGTTCCACCCAACCGATTATTCAACAATATGCCTATCGACATTTTCATATTGAAAAAAGACTGCTTGAACTTGCAAATACAAAATTTAAAACACGTATTTTAGAGCTAAAACAACAGGGAATAAAAACTGAACCTGCTTTTGCCCAAGCTTTAAATTTACAAGGAAACCCATATATTATCTTAAGTGAATTATTTGATACATCAACGCCTGAGCTAAAAGTATTACTGGACAAAAATGGTTTCTTAAACTTGTCTTAATTTGATGGTAATTTTTTAAATTATCGCAGATTCAGACTATAATTCTGCACCTATCTCGC
The DNA here is from genome assembly GCF_031456775.1 of Acinetobacter sp. 3657. Classification (NCBI taxonomy): domain Bacteria; kingdom Pseudomonadati; phylum Pseudomonadota; class Gammaproteobacteria; order Moraxellales; family Moraxellaceae; genus Acinetobacter; species Acinetobacter sp. 3657. The sequence goes on along the minus strand of NZ_JAVDVH010000014.1, from coordinate 61,536 downwards.
ATATTTAACTGAAATTATGAGCAAACATGATTCATCGCTTTCTAAAGATCAGTTTAATTTACTGAAACAATTTAAAAAGCAAATCTCTCAGCCACAAACGAGCAAGATCGAGCAACAAGCCGAATCGAAAAAGGTACAAGCCGTTGCTGAAGAATTAGAAGACACTGAGCTTTTTAAAAAAGCATTACAAGGTGTGAAACCGATCGCCAATGACAATATTGCTGATGTTAAACCTGCTCGTCGCAAAAAAGTAGATGCACAAACTTTAGCAAAACGCGCTGCGGCTGAAGGCTCAATTGAACATGAGTTAGCAGAAATCTCTGATACCCAAGCCATCTTAAACCCTGTCGCAAGCCAAGCCACGCTCAGCTATCGCATCGCCACTTTGCAGCACAAAGTTTTTGAAGACCTCAAAGCAGGTAAAATTCGCTGGTTTGAAGCGGTCGATTTACACGGCTGTACCGTTGAACAAGCACGCGCTGCGGTGTTACAAATTATCCAAATGGCAAAAGATGAAAATCAAAATGTCATTAAAATTGTACACGGCAAAGGCCCAGAAGCGATTTTAAAAACCTATGTCAATGGATGGCTCAGACAACATCGCGATGTACTCGCTTTTGTCAGTGCACCTGAGACCCAGGGCGGTACTGGCGCGGTTCTCGTGCTGCTTAAACGCGCAGAAAAGAACCCAAAGTACAAACAATAATCGGCATTTGGTTCAAAATTAATTTTTTCAATCGTTTTCTGATACAATTCCCGTTTTGTTCAACCCACCTAAGTGAACATTGTTATGTCTATGCAGCAATCGTACGCAAACATCTTAACTGCCGTTGGTGAGGATTTAACTCGCCCGGGCTTACAAGATACCCCTATGCGTGCGGCTAAAGCTTTTTCTTTTTTAACCTCTGGTTATAGTAAAACGCTTGAAGAAGTAACCAATAATGCGGTTTTCCCTTCCGATAACCATGAAATGGTATTGGTGAAGAACATCGAGTTTTACTCGCTTTGTGAACACCACCTTCTCCCATTCTATGGTCGCGTGCATATTGCTTATCTACCTGAAGGTCAGGTTTTAGGCTTATCAAAATTTGCGCGTATTACTGAAATGTTCGCACGTCGTTTGCAGATTCAAGAAAACTTGACCCAGCAAATCGCAGAAGCCGTTGCCGAAGTTACTCAAGCACGTGGTGTAGCTGTGGTCATCGATTCCGCGCATATGTGTATGATGATGCGCGGTGTGGGTAAACAAGAGTCAACCACGCGTACCGTATCTTTCGTAGGTGAGTTTAAAACAGATAAAGATGCACGTCGTGAGTTTTTGAGTGCAGTTCCTGAAAGTTATTAATAACCGATCTGAGCATGAAGAACATGTCATCTATTTACTTAGCAGGTCATGGTGATTTAACACCGAATCAAGCCAGTGTAGACTACCCTCGCCCTGACCGCTTAGTTAAAGGCAATCCTGAACGTCTGACTTATAGCCTATATGAACATGCGCATATGAGCTGCGGGATTTGGCAATGTGAAGTAGGTGCATGGAATATCCAGTTTGCGGACAATAAGCAGGAGTTCTTTCAAGTCATTGAAGGTATTGTGCGTATCCACGATGCCAAAACAGCTTCGTTTATTGAGGTGACTGCTGGAAATGCAGGGATTATTCCTCCTGCATTTATTGGTACATTTGAAGTGATTGAGGCAGTTAAAAAATATTATGTCATAGTTGAAGTGTGATCATTTAGAACCACACTCATCCAATTAAACCTTTAGAAAAAGCGAACATACCCCAACCCTACTTTCGTCCAATCCTTACTATCTTGCTGTTCATATTGCCAATTCAAACGCAGCGCATTATTCGCATTCAAACTATACTGAACATGCGTCCCTATTCTTAGATTCCATTGACTTTGATCCTGCCAGTAAGGCAACTCAACTTGTAGCAGACTGTTCCACTGATCGGACCATTGATTCATACAACCCCAGGTTGGTCCTACTCCAACACGCCAACCTTTGTCTAATGCACTTCCAGCTTGCAGATGCCCTTGCAATTGTGCATAACAGAGATGCTGACGATCGTAATCCGCCAAACTATAGCCCGCTTGCATATTCAGATTCATAACACCATGTTGCTGATCTTGGCTAAACTGTCCTTTTTCGACGGCTTCTTGCTTCCAACCTAAATTAAATCCCCACGTGAGTGGTGCTTTAAACGGCTGAATCGGGTTATAAGAATTCACAGCCAATAGATCTAAGTGTTCAAGTTTCAGTTGGTCATCACGGTATTGTAGTGCACCATTTAAAAACAGTAGCTGTGTACCCAATCGATAGCCACCAGATGGATCAATAAGGTCGTGATAGGCTTGACGATGCCCCAACTCAACGAACTTTTGTCCTTGCACTTCACCTACATTTATAGATAGATTTCGAGCATGATGCCCTTCAACAGGTTGAATCTTTGGTCGTGCAGGTTCTTGACGTTGTTTATCGATCTGAATCTGGCTACGTTTAGCCAATAATTGTCGCAAATGAACTTGGGCGACATCACCGTCTGCTTTATTGCTAATATATTGCAAGTACAAATCATCGTATGCCATTTCTAGGATTTTAGCCTGATCTTGGGGGATATAAGATACCAAGACAGCCGAGACTTGTTCGATCGGTGAAAATGCAACTTGATGTGCGACTTTGGCTAAGGCTGTGCCATGTTGTTTTGCTTGAGCAAGCAATTGCGTTTCTAATGCAGGACGATAAACAATGTCTTTAACCAACTTCTGCTGCTCTACAGCTTTAAGCGTCTCAATTGGAATCGCAGCATAATTAAATTGAGCTTTTAAGTTTAAATTTGGACGAACCAGATCAATTAACCCCAGCAAACGATAAGCACAATTATCACTAACAAAATAATAAGGAAAGCTCACATGCTGCATTTCCCAAATATGTTCAACCAAAAATCGTGTTTCTTCAGCGGTTAAATTCAGCTCATATTCCCACAAATCTCGACTTTCAAAGTCACCATACTCTTTTACTTTCCGATAATACGGCATCAAAGAATATTCACCAGGATACTGTCCTGTCAAACCTTTCCATGCATAAGACCAGTTATCTTGGTTGTTAACAGTTGCAGCATAATTCACTGCATAAGAAACCAAATTTAATTCTTTTTGATCTTTTGGGTCTAAACGCAATAAGGTGTGTCCAAACATTGAGCTTGGATTGCCCATAAAATCGGTTGCGTAAATCAATGTCGCTTTATAAGGATTAATCTGATTGATCCATTCTTCAAATTCAGGGCAATTCACCGCTGGTAGTTGTTTGACATCAATATTTAACTGTTGCATTAACCAACGACTACGCGCAGGAAACTTGCATCGAAATGACTGATTATCTGCTGACTCTAGAAATAATGCTTTTATATCCGCTTTTAATTCTTTATTTAAATTAGTTTTACCATCTTCAGCATAAAAGTAGCCTTGATAGTCGACTTCACTTTTTCCAGATTGATCTGCATACATTAAGCGTTGCCAAGTGATCTGTTGATCTAATTGTTTTTGTTCAGCAAGGTTAAGATAGTTTTGAATATTTGGTGTAACAGTCGCATGTGCAAAATGGCACATCAAAGTCGCAATCGCAAAAGTAGCTAATTTCATTCACATCAACAATATATTTTTAGAATTTCCATATAAGAAAACCCTGTCAAAAAGACAGGGTTCACTACCATTTCTGATTAAACGTAAGCTTTTAATACGTCATCATTTGCCATTACACTTTGTAATGAATCTAGAACTTGAAGTGTGTGTTGATTTTCGCTTGAGTAAATCTCAGCAAAGTTTGCTTTAGATACTGCGAAGAAGCGTGCCTTGTCTTCTGATTTAATTTGCATAAGTTCAGCAAGTACATTTAAGCTTTCGCCTTGACCTACCGCCATATCACGCGCTAAAGACTCAGCATTTTCATTGGTAAACGTCACAACTTGTGCAGTAACAGTTCCACCTTGACGGCAACCTAAAGTACCGAAAGTAATACCTAGTAATTGGTTAGTAAAAATACCATTGGTGGTCGCAGCAAGAATTTTAGGTCCAACACCTTTTTTACCAGCCCATACCTGTGTACCAACACCACAACCAACATCATTATCAGCCATTGCCATGGTTGAACCAGCAGCGAGTAATGCAGCTAATGCAATTTTTTTTAACATAAGAAAGTCTCCAGTATCAATTATTCTTCAATATTTGTTATTGCTATCGTGCCGTGAAAGTCACACACACAAAATAAAATAGCGAGGTTCAACTTTTTTAGCAAATGAAATTTGAAATATCGCTGAAATATTTATACAGATCCGTTTATAAATAAATTGATTAAATCAAAGAAGCGCCTATTTATTTCAATCGCCAAGTTCCATTTTTACCTCTAGTCCCTAAGATTTTAAGTACCAATACCAAACTTAACAGGAGCAATAAATACCAAGAACCAAGTTTTCCCCACCCCACCATATGCCAATTATTGACCTGACTCGGATAAAGCCAAATTTTATAAAAAGTACTGATATTTTCCGCAATCCATATGAGAAATGCGAGCAACAGTAAAACAGGCAACATCGGGATTTTAAAACGATGCTGATCCAGTTGGAAATACAATTTGGTTTTCCAAAAAATCAACACACTCCAAATAAACAGCCCCATACGAATATCTAGAATAAAAAATTTGCTCATAAAATTAAAATACGACAACACCGCCAATAACAGCATATTGCCGAAAGTGGGTAGGTTCTCGAATGAAACTTGATATAATCGCAATGATCGAGCAAAAAAACTGCCAACAGCCGAATACATAAAACCAGCAAATAAAGGCACTGTTAATAATTTAAAAATGGCAGGTTGCGGATATTGCCAAGAGGCAATGGCAGGATGAGTTAGAAAAACTTCCATTCCCATTGCCATGATATGAAACAAAGCAATGACTTTGGCTTCTTCCCATGATTCGAGCTTTAAATACAACAAGCAAACCTGAATCACTAAGGCATAAAACAACAGATAGTCATAGCGAAAGAAGCCATAATATTCATGGCTACCCATCGGGGCGGTTAATGCAAATGCAATTAAAAGCAATATACCGAATAAAGCAGCCGAAACTGCCTTAGTCAAAAAACTGAGTACCAATCCAATTAACTGCACAAAATCCGCCCTTCAAATGCGTTTAAAAATATCAGCCTAAATATTTTTGGCTGTATTCATGTACAGTATCAACAAAGATTTTAGGTTGTGCAGGGTCAACCCATTGGGTAATGCCATGACCTAAGTTTGCAACATAACCTGTTTTTTCACCATTGGCATAGGCATCATCAAGCATTGCTTTCACTGCTTTTTCAATCGATGCTGCCGAACCATAAAGTACAGCTGGGTCCAAGTTTCCTTGCAAAGCGGCACGACCAGCAACCACATCACGCGCTGTATAAAGCGGCGTGGTCCAGTCCAAACCAACTGCGTCGGCACCAGTCGTGAGGATGGTTTCTAACCATTGCCCACCACCTTTAGTAAACACGATAATTGGAATACGGCGTCCATCTTTTTCACGTTGCAGCCCAGCAATGATTTTGGTCATGTAATTCATCGAGAACTCGACATACTCACGGTGAGCAAGCGCCCCCCCCCAACTGTCAAAGATCTGAATCGCCTGTGCACCAGCATCTATTTGCGCATTGAGATAATCAATGACTGAATCAGCAAGATGATCTAGTAGAGCATGTAACACTTCTGGCTGGGCATACATCATTTGCTTAAGGAAACGAAACTCTTTGCTCGAACCACCCTCAACCATATACGTTGCTAAAGTCCAAGGGCTACCTGAAAATCCAATCAGAGGAACTTGCCCATTTAATGCTGATCGAATTGTAGAGACTGCATTCATCACATAAGCGAGATCAGATTTTGCATTTAGCTTCGGTAAATTTGCGACATCCTGTTCAGTACGCACGGTTTTATGAAACTTTGGACCTTCTCCAGTTTCAAAATACAGTCCTAAACCTAAAGCATCAGGCACAGTGAGAATATCTGAAAATAAAATCGCAGCATCAAGCTCATAACGACGCAAAGGCTGTAAGGTCACCTCACAAGCAAATTCTGCATTTTTACATAAGGAAAGGAAATCCCCTGCTTGCCCACGAGTTTCACGATATTCTGGTAAATAACGCCCTGCTTGACGCATCATCCATACTGGTGTGGTGTCTACAGGTTCACGTAACAAAGCTCGTAAAAAACGATCATTTTTCAACGTTGTCATTACCAATCTCTAAATTTTTTCAGGTGGCAAGCATGATAGCAAAAATCGTCCCAGATATATAATGCTATGCGGTACATGACTTTAACTGACGAAAAAAACGCTTGATCACAAAATTGCTACTGCAAGCTTGATCATTTTCTGTAATACTTGCAAAGTCTTATATTCCTAAATGAATAATTCTTAAGGTTGAATTACATGTTTGTTCGCTCATTACTCGCTATGAGTTTAAGTTGTATTCTTGCTAATGTTGCTTTTGCTGCGCCAACAACTGAGCAAGCATTAAATCCCCAAAAGATTTCTGCAGTCCAAGATCCGATTGATCCTTTGGCAATTGATTACGCAGCACCAAGTAGTAGTGCTGTTACATCTGCTGCATCTGAACCTCAGCTTAGTCGAAACCCAGCAGCAGATGTTGCTCAAAAAATAGAAAATACACCTGAAACTGCTGTAACAGCAGCGCCAGCTCGTGAAGCAACGTTAGATACAGCAACAACTATATCTAAAACGCCATCACAAGCCCCAGAAGTTCCTGCATCTTGGACCATGGATGCCATTAACTCCGCTGAATGGTATGAAGATATGCCAAGACGCCAATTGCCTGCTTATGCACGTGCACATGTGATGTTAAACAATGCGCATGCTTCACCAGGTGCAATTGATGGTTCAAATGGTCAAAACACGTTAAAAGCAATTGCTTCATTCCAGCAAATGAATGGTTTAACACCAACAGGTCAGCTCACCAAAGAAACGTGGGATGCATTGGTTGCCAAACAAACCAAACCTGCATATGTTGAATACACCATCACTGAAGCGGACTTAAAAGGTCCTTATGTTGACTCAATTCCTTCAGACTATGCTCACCAAGCGAAAATGAAAGGGTTGCACTACACTCGCGTAACAGAAATGTTAGGTGAAAAGTTTCACATGGATGAACGATTCCTTAGACAACTGAACCCAAAAGCAAACTTTAATAAAGTGGGCCAAAAAATTGTTGTTGCAAATGTACGCAACGATTTACCTGAAGATATTCATTTAATTGTGGCGCACAAAGGCGCAAAACAACTTTATCTATTTAACAGCCGTAACCAAATGATTGCGTCATTTCCTGCAACAATTGGCAGTACAAGTACGCCTTCTCCGACGGGTACTTATAAAGTAACGGGTGTTGCTAAAAACCCTTGGTACAGCTATTCGCCATCGAACTTTGTACAAGGAAAAAATCTTAAGCCATTATCACTTCCACCGGGTCCAAATGGTCCTGTCGGTAATATTTGGATTGGTTTAAGCAAGAAATCATTTGGTATTCACGGTACACCAAACCCATCACTTATTTCCAAGACTGCATCACATGGTTGTATCCGTTTGACCAACTGGGATGCCAATGATTTGGGTAATAAAGTTCGTTCTGGTGTAACTGTAAGATTCTTAGAGTAATTCAAATCGTTTGAATAAAATAAAACCGAATATCATTCATTTGATCTTCGGTTTTTTTAATTGTTAATATTTTCTTCGATATTTGGTAATGGTTGATAATAAATCTGATTGCGCCCTAATTGTTTGGCACGATACAACGCTTTATCAGCAGTATGGATTAACACTTCTTGGCTAATTTTTGGATTTCCATTAAAAACGGTAATCCCCAAACTGATGGTGACATGATTTGAAACTAAAGACTTTTCATGCGGAATCAGCTGTCGCTCGATGGCACGATATATATTCGTCGCAACAGCATAAGCACCTTGCGCAGACGTTTGCGGTAAAAGCACTACAAACTCCTCTCCTCCATAACGTGCAACAAAGTCCATATGTCTAATTGAACCTTTTATGGTTTTAGCGATTTCAGAAATCACTTGATCACCCATCTGATGACCGTAAAAATCATTATAATTTTTAAAATAATCAATATCGATAAACAATACAGATAAAGATGTCTGCTCTTGACACGCTAAGTCATAATAATAAGAGCACATCTCTTCAAAAGTACGCCGATTTGAAACATTAGTAAGTTCATCATGCTGACTCAGATGCAATAACTCAGAAGCTTGTAAACGTAGAATTTTTTCATCTATTTCTGAGATTTTTGACTTTAAAAATATTCGTCGCTCTTTAGAGTTGAGCATCACACTAATCGAAAAACCAAGTAATATACTGCCAATCAAGGTTCGCCCGATCATGAGGAAATCACAAGGAATTTTAAATAAATACAGAAATAGTAAAATCGCGATGGCAGCAAGCGTACCGATTACCAACATATGTAGTGGTTTAATACCACTTAGAATAAAACCCAACATATATAAGAAAGCAATCAAGACCATTGCCTGATTTTGAAGAACAACATTTGAAACGCTCATCATCAGTAATGAGGTCAGAAAAATAGTGTAAAAAACAATGGTGCAGGATGCGGGGTAAAATAAAGCATTCAATTTTCTAAAGCGCGCAAACACCCAAAATAGAAACAGTGATATGCCAACCACGATTAAACTCAAAATGCTATAGATAAAATCTGAGACAAAATCTGCACTTTCACGAATCACGATAAAGTTAGAAGGCAAAATCAACAACACAAAAATCGCATAGGTGATCACACCTTGACCAAAAAATTGGATCGCATTTACGCGTGTTCGATCAATATTAAACCGCCAGAACTCATTTTCTAATTTTTCAGGTAAAGCTTGATGGGTTTTTTTTGACTTAAAATGCTGGACAACGAGCTGCTCGAGTGCTTCTTTAGACCGCCTTAACCGCTCAAGATCATATTGATTTTCCATCCTTTTTACTCTTCTTATAATACGGTATTTTTATGCTGGATAAAAATAACACAAATCCACATCCAGTCGTGCACTTTACTTAACCACTTATCCGTAATTGTAGTTACCATTTTCACACTTTATGCATTATTATTTGTATTATTTTTAAGTTTGAAGTACACCTTGAATACTCTTACACTTTTACAACCAGATGATTGGCACGCTCACCTACGTGATGGTTTAGCTTTAAAACGCACAGTACCCGATTTGGCAAAACAATTTGCCCGCGCGATTTGTATGCCAAATCTTGTTCCACCAGTCAAAACTGTAGAAGAGGCTTTAGCGTACCGCGAGCGTATTCTTGCCCATGTTCCTGAAGGGCATAATTTTGACCCTCGTATGGTGCTTTATTTTACCGATTTCACTTCACCTGATGAAGTTCGTAAAATCAAAGAATCAGATCATGTAAATGCCATCAAACTTTACCCTGCTGGCGCAACAACAAACTCTGATAACGGTGTAAGTGATATTCGTAAAGTGTATGCAGTGATTGAGCAACTTGAAGAGCATCAAGTGCCTCTATTACTTCATGGCGAAGTCACGCATAATCATGTTGATATTTTTGACCGTGAAAAAAGATTTCTAGATGAGGTGCTTTCACCTTTACTGAGACAATTCCCAAAATTAAAAGTGGTGTTAGAACATATTACCACCAGTGATGCAGCGAATTTTGTCGTTGAACAAGATCGTAATGTTGCTGCCACAATTACACCTCAACATTTATTATTTAATCGTAATGATATGTTGGTAGGTGGTGTAAAGCCGCATTTCTATTGCTTGCCGATTTTAAAACGTCAAACACATCAAACGACATTGTTAGAAGTTGCCACCAGTGGTAGCCCTAAATTTTTCTTAGGTACGGACAGCGCACCGCATGCTCAAGATGCCAAAGAAAATGCATGTGGCTGTGCAGGTTGTTACAGTGCGCCATCAGCGATTGAACTCTATGCACAAGCATTTGATCAAGTCGGAAAATTAGAGCGTCTTGAGGGCTTTGCAAGCCATTTTGGGGCTGATTTTTATGGATTACCACGTAATACCACGACGATCACCTTAGTCAAAGAAGAACACACCGTTCCTGAGTCGCTTGATTATCTTGCTGACCAGAAAATCATTCCACTTCATGCAGGTAAAACACTGCAATGGAGAAAAGTGTGACACAAGAAAATAAAGCTCCCGTCATAGGGCAGCGCTTTCGCGGTTTTTTACCTGTTGTTGTTGATGTTGAGACAGCAGGTTTTAACTGTCAGACCGATGCACTACTTGAGATTGCATGCATTCCGATTGTCTATGATGAACAAGGGCAGTTTGTACCTGGCCCATCTTTTCAAGCGCATATTAATCCTTTTGAAGGTGCTAATCTTGATCGCCGCTCATTAGATTTCATTGGTATTGATCCTTTCAACCCAATGCGTGTTGCGATGGCTGAAGATGAACGCAGTGCTTTACGCCGTATTTTCAAGTCACTGACTGAGGTACGTAAAGCACAACATTGTACGCATGCCGTACTGGTTGGGCACAATGCGCACTTTGATTTGGGTTTCTTGCAAGCAGCGATTGCACGCACTGGCACTAAAAATCAGAATCCGTTTCATAGCTTCTCGGTGTTTGATACCGTTACGCTTAGTGCAGTGATGTTTGGGCAAACCGTCCTCGCAAGAGCTTGTATTCAGGCTGGAATCGAGTTTGATGGTAAAGAAGCACACTCTGCTTTATACGATACACAGAAGACTGCTGAACTGTTTTGCTATATTTTGAACAAACTGTCTCCTCATCTTCTTGACAGTTTGGTGACAGAACCCTAATATACACCCACCTCAAGAAGTCCCTATCGTCTAGAGGCCTAGGACATCGCCCTTTCACGGCGGTAACCGGGGTTCGAATCCCCGTAGGGACGCCAAATTTGGAAAAGCCACTGCATCTTTTAAGACAGTGGCTTTTTTATTGCTTACAGATTAAATTCCTTTTTGTTCGGTTGATTCTGTTTCAATTACAAATGCATCAGACACAAAATCAGTTTTAGCTAATGTAATAGGCGTAGCTATCGATACGCTGCTCAAACCGACCCCAAAATCTTTTTTAACTTGATCAAAATCAGGCGTCCGTTGATAACGGATAAGTCGATGACCAGCCTCGGCTATCAGCGCATCACGTTCAGCATCTTTCGCTTCCCTTCCTTTATGCGATGAGTCATCAAGCTCTACGATTGCCACAACATTAAACTGTTTATCTAATACAACAAAATCAGCGACCTTACGGTTAAATAAGTTTCGGGTTGCATATCCTTTAGCAGTCATGAATGCACTGAACGCGACCTGAGCTAGAACAATGTGCTCTGGTAGTGCCTCTCTAAGTCTCAAAAATGTTGGTTGTTCATTCATGGAGATGAGACGTCGGCCTTTTATAGGATTACGTTCTCCTTTTTTATTCCCTTTATTTACATTTCCGAAAACAAATACAAAAATTGCGCATACAATTATAAGAATAATGATCCAAATCATAGATACCCCCTTAAAAAGGAATATTCTAAATGAAGATCAAATTATTTATACATCAAAATTAAAAAGGACTCCGAAGAGTCCTTAAAAGCATTAGGCTGATTTTCGAGAATTAACCCGCCCTTTCACCACGGCTTTGATATTCCCTTTTGCATAATTTAAGAATACCAATAACGGCGACAATTTAGGATTTGGTTTTTTACCTTGTCCAATCGCTTTGAACTGTGCCGCATACCAAATGATTTCCATGATTGCCATTTTATCGACAAAAGGAATGCCTGTTTTGATTTGGTTTACCGCATAACGTACATCATGACCTGCGATTAAACGATCGGTTAAATCTGTTTCAACAGCCAATGGACGAGCAATACCAATAAAATCGCAGGCACCACTTTCAAGCGCAGCATTCATACCAGCAACAGTGCGGAAGCCACCTGTCACCATTAATTTACAAGAAACATGCTGACGGATTTTTTCAGAGAACTCTAAGAAATATGCTTCACGTGCAATCGTGCTTGCCTTACGAGAACTCGCTTTAGCACCAGCCATTGCCGGGGCTTCATAAGTACCACCAGAGATTTCAATAATATCAATACCAGCAGCATCTATAGCCTTGAATACCGTAATCACATCTTCTTCAGTAATCCCACCACGTTGGAAGTCCGCAGAGTTAAGTTTTACAGAAATAATAAAGTTTTCTGAGGTTGCAGCACGGACAGCCTTATATGCTTCAACCAAGAAACGCATACGATTTTCAACCGAACCACACCACTCATCAGTACGTTTATTGGTCAGCGGTGATAAAAACTGGCTAATCAGATAGCCATGTGCACCGTGTAACTGCACGCCTTCAAAACCCGCTTTCTCGCAAATCGCAGCAGCTGTGGCAAAGCGCTGAATAATATCTAAAATTTCTTCATGCTTGAGTTCACGTGGTGTACCAAACATCGTCGCCAACATCGGACTAAATGGAACAGCAGAAGGCGCAACTGTTTCTTTATTCAAACCTTTTGGACATTGACGACCTGGATGAGACAATTGAATCAACTGTACCATACCGTATTTTTTACCGACTGCAGCCCATTGTTGTAGTCTTGCCAAATCACGTTCAGTTTCTATTGCAACGACACCAGGCTCGTTCTTGGCAGCGATATTGACCATGACATTACCTGTAATAGCACAGCCCAAACCACCTTTAGCCCATGCTTCATATAGCCCGATATGCAAATCATTGGGTTGTCCTTCATGATTGGCCAATGCTTCACTCATCGCACCTTTAATAATGCGGTTTTTAAATGTGGTATTACGAATGGTGATACTGTCTGCAATCTGACTCATGGTCATCCTCTGCTACAAAAGTTAGAGTACTTATTCAATTATAATCTGATCACTTGACAATACCACATGTCAACTTAATTACAAGCTAGTACTGACTGGCAGCAATCAACTGACGGGTATATTCTGTTTTTGGTTGTGAAAAAAGTAACGCAGTTGATTGATATTCCATTACTTTTGCATGACGTAATACCATGACCTTTTGACAGAGTGCTTTGACGACTTGCAAGTCATGACTGATAAAAATATAACTAATCTGCTCTTGCTGTTGCAATCGTCTGAGCAACTTCACGATTGCACGTTGTGTTGTTCGGTCTAAGGCTGAGGTCGGTTCATCCAAGATCATCAATTTCGGTTGTAAGACCAACGCACGTGCTAATGCAACACGTTGCCGTTGACCTCCTGATAGCTCGTGTGGATAACGATTTTTAAAATCAATCGGCAATTCCACTTTCTCAAGCGTTTGCTCAATCTGTCGCTCTACAACAACCTGATCTAATGCTTTAAGCGCCAATCCTTCACCGATAATCTGTCCAATCGTCATACGAGGATTTAAGCTACTAAATGGATCTTGAAATACAATCTGAAAATCAGTGCGCAATGGACGTAATTTTTTTTCATTGAGTTGGTTTAAATCTTTCCCCAAAAAAACAATTTTCCCTTCACTCTCAATCAAACGGGTAATTGCTAAAGCCAAAGTTGATTTACCCGACCCACTTTCTCCCACCACACCTAAAGACTCACCCTGCTCTAGCGTCAAATCTAATGGTTCAACCGCAGTAAAATAATCTTTCACTCGATTCAACAATCCTTGTTTAATCGGAAATCTAACCCCTAACTGTTCTAATTCAAGAATGACCTGACCCTCTGTATATGAGAGTGCCTGACCAAAATCATGATCCAGTAAATGCTGGGTATAAGCCGCTTGTGGACGAGTAAAAATCTCATTCACCGCCCCTTGCTCTTCCACTCGCCCTTTATTCATGACAATCACGTCATCAGCATAGCGCTTGACCAGATTCAAATCATGACTGATCAAAATCATCGCCATATTGCGTTGCTGCTGTAGCTGTTTCAGCAAATTCAAAATTTGTGTTTGTAAAGTGACATCCAATGCCGTTGTTGGCTCATCTGCTATTAAAATATCGGGCTCTAGCGCCAAAGCCATCGCAATCATCACCCGTTGACGTTGTCCGCCAGATAACTCATGCGGATAACGACGTAATTTTTGTTCTGGTTCAGGTATACCCACATCGTTCAATAAGGCAATGACTTTTTCTTGCACCTCGGCTTTAGACCAACCTTGCAATAACAAACTTTCTCCAATGATTTTTTCTACCCGATGTAAAGGGTTCAAAGCGGTCATCGGTTCTTGAAAAATCATGGCAATTTTTTGTCCACGAACTTGTCGTAAAGCTGGCGTATCTAAAGCCAATAAGTCTTGATCCTGTAGCCATGCTTGCCCTTGTATTTTTAAATGGTTAGGCAATAGCCCCAACAAAGCCAAACTACTGACAGATTTGCCTGAACCACTCTCACCCACTATTGCTAAAGTAGCTCCAGCACATAAATCAAAGCTCAATTGATCAACCAAAACCTGACCTGTCGCTGTGGAGACGGTGAGTGCTTTGACCTTGAGCACATCATTTTTTATAGAATCATTGTCTTGGATCGAATGCATCACGTGTCGCCTCCCCAATATAAATCAATAATGACAACACAATTGCAAGCGTAAAAAAGCCTGACAATGCTAACCACGGGGCGTTGAGATTATTTTTTCCTTGTAATAACAATTCACCAAGAGAAGCCGCATCTGGTGGTAAACCATAGCCTAAAAAATCCAATGCCGTTAATGCCGTGATATTTGCAGTCAACATAAATGGGAGTTGTGACAAACTCGAACTCATGGCATTGGGTAAAATATGCCGAAAAATAATGGTTCGATCAGTCACCCCAAGCGCACGTGCGGCCCGAACATAATCAAAGTTTCTGGCGCGTAAAAATTCTGCACGAACCAATCCAACCAATGCAGTCCAGCCAAATAACAACATAATTAGAAATAGCCAATAAACGTTGGGGGTGAACATACTCACAAGGATCATCACCATAAATAACATTGGCAACCCCCCCCAAACTTCGAGAATACGCTGTCCAATTAAGTCAATCCAACCGCCATAATAGCCTTGGATTGCACCCACAATAATGCCTAATACCGCCGCGCAAATGGTTAAAGCAAAACCAAATAGCAAGGACACACGTAAACCATACAGTACCCGCGCCAGTACATCCCGTCCTTGATCATCCGTCCCCAACCAGTTTTGTGCAGTCGGCTTAGAGGGTACAGGTACGGTTAAATCAAGGTTTGGTGTCTGAAATGAAAAAGGAACGATAGGTGTGAGCATCCAGCCATGAGCAGAAATCAACTCACGCACTGCTGGGTCTTGATAGTCGGTTGCGGTCTCAAACACACCACCATAAGTGGTTTCTGGATAATCTTTAAAGACAGGAAAATAAAAACTGTCTTGATACTTCACGATCAAAGGCTTGTCATTGGCGATAAACTCAGCAGCCAATGACAAAATAAAAATGATCATAAATAGAATAAAACAGCGGAAACCGAGTTTATTTTTCTTAAAGCGGTTTAAACGTGCTTGCATCACGGGAGACATTATTTCACTCCTCGCGCATCAAAGTTAATACGAGGATCAATCACCTGATACAGTACATCACTGACTAAACGTAGAATCAGTCCAAGTAAAGTGAATAAGAACAATGTACCAAAAATCACAGGATAATCACGCTGCACAATTGCTTCAAAGCCGAGCAGCCCAAGTCCATCAAGATTAAAAATAATCTCAATAAATAAATTACCAACGAAAAAGATTCCAACCAATGCTTCAGGCAATCCAGCAATCACAATCAACATGGCGTTACGAAAGACATGACCATACAACACGCGATTTTCAGTCAGTCCTTTAGAACGTGCCGCAAGTACATATTGTTTGTTTAATTCTTCCATGAAAGAGTATTTAGTCAGGTAGGTTAAACCTGCAAAACCACCCAACACGATACTCAACAATGGCAAACTCATATGCCAAAAATAATCTTTAATTTTGTCGAGCATACTGAGTTGGGAAAAATTCTCTGATACCAATCCTTGCAGTGGGAACCATTGGAAATAACTGCCACCCGCAAAGAACACAATCAATAACACGGCAAACACAAAAGATGGGACGGCATAGCCTACTGCCAATAATAACGATGTAGATTTATCAAAAATCAAGCCATGCTGTTTGGCCTTACGTATTCCCAATGGAATAGATACCAAATAAATTAACAGCGTACTCCATAAACCCAATGAAATAGTGACTGGCATTTTTTCATAGAGTAGTTGGGTAACAGGCTTATCTTTAAAAAAACTGGTGCCAAAATCAAAAGATAGATAACCTTTGAGCATAAGCCAAAAGCGTTTGGGCGCTGATTTATCAAAGCCATACTGCGCCTTGATTTGCTCCACCATGTCCGCACTCAGCCCTCTGGCGCCCTGATATTGAGTCTGGGAACTTTGTTGTGCTGTTTCCCCTCCAGACAACCCCACACCTTGGAAATTTTGCGCTTGCTGAATCGCTTGCTCAACAGGTCCACCTGGCGCAATTTGAATCACTGCAAAATTAATCAACAAAATAAAAAACAGAGTTGGAATAATCAGGAGTAGCCGTTTGAATATATATGTTCCCATCAATCTTATCCCTATTGTCCAGACTGATTATTTTTTCCGCAAATATTGACTTACTTTCTTTGCTTTTTCAGTATCCACCCACCAGTAATCAACACCAATCGATAGTTTTGGTTTTTGCGTTGGTTGTTGGTACATATCCCAATACGCCAACCATGTTTCGGGCTTTCCATACGTTGGAATATGATAGTAGCCTGCTCGCAATAACCGATCTAATACACGAGTATGCAATACCACTTGTTCACGACTCTCGGCAGCAATAATTTTTTGGATCACTTGATCAATGGCTGGGTTTTTAATACCTGCAAAATTATAGTTTCCTTCCTCATCTGCAGCCTTTGTTCCCCATAACTGTGCTTGTTCCTTACCAGGTGTAATGGTCTGAGGTAAGCGCATGGTGGTTATATCAAAATCACTGCGTCGCATTCTCTCAATATACTGTGGCACATCGACATGCCGAATAGTGACTGTGATGCCCAAACGTTTCAAATTACGAACAAAAGGCATTAATGTCCGTTGCATACCATCTTGGTGAATTAAAAGTTCAATTTCAATTGGCTTAGCTTGACGATCAAGTAAGCGACCATTTTTGACTGTATAACCTGCATCTTGCAAGATTTGGCGAGCAGACAATAAATTTTGTCGATTGAAACCGCTGGCATCCGAAGCTGGAAATTTCCAATCCGCCAAGACACCTTTTTGCATCAATGGATTTAATTTAGATAAGTAAGGATTGATTACTGACATTTCTGCTGCGGATGGTCTTCCAACTGCGGCTAACTCACTGTTGGCAAAGTAACTTTGTAAACGTTGATATTGTCCATAAAACAGGGCTTTATTTTGCCACTCAAAATCATAGGCATAGCTTAGTGCTTTACGTAAATTAATATCATCGAATGGTTTTCGTCTGGTGTTAAATACAAAGCTCTGAAAATCTAAGGGCTTTGCTAAATTTACTTTATATTTCTTGACCAAGCCATCTCGAACTGCGGGAAATTTATATTCAGTCACCCAACGACGCGAAATATTTTCTTCCTGCAAGGTAAATTGCCCAGATTTAAATCCTTCAAAGGTCACATCCAAATTACGATAGTACACATATCTGAGGCGATCAAAGTTATAACGTCCCCGATTGACAGGTAAATCCTTCGCCCAATAATTTGGATTACGTTTATAAGTAATACTTCGACCTGCATCAATCCGATCGATCAAGTATGGCCCTGATCCCAAAATTGGCTGCATGGTGACACGGGTAAAATCTCTATTTTGCCACTCTTGCTTGGAATAGATCGGTAAGCTTGCGACGATTAACGGCATTTCAGCATTGTCATCAGATTTAAAAGTAAATTTGACTTGGTATTTAGATAACACCTCTGTCTTTTCTAAATCTGACAAATACATTTTCAAGCCTGGATTGGCTTTTTCTTGATAGGTATCAAAAGTAAATTTGACATCATCAGCAGTCAAAACATCGCCATTGCTAAACCGCGCTTTGGGGTTCAGATAAAAAATAACAAATTTAGGCTTATGTGGATCATATGTGGCCCTTTCCGCCAGCAATGGATACATGACATTCGGCTCATCTAAGGAAGAATCCATCAAGGTATCAAATAAATAATTGACCCCATCGGTTGAACTGCCTTTGCCATTCATACTGTTCAGATTATCAAATGTTCCATTACTCGACTGGCTCAGCATCCCACCTTTAGGTGCATTTGCATTTGCATAAGGCATCACTTTTAAATGCGAATATTGAGGTGTTGCATGCACAGCCAAAAAAGGCGTGGTTTGTTGAGTAGCCAAACTGAATTGGCTACTCAACCCCAAACCAAACAAAAGGATGAGGGTTTGTGCTCTTCCATGAGACAAGTTCATATTTATCCTTATAAATTTGGAACTTTAATGACGTCACCGATACGTAATTGAGTATTTGGAGCTAAATCATTCATTTCCGCAAGTGCGTTGGTTTGTAAACCATATCGACTGGCTAGACCGATTAAAGTATCACCCCGCTTAACTTTATATTCCGTCACAGTTTTAGGGATCAAAATGGTTTGACCACGTTGTAAACCTGTATTGGCGCGCAATTGATTTAAATCTGCTAACTCACGCCCAGTCATCCCCAAACGGCTCGCAATACTATTCAACGACTCCCCTGCTTTAACGGTATATTGTTCTGTATTTGCAGTATTTCGGTTTGCTGGTGCGTTACTTGCTCTGTTAACTTCTGGTTGAGCTGGTGTTTCGGCTTTAGCCACTTCGCCAGTTAATTTTAAACGTTGACCGATACGCACACCCGAAGTTGGTTGCAAGCCATTCAAGTCCGCCAGATAGCTCACTTGTAAGTTGTATCGACCAGCAATCGCATTCAAACTATCCCCTGACTGAACCACATATTGATCAGGAGTTGTTGAACCTGCAGGAATCTTCAAGCTTTGCCCGAGACGAACACCGCTATTTGACTTCAAATTATTCAGCTCAGCCAATTCATTCAGTGTGATCTTTGATCGGGTTGCAATACTGGATAAAGTATCGCCACGTTGCACGGTATAATTTTCAGTTTTATAGCTGGTCGATGCGGTTACATTTTCATATTTAACCGTACTTTTAGTCTCAGCAACTTCTTGCAGAGGAACATTGATTTTTTGCCCGACCAACAAACTACTACTTGCAGTTAGGCCAGAGGTTAGATCAGCAAGTTCTTGGTTAGATAGCGCATATCGATCAGCGATCAATTTCAAATATTCGCCACGTTTAACCGTATAAGATGTAGTGGCAACTTTTTGTGTGGCAGCAGCTTTTGTTTCAGTCGCGCGGGCTGTTTGTTGCGGAGCACGCGTATTATTTTTTGGTTCTTTGAGCGTTAATCGTTGCCCAACAAACAAACCATCTGTCACCGACAAGTTATTGTAATCAGCCAATTGCTTAAGCGTTAAATCAAAACGAGCCGCTAAGGTGGTTAGGCTATCACCCGATTGTACAACATAGCTCTCAGGTTTAGCTTCAGTTGCTTTTACAGCTTCGGCTTGAGGCTTCGCATCATATAAATATAAACTTGTACCTACAAATAAAGTCCCTGCTGGATCAACTTGGTTCCATTTGGCAATATCACGCCAACTCACACCATTTTTTTGGGCAATCACAGCTAAAGTATCACCCGGCATGACCACATAGGTACTACGCTTGCCTTTTGGTGCAACCACGACAACATCATTGTCAGTGCTGATATAAGGCTTACCCTGATTACGTTTGGCATCATCACTATTCGCCGTCGCTTTGTCTTCAACCAAGTTTTTCGGATAAGCAAAACCTTTACTGACTTCTTGACCTTTTTCGTCGGAGACCGATTGGCTCGTCTGAATCGCAGTTAACTTAATCTTGCCGTCAAATGGATCTACGATTTCAGTGCCTTTGGGTGCAATCGCTTTGATTTCAGCAACAACCTGATCCTTTTCAGCTTGTGTTGCTTGAGGTTCTAATACCTGTGTAGCAGACTTCGGCTCACCTTCGATTTTCATCGCTGCAACAATTTGCTCACGCTCTTGATTTGAAATTGGCGGCTCTATATTTACAGGCTTTACATTTGCAGCTGGAGTGATGGCAACAGGAATACGTGGCGCACTTGGCACATTCGCTGATGCAGCAAATGATGCCAACGCATCAGATCCACGCGGAGTATTTACCTTAACATTGGTTGCTGCTGTCGTTGAGCTTGGACGTGAAGTATTACTCGCGGTCAAAGGTGCTGAGGACTTTGGTGTGGTGCTACTCGTCTGTGCTGGATTGGTTGTGGTACGAATCGTGGTTGATGCACCTGATGAATTGTTCATCACAGGTGGTGGCGTTTTACTTGCCCAAAAACCACCTGAACCAGCTTTATTAGAACGCAATCTTGCATCGATTGAAGGGCTTAGATCTGCTGGAATTAAGATTCGCAATGGACTCATCGGATCCATCGTCTCGCCACGATGCGCAGGGTTTAAGGCATATAATTCCGAACGGCTTAGACCTGTGATCGATGAAATTTCATTCAATGATAAAGGCGCAGCTAAGTTAACTTCACGAAAGTGAGGTCGATTGGCAATCGGTGGTAACGCAACACCATAAGCATTTGGATTTTTAATAATTTGTGCGACAGCTAAGAAACGAGGTACATAGTTCATGGTTTCTTGTGGAAGTTTTAAAGACCAGTAATCCGTCGGTAAACCTGCGGCTTTATTACGGTTAATCGCTTGTTGAATACGTCCTGGCCCTGCATTATAAGCAGCCAAAGCCAGTTCCCAAGAACCGAATTGATTATATAAACTACCTAAGAACTCATAGGCAGCACGTGTAGATTCCACAACATCACGGCGACCATCATATAAACTGGTTTGTTGTAAACCATAGATACGCCCAGTACTTGGAATAAACTGCCATAAACCTGCCGCTGCTGCGCTACTGGTCGCCGCAGGATCATAGGAACTTTCAATCACAGGCAATAATGCGAGTTCGGTTGGCATGCCGCGACGTTCTGCTTCTTTCACAGTGTGATATAAATATCGACTGGCACGTGCGCTTAGACGGTCTAGATAAGGCTGACGAGAAATAAACCAACCACGTTGTGCTTCAATTCGAGAGTCCCGACGATTCAAATCCATCTTGAAACCTACGGTCATTCGCTTCCACACATCACCGTGTTTCAACACCAGTAGGCGATCACCTTCTACTGCTCGCATATCCGTCGCTGAAAGTAAATCTTCAAGTGAATCTAAACTACTTGCATCTAAATAACCCGAGCCAAGTTGCTTAGAAGACGAAGCCTTATTTGATTGAGGTGTTGAGGAACACCCCGTTGTAATTCCCAACGCAGCCAGAGCAGAAGTAAGTACAGTAATTTTGAATAATGATGTTGCAGATGCTTGCCACACCAATGTGTTCGATTTATACATAAAATCTTCCAGTCCACTTACGCGAGTTTATTACTTTGATTTGCCATTGTAGTAAAGCATGTCACTTAGACAAGGCAATAATTTAACGTGATTTGCATGGAAATGTTACAAGAAATTAAAAAAGATGAGTTTTGTAACGCTCACAAGCAAAATTTAGCATTTACAATGCAAGTTATCATGAGGGAATGCTAATATTCTCTATCCACTTGAATGTCTACTTCTGCGTATTTGCATGAGAAAGACATCAAACTTTTCATCCGTTTTATTGTTCAGGTTCAAATATGTCACAGACAATCACGCTTTATGTTGATGGCGCATGTAAAGGTAACCCAGGTCTCGGGGGTTGGGGGGCATACATCATTACTGAACAAGGTGAACATAAACTCTATGGTGGTGAGCCTGAAACCACCAATAATCGCATGGAGCTTCAAGCAGCCATTGAAGGCGTTTCTTTTTGTCCAATGGATGCTCATCTTATTATTTGGACAGACTCTAACTATGTCAAACAAGGCATTACCGAGTGGATTCATGGTTGGAAAAAGAAAAACTGGAAAGACGTAAAAAATCCAGATTTGTGGAAAAAATTAGATGCAGTTTGTGCCAATCGTGATATCGAATGGAACTGGATCAAAGGTCATGCTGGACATGAAGGCAATGAAATGGCAGACCAGTTAGCCAATCAAGGCGCTGAACAAATTGCTCAACAACTCAAATCCCCCACACAGGCTAACGCTGATATAAAAAAGCCTGAAGCTGATTGGCTCTTAAATGATCCTTTTGGCTTAGATCTAGAAGCTGATACAGATGAGATGATCGAGGCGTCAGAACCTGAGGAAATTATAGACAATGTAGAGAAAGCTGAAGTATCTACTGAAGTTGTAATGGATGCGCCATCCACAAATCAGCACCTACATATTGTGATTACTGAGGCGAAAGTACATCTTCAAGGCCCTCGCCAGCTTATTCTCGATACAGAAACCACGGGTTTTTATTTTCAAGATGGTGACCGCATTATCGAAGTAGGCGCGATTGAAATGATCAATCGCAAACTCACAGGCAGCTCGATTCACATCTATATCAATCCAGAAAAACCTGTCGGCGATTCTGAAAATGTGCATGGTATTAGCGATGACTTTTTAAAAGACAAACCTAAATATGCAGAAATTGCCGATACACTATTTGCCTTTTTAAAAGGTGCTGAAATTATCGCGCACAATGCCGCATTCGATATGAACTTCTTAAATATGGAGTTTAAACGTGTTGGTTTGCCTTTACTCTCAGAAGTCTGTGAGGTCACCGATACCTTAGCGCTAGCGAAAAACAAACACCCTGGCCAGAAAAACTCCTTGGATGCACTGGTAAGGCGCTATGAGATTCCTGCACGTGACCGTACCTTCCACGGTGCGTTACTCGATGCTGAAATTTTAGCAGATGTCTATCTTGCGATGACTGGTGGACAAGTCGCATTTGATATGGACACCCTGACCCAAGCAGAACAAGATGAAAAGAAAATAACCCGTCAAAGTGTTCAAGTTGACTTAGTTGTTATCAAGCCATCAGAACATGAGTTAAATGAACATGAGACATGGGTCAAACAATATGAAGAAAAACATGGAGAAGCTTGCCTTTTCGCCAAATAATTTTTTTGATCGAGGTTGGTTTTTATATTTTAAGTGCTCAAAGTTAAGTTATATTAACTGTCAGTGATTTAGACCTCCTGAAAAGGAGGTACATGGATATAACAACTCAGGAAAGGTGTAGGTCATATGTCTTACCAAACCTCGATTCATTTCGACCCAACGGCATTATTAATAATAAAAAATGAGATCGATAACTCGATTAAATTGGTAGAAACCGCAGTAAATACGCTTGCCGAAGAACAAGCCCTACCCTTTGGGATTGATGACGCGCTCAATCAATTTGAACAATGTACGCAAGTACTTGCCTTGATTGATATGCCGCATTTGTCACAAATTACACAATATTCTACTGAGCTTATGCGTAAAATCATGGCTCAACCTGAACAAATCAAGATCAGTGATGTCGTTGCGCTCAGTGAAGGAACAACGATGTTGAGACGTTATATTGAGTTTATCTGTCTCCGAGAAGTTAAAGTTCCGCAATTCTTGCTAGATACACTCAATCGGTTAGAGCTTGCTTTGGGCAAACCGATGACTAAAGAAGGTCAAACCATCCAACCCTTACTTGGATTTATCACACCGAGCTTTAACATTCCTAAAGCACCGAGCTTAGAACAATCCAAATATATTCATCAGCTTTATAAGCTATGTTTAAATAAACTGATTAAACAAGTCGAAACACCATTAGATTTGCAAGGAATTAAACTGGTTGGCGTTTATCTAGCTGGCTTAGCTTCAAACCTTCCTAGCCAACAGTACTGGCAATTGGTAAATGTCGGCTTAGGTCTCATTGATGAACTTTCGATTACAGAAGCGCGTCTGCGTACCCTGATTCAAATTGAAACCAATATCGGTAAGTTCTTAGCAGCACCGCCTGCTTTTCAAAGTAACATTGTCGATCTCGCCGATATTTTATCGATTTGTATTAGCCAAGAAGATCATATTTCGCAGCATATTCGAGAACAACTCAATATTGGTGATGAGCTATTAAGTGATACACAACTTCAAGTTTTAAGTCGTCATTTATACGGCCCTGACTATGAAACCATTCATACCATCAGCCAATTGATGACGGATGAAATGGCTCAAATTCGCAATGAAATTGAGTACAATCACCAAAATATGTCGAATGAAAAAACCCAAGAAATTCAGCAAAAATTAAATCAGCTTTCTAATGTATTCAAGGTGCTGAATTTAAATGAAGCATCAAGAGAACTTACACAACAAGCTGAGAAATTGAGCCAATCCAATACCTTGACTGATGCCACCTCAGTTCAGCAGTTGATGAATAGTATTTTAGCATCCATGAATTCAATTGGAATTTTGGAGCGTAATTACACCTCTAGCCGTCTACAGTTACGCGTCAATAATATGCATATCTCGCTAGATCGGTTGGATGAAGCCCATAAAGCCTTGTTGACTGAGACAAAGTCACTTGTGGAAACATTGACGCAAACTTTAAGCCTTTATGTTCAAGACCCAACTGCGCACAGCTTGGAAGCCTTGCCTAAATACTTAAAAGAGCTTTCTGGTGCTGCCCAATTCTTAGGAAGCTCTGCGCAACAAACGGCGCTCTTAGGTGCAGCACATTTTGCCGAAAATCGTTTGGCACAGAACCTTGTGTTCGATGCAGAACAAATCAACTGTATTCTGAATGTCGTCGCAGGTTTAGATTTACTTGTTGATAACTTAAGAAACAAACAGCCTGTATTGCAATCTATGTTCGATGTGGCATTATCAAATAGTCAGCAATTACAAACTTTAGCAGCCTAATGTCTCAACTATCACTTGCTTATATTTTTCAACATCAAAAACTTTTAGTAGATGAAAACTTCCAACTACCCAAGGTTGAAAAATTAGCAAGTGACTTGCCGATACACCACAATGATCGTGTCGTCGCACGTGATCTTTTTGACGGCGAATCAATTCCCGAAGGGTATCAACTTATCCCCATTCGGGAACTGATCCAAAGATGGTCAACCGCAGATTTTTTACAAGCAAGTCGCGCCGTTCAACTACTTGAGTGGCGACGCAATCACAAATTCTGTAGTCATTGTGGACACGCAACTGATATTCATACCAAAGAGTATGCAATGGTTTGCCCTGCTTGTGCATATCATCAATACCCACGTGTACAGCCTTGCATCATTACCATCATTACCAAAGGTCATGATGAAGTGTTATTGGCTAAATCAGCGCATAACAAAAGCAATATGTATGGGTTAATTGCAGGATTCGTTGAAGTTGGTGAAACCTTAGAAGAAGCAGTACAACGAGAAACATTTGAAGAAGTGGGTTTAAAACTTAAAAATATTCGCTACATGTCAAGCCAACCGTGGCCCTTTCCGAGTAATCTCATGATCGCGTTCCATGCGGAATACGATTCTGGTGAAATCGAATTACAGCTTGAAGAGATCAGTGATGCTCAATTCTTTAGATTTGACCAATTACCAGAGATTCCTTTCAAGGGCAGTATCGCACATGCCATGATTATGCAGATGATGGAAAATAAAAAAGCATCTTAATGATGCTTTTCCTTTAAGGTTCTAACGCCTCTTCCATAAAATGTAAAATCGTACGCTTGGTTTTAAAATAATGACTCATCAGACTTGCTAATGTCGCCAAAATCGTAACATGCCCCGTCTTTGGGATCACGGCAATATGACTATGGTTGCCTTTTTCTCTTAAAGCATTATCAAGCTTATAACTATTTTCTTTACCGACTAACTGATCTTGTTCAGCCATTAATAAATAATGCTTAATTTGGTTTGGCTCAATAAAATAGCAAGGCATGACTTGTTGATAAGGAATATTTAAATTAAAAGCATGTTCTGATAAAGGATCACCGACATAATCAAAATGATAAGGTCCAGCCAATCCAATAATCGCTTTAATCTTATCTTTGTATTTAAAACTTTGTGCTTGAGCAGAATACACCACTGACATGACATTGAAAGCGCCAGCAGAATGCCCCATCAAAATCAAATTCTCCGTAGAGATATTTAACTTACTTTGATTCTGATTTAAATAGTGAATGGCTTGTGCAATATCATCAATAAATGTTGGAAAGATATGCTCAGGTGCAAGATGATAATTAATGACTGCAACATCATAACCTTCTCGCGCAAATGTTTCTCCAATAAACAGATAATCACGTTTATTGCCATGCTGCCACGAACCACCATGAACAAATACAATCAACGGTCTCTGTTTCTTCGGATTTTTGGTGCGATATAAATCTAAACGCTGTCTCGCTTTCAAGCCATAAGCAAGATGTACTTCTTTTTCAAAGGTATCTTTAGGCGTCAAATAGTTAATTGAATAACTTGCAAAATCATACAGGCGAAACTCTTGATAAAAGTTTTTCGCCCGCATTACATTTTGTTGTACTTGTTGAATAATTTGTTTCATAAATTAGGGAGTAGTTGGAGTAATAGTCACTGGCTCAGCTTGATCTGGATCAATTGCCACAGGTGTTTCAACCAAAGGTTGTGTTGTCGCAGCACCGACCATCGGCATCGCAGCCGTCGAGCTTGCCATTGTTCCTGAAGACTGGTCAATATTGTCAATCAGAGTAACAATTCTACTCACATTACCAACTTTTTGTAAAACGTCGTCTAAATCTCTGATCTCAGCAGTATTTAAACGCCCCATTACATACAACACACCATTTTCAGTATGCACAAGAACTTTACTGTCAGAGACAACTGGTGCTCTCATGAGCAAACCACGTGTGTTCGCAGTCACCGTACCATCTTGCATAATGGTGCTATAACCGACTTTGTCACCGACAGTAATGTAGTTATGCACTGCTTTGACATCAGTCATTGCACGAACATTGTCTTCAGCCAATTGTTTCAAATAAGGATCAGGCACTTGGCCTGTCAATAGAACATTGCTATGGAAGCTTTCGATATTAATCCGAGACTGTCTAAAGCGATTATCGAGTTTATATAAATTGACATTTGCAGTACGTTTGATTGAAGAATCAATAAAAACCTGCCCTAGACTACGCTCACCGCTACTTGTCCCAACAGGTGCCGTTCCCGTTCCACCAGAAATAAAACTTGCACATCCCGATAAACTTGCAGCACAAAGCAGCGTAATCGATAAACGTTTTAACACTTGGCCAGACTCCCTATTCACACATTTTCTCAATCTTCCACATTTATCTTCAGACCGTTATTGCCACAATTAATCTAAAATAAATGCATGTTCAATCCATTGCTGATCATACTGCAATTTTGAAAAATCTGGTTGTACTGTTTTTGCAATTTTCTGTGGAAAATCAAAACAAATCACATCAAAACGACAATCAAAGTCTCCATAACTCGGATATCTTTGTAAAAAGAACTGAGCAGTTTTAATAATCTTACGTCGCTGTGCGTTTGAAATCACTTCGAAAGCCTGTGCATAACTCCCTGCCGACCTCGCTTTTACTTCAACAAAAACAAGCTCTTTCCCACGTTTTACAATTAAATCAATTTCACCAAACCGTGAATGATAGTTTTGATTTACACATTGATAACCATGTGAACGGAGCAATGACATTGCGGTTTGTTCTGCCCATTGCCCCAATAAATTTGACTGTTGTTTCATTATTCAGTGATCTTATTTTAAAATATGAATCCCATTTTTTTGTTGTTCATAACAAAATGGCTGTCTGTTAATCACCCCAGCTTTCACATTGATTGCACCCGTCCGACCCTCAAATGAAAACTGCGGATCTATCGGACTCGATAAAAACTGTTGACTGATCGTCCATGCATCTCCACCAAAGGCAAGTAGTCTTTGAAATGCCATATTTTCAGGTTGTTCTTTATAGGCTTCAATTAAATCTGCCCATTGCCCATTGTACAAAGCTGGAGTATCGCAAAAACGCAATCCATTTGGTATATGCTTGCCCTGCTCGATGCTGAGTGGTGTCGCATAAATATTTTGTTTGGGTAATGAACCTAATTGCTCCATCCATTGATGATCACCAAGCAGTAGCAGGCCTGTTTTTTTTGCTAATTTTTTCGGCAGCTCATTGATAACTTCGATCTCAGATCTAGATTCAGACATCAGCGCCATCATAAGCAATTCAGTAGCAGATTCTGTTCCCGCTTGGCGTAAGATCAATAGTTTCTTGATCTGGTCTTTTTCAAGTAATTTGTTTAAAGCCACTGCATCATGTTGTTTGGCTAAGCTAAATTGCCAGACATTGTTTGCTTGCGTATTGACATCATTTAAGCTTAAAACTGGAATTTTCGGCTTCAATTTTATCACCGTTTCAATTTCAGATCGTGCCAATGGCCCAACCACCAACCGCGTCTTCTTATTCACCCTTGTCTTAAAAATTTGTTCGATGCTACTTTTTGCTGAATCAACAAAAATAATTTTTTCTTTACTGCCTGATGCTGTATAAGCACTCAAGTAACCTCGTTTGATGCTGTCACCAGCTCGCGCCATTGCACCAGATTCAGGTAGAATCACCAACACGTCCGCATAAGCGGGGCTAATCAATGCTGCCAAACTGAGTAGCAGCCAATATTTTTTTAAATACATTATGGAGTTACCTTTTATGAGTGCTCAATTATTTGTTGTAGCAACCCCGATTGGGCACTTGGATGATATGACTTTCCGTGCAATCGATATTTTAAAATCAGTCTCGGTGGTTGCAGCAGAAGATACTCGTCAATCTGCTCAGTTATTCAAGCACTATAATATCGCAACTCCGCTTACGGCGTGTCATGATCACAACGAAAGTAACAAAATTGATCAACTTCTCCAAAAAATGTTAAAAGGCGAATCAGTTGCTTTAATTAGTGATGCTGGTACGCCCCTTATTAGTGATCCCGGTTTTAAATTGGTTCGCGCTGCCCAAGCACATGGTATTCGCGTGATTCCTGTACCTGGTGCATGTGCGGCTATTGCTGCTTTAAGTGCAGTGGGTTTACCAAGTGATCGTTTTAGTTTTGAAGGATTTTTACCGTCAAAGGCATCGCAACGCATCAGCCAACTCGAAAAACTTAAAAATGAAACGCAAACCTTGATTTTCTATGAAGCGCCGCATCGGATTTTAGAAAGTATTAAAAATATGGCTCAGGTCTTTGGTGAAGATCGACCCGTTGGTTTTGCGCGTGAAATCACTAAAACCTTTGAAACCATCAAGAAAATGACCCTCAAAGAATTGGTCAGTTTTATTGAAAATGATCATAACCAACAAAAAGGTGAAATTGTCGTTGTTGTTGGTGGGGCATTAGAAGTTAAAGACATGGAACAAGAAAAATTAGACGAGTTGCTCAAGCGTTTATTGCAAGATCTCTCGGTTAAAGCTGCATCACAATTGGCTGCGGATTTGACAGGAATCAAAAAGAAAATCGCTTATCAACGTGCTTTGGAGTTGACCCAAGCGTAGTCGTCTTGATTTGAGCAAGGTGATGAACACTGCACAGCATTACCTTGCATCTCTCTTAAACAACATAGATTTCTTAGAAAATCCCAAATAACTATATCAATATTTTTTTAGCTGCCTGCACAATCGTTTCGGTCAACAGATCAAGTTGTTTAGACTGCCGTTTCCAGTGATGCCAATATAAAGGAATGTCGAGTTGAGCTTCTGGCATGATCTCTACAAATGCACCACTGCTTAATAAAGATTGAACCTGAATTTCAGGTGCCATTCCAAAACCTAAACCGAGTTGAATTGCTTTCACAAATGCATCTGTTGACGGAATAAAATGATAAGGATAACTTTGCATTGGCAATCCAAAACACTTCAACAGCATCTCTGAGTGCATCAGATCTTTATGGTTAAAAATCACCGCGGGCGCTTTTCTTAGACTTTCCCTATTCACACCCTGTCTAAACCAATACGCAGCAAAATCTGCAGAAGCCAACATTTTATAACGCATTTTGCCTAATGGCTGAGCCAAACAACCTGACATAACCTGCTCTTCCGCCGAAATACAGGCATTGACCTGTCCCGTTTCTAGTAACGTGTGCGTATGCGACTGGTCGTCAATTTTCAATTCCAACACGATTTTTTCTTTAAACAACGTGGGCTGAATACTCGGCAAAAGCCAAGTTGCTAATGAGTCTGCATTTGAAGCCAATGCAATCTTATAAAATTCGGAATCAGATGATTTTCCCATCAAACCTTGTAAAAGATTTTGTTCCATGAGCCGCGTATGACGTAAATGCTGCAACAAGGTTTGTCCAGCTTTGGTGAGCACACTTGGTCGACCACGGATAATTAAAATCTGACCTAAATATTTCTCTAAGGCCTGCACACGTAGCGAGACGGCGGAAGGCGTAATATATAATTGCTCGCCAGCAGCATCAAAACTTCCTACTTCTGCGACTGCAAGAAAGGCTTCACATTGCTTACTATCCAACATAGACAAACCTAAATTATTTTTAGTTAAACCTAAATATTCTTAATTTTACTTATTTTGTATTTAAAAGTCAGATAATTCTCACATCTGTTTTTTTCGTTTTATTGATATGCTCTCTCTTAGCGTTTTTTTTAAAGGTTTTGGTATTGGCAGCGGTCTCATTGTTGCGATCGGCGCTCAAAATGCTTTTGTTCTAAAACAAGGACTCAAGCAACAATATGTCTTTTGGTTGTGTTTCCTGTGCGCACTCTCTGACTCGATCTTAATTGCACTTGGTGTGTTGGGTTTCGCTGAATTGATGACGGCATCACCGCTTTTAGTTACGATCGCCAAATATTTAGGTGCAACATTTTTATTGGTTTATGGTGCTAAAGCATTTTATGCTGCATTTAAAACGACTCAAACGATGCAACTGGAGAGCAACCATAAACAGACTTTGACTCAGGTCCTCTTAACAGGTCTTGCCTTTACTTGGCTAAATCCACATGTCTATCTAGATACCATCGTACTGATTGGATCAGTTGCAACTCAATTTGAAGATAAGATCAGTTTTGCACTCGGGAGTATTGTGGCTTCATGGATTTTCTTTTTTAGTCTGGGTTATGGCTCAAGACTCTTGAAACCGCTGTTTAGTAATCCGAAAGCATGGAAAGTTTTAGATTTTATGATCGGCTGTATGATGTGGAGCATTGCAGTATCTCTGCTGCTCTAATTCATTTTCGAAGCAAAAAAGTATCATGGCGGTATGATACTTTTTTGCTGACTAAATTGATTTATACATTATGACCTAACACAGCTTTGGACTGCTTTCTTTCTCGCAGCGACTGTTTAATCACAGAGTAACCTGAAGAGACACCTAGATAAGCAATAATAAATGCTACGATTAAGTCTGGAAACATTGTTCCTGTTCCAAATACACCGACTGCAGCGATAATAATCGCTAAGTTCGCAATCGCATCATTGCGGCTACAAAGCCAAACTGAACGCATATTGGCATCCCCATCGCGGAATGCATACAACATCAATGCTACTGCTACGTTCACCACGAGCGCCAGCACACCAATGAGTCCCATTAACATCGGTTCAGGGATCACGCCAAGCCACCATGACCAAAGTACTTTTACGATCACAAAAATACCAAACGCCGCCATCGTCAATCCTTTGAGTAATGCTGCTGTTGCTCTCCAATATAAACTCATAGAGAGCACTGCCAAAGAGATTGCGTAGTTTGCAGCGTCACCAGCGAAATCCAGCGCATCTGCCCATAAAGCAACTGAACGTGCATGAGAACCACCAATAATTTCTACAAAAAACATCCCAGTATTCAGAAACAAAGCAATCCACAATGCTTTTCTAAACCTTGGACTAATGATTTGCGTTGAAGGTGTTGTATTACATCCACATCCTGCCATGACTTTTCTCACACTATGTTTTATAGTGATTTAAAACCCTAGAGTAACTCCAGAGTCAAGCATGGCAAATTTTACAATTGGACAATTGGCAAAAAAGTCAGGGGTATCAGTCGATACACTTCGTTATTATGAAAAAATTGGGCTTTTAGAAAAAGTACAACGTACATCAGGAAATTATCGTTATTATTCTGAACAGATACTTTCGGATTTATTTTTCGTTAAACATTGCCGGGAACTCGGAATCACCATACAGGATATCCAAAAGTTAAAAGATTTAGCAAAAAGTCCAAATCAAACCTGTAAGGAAGTTGATCATCTCATTGATCAATACCTTGCAGAAGTTTCCCAAAAAATTAAGAACCTAGAACATCTCAAGCAAGATTTAACCCATCTCAAACAGCAATGTTCACAGCATCGTACCATTGAACAATGTGGGATTTTAAAAGAATTAAATCACCCGCTTGAGTGTAAACATGAATCGCATCAACACAAGAAAGCATAATATCCATTGAAATCCCTCCCAACCTCCCTTTCTAAAAGGGAGGAGTCCCACTGTAATTGGGATTGGGTGCACTGTGTTAACCACAGCACAAGGGAGATAAAAACTTAATCTTCGTGTTCGCCTGGCGGCACTTCGACAATTCGCCCACCACGTGCCAAGAATGCAGCAACTTCATCCTCTAATGCTTGACGTTGTTTTTGCTTGGCAGTCACGGTTAGGCTTTCTGCTTCGGCAAGATCAATATCATTGGCAGCAGAAGATTCTTCACTATCTGCACCATTTTCGGCAGCTTTTGCCTCATCATCGTCAACAGCAGAGTCTTCTGTGTTTTCGTCGTAATCATTCATTTCCGTCATATTACTCTCCCCACAATGACTGATCTTTCATCATCGTTATTTGGTCATCAGAACTTGGTGAAATTTAACAAGCTCTCATCATTTCGCAAAGCACAATATTTGTTAAATCGTGTTTTTTTCGACCAAATTCACTCTGATTTATAAATGATTGTTTAAAAAATATCTACTATTTTTTAGCAAGCGTATCTCGTTGCTTGTAAGGCATTTAAACCATTCGCTTGCTGCATAAAACGATCTTTGAACCAATCGAATTGCTCAACCTGTTTTAAACCGAAGTTTCTCGCCCACACGAACGGAAATAACTCAGAACTTTCCAACCAACCAATCGCAGACATACTATGCATCATGGCGTCATTCTGCCCTTTACGTTGGTGCTCGTAACGCAACAAAGTCTGCTCATTTGCCCACACACCACGTTTTAGATCGTGCAGCAAAACATCACAAAGCACCGCTGCATCTAAGCAACCAATATTGACACCTTGCCCAGCTAAAGGATGAATCACATGTGCTGCATCCCCAATCAATGCCAAGCCTGATTTAATGTAGCGCTGTGCAGCACGAGCTTTGAGTGGAAACTGTGCGCGTGAACGCACTTCAACCACTTCACCAAGCATTTGTAAGCTTTCTCGAGTCAGCAATTGCATAAACTCTTGGTCAGAGAATGCTGAATATTCATCGGCATAATCATCAGGCAAAGTCCAGACAATCGACTGCCAATAGCCATTTTCTTGGGCATCAAAACTTGCCATTGGTAAATAAGCCAGTGGCCCAGTCGGCAAGAAAATTTGACGTGCCACAAACTGATTAGGTTGTGTTGTTTTAATCGCACAACTGATCGCAGCTTGTTGATAGTCCAGTACATCTAAATCGATATAAGCCTGTTCACGGACAAATGAGTTCGCACCATCTGCGCCAATTAATAATTTGGTTTTAAGCGTAGTCCCATCAGCCAATTCAATCGACCAACCTTGCGGAATTTGCTCGATCCGAATGACTTTGACTTGGGTACGGTAGTCTTTGAGTTGCTGTAGCATTTTTTGTTGAATCGCAACATTCAGGACACTTGGCTCCACCATCGAACCTAAAGCTTGATCAGGTTGTGGTGGTTGCTCAGATGCATGTCCAAAATTGATCTCACCATAGCCATTTTTATTCCAGACTTGCATGCCTGAATATGGCATTTGACGCGCCAAGTCATCCCACACATTGACTGTTTTCAGTAAATGAATGGTGGCTTGACTGAGTGCCAGTACCCGAGGATTCATCACCGCAAGTGTTTTTTGTTGATCCAGTACAGGCGCAGCATCCAATACTGTTGCTTGCACGCCTCCTTGTGCCAATAGCAAGGCGGTTAAGCCACCAACCAAGCCACCTCCGACAATGACCACATCTAACATTTCACTCATGCTTTCAGCCCCATTGCATAATTGGCAACCAACGGCTTAATGCCCGGAATCACGTCAAAGGCAACCAATCCTGTATTACGTATTAATTTGAGGATTGGGTTTTGATTGCTAAAACCACGCACCACGGAATCACAGAACTTAATCACACGTTGCTGATCTTTTAAACGCGCTTGTTCATAAGCGAGTAAATTATCTGGCTGACCAATATCATCAGACTTCGCCAATTGTTCCATTAAGAAGCGAACCAAGACATCAGCATCACGCAAACACAGGTTAAAACCTTGTCCTGCGACGGGATGAATGGTATGTGCCGCATTGCCCATCAACACCACACGTCCAACAGCTTGTTTATGCGCTAAGACTTGTGACAATGGATAGCAGAAGCGTTTACCTGTTTTTTCAAACTTTCCTGCACGATCACCATAGGTGTGTTGCAAGGTATCAAGGAAATATTGATCATTTTCCTCACCTAAGAATGGCTGTTCTGTGCCTTTTTTTACAGGAAATACCACAGAACGACGGTACTCACCCGGTAAAGGTAAGAGTGCCAATGGTCCTAACGCACTAAAACGTTCAAAACCGACTTGTTGATGTGGTTTAGAGGTTTGTACGGTGGTGACAATCGCAACTTGATCATAATCATGTTCATCTACACCAACACCTATTGCTTGACGACAGAATGAATCACGACCATCCGCAGCAATCACTAATTTTGATTTCAATGAATGGATATATTCACCATTACGCATAGCTTCGATCTGCACCTCATCCGCATCTTGCGTCAATGAAGTCACTTGGACACCATCAATCAATTCAATCAATGGGTGTTGACGAACTTGGGTCAACAATACTCGACCAAGCCAAGCGTTCTCAATCACTTGTCCAAAGCTTTCTACTTTTTCTTGTTCTGCAACTAAGCGCGCCTTACCAAAGCTGCCCTGTTCAGTGATATGGACTTGAAGAATTGGTGTTGCATGTTGTTGCAAGGCATCCCATAAACCTAGTTTTTGGTAAATCTGAACACTACGGCGTGACAACGCTGTGTTACGCGCATCAAAACTAGTATGATAAGGCGCAAGGTTTTCATCGTCATAATTTGGATATTTCACAGCTTCTAATAGCTTTACCTCGATATTAGATTTTGCCAACATTAAGGCTAGGCTGAGTCCAACCATACCCCCACCGACAATGATGACTTGTTGCTGCATAATATTATTCCTTATCAGTTTTTCATGACTTGATGTTTCGGGACTATCTTACTCTAACTCAACTCAGGAAGGGAATTTGTACTTTGTTTGGTCTGTGTGTTCTAAGCGATCGGCAAAAGTTATTTTAAGTATCGAAGAAAAGAAAGAGGCTTATCTATTGATAAGCCTCTTTGATAAATATTGGACTAATTACTTGCCATCAAGCTTTCAATTTCCTCAACCGTTTTCACTACATTCTTAGTCAAAACCAACGGTCCATTTTCAGTGACTACAATATCGTCTTCAATACGAATACCAATACCACGCCACTTGGCATCAACCGTTTCATCATCTGGTGCAACATATAAGCCCGGCTCAACTGTGACCACCATACCTGCTTCATAAACACGCCAGTTTTCACCAGTTTTGTAGGCACCGACATCATGCACATCCATACCGAGCCAATGACCTGTCCCATGCATGAAGAATTGACGGAAAGCTTCGCTTTCAACCAGCTCATCTACATTACCATTGAGTAGACCAAGATCAACCAGACCTTGAGTTAAAATCTTTACAGCGACTTCATGCGGATATTTATAATTATTGCCAATACGGGTGGCATCGATTGCAGCAAGCTGGGCATCTAAAACAATATTGTAGAGTGCTTTTTGCTCAGGACTAAATTTACCATTTACAGGGAAAGTACGGGTGATATCCGAGGCATAAAATTCATATTCACAAGCTGCATCAATCAAGACTAAATCACCATCTTTCAACGGTTGATTATTTTCAACATAATGCAAAATACAAGCATTTTCACCGCCACCCACAATGCTATTGTAAGCAGGCACACAACCTTTTTTTCCAAAAATATAATTGAGCTCTGCTTCAAGTGCATACTCCATCATATTCGGCTTTACGGTTTGCATGGCACGAGTATGGGCTTCTGCGCTGATATTGGATGCGATCTGCATCAGCTCAATTTCCTGCGCTGATTTTTTCAAACGCATTTCATCGACAATACGATCAAGTTGAATCATTTCAGCAGGTGCAGTGCCACCACGACGCTGTTGTGCATCCACTTTCTGAATCCATTGGCTTACTTTCGCATCAAATTCAGCATTTTGCCCCATACGATAGTAAAGACGTTGTTTATTTAACAGCTTCTCGATAATTTCTTCATCTAATAAATCAATTGCATAAGCTTCATCTGCATCATAGATTTCAACTGCACCATCGACTCCAGCACGATAACCATTCCAGATTTCCATTTCACGGTTACGTTCACGACAAAACAGGCTATAGCTATACTCTTCACCTTCTTCAAAGGTTTCGATAATGGCAACTGCTTCTGGCTCTGCAAATCCAGTGAGATAATAAAAACTACTGTCTGCACGATATTTATAATCAGCATCACGATTACGATACATTTCTGCTCGGGTCGCAATCACGGCAATGCTATTACTGCCCATTTTCTCAGCGAGAAGATCGCGGCGTTGTTTAAAATCTGCTTGATTGAGTTTCATATCGCCCTACTGATGAAGATGAAGGATTGTAAGTATCTTTAATGATAAAGTTTCAAGGCAGCGCCCGAGTTAACTCGGACGATGTGGGGTAAACATTTCAACGACTGTTTGCGGATCAACTGCAGTATCTTGGTTTCTGCTTTTCGCATGAAAGTTTTGTAGTAAAGAACTTTCAGCTATAGGCATTTTTGTCCGACCAATTGATAAACTTACTGGTATAAGACGCACAAACTCATACAGCTCCAGATAACTTTCCTCACCCTCTTCATCGTTATCTGAATCTTCAAACTCAACGGCTGCAACTTCTTGTAAATGTTCAATCAGTTCTTGTTCATCGCCACGAATACGACCGCAAGCTAAACCAAAACCCAAAACCACCCCTGCACACCAATCTGCCAATGCGCTTACACGTTCTTCAAGCGAATGACTATCATCTGGTAGCATCGGTAAATAGTCGAGTTCATCATCAGATAAAGCATGCGATACATCCTCTGCTTCAACCGTTAAACTTTCTAATGCTTCTGCTGTCAATGCAGGTACATTTAAGGTGTTTAAGATTTGTGACCATTCATCAGTTGTCGGCGCTTGTGTCACACAAACTATACCTGTTAGCAACCCATGTAACTCACTTGGGCTTGAAATTTCTTCAATTCCTTGAAAATGAGCATTCCATTCGTTCCAACCTGAAATATCGTCTTGCATTCGTTTATCCAATCTCTATACTGCTGTATATATTACCTTTGATTGCAACTCTGTGCGACCTTCGTTATGTTAGAACAATTACAGCGTCTACAAGCGCATATTGGCGTTTTAAAAACACGCCTACGCCATATAGAGCGAGAAAACACATCGCTTACTGAAGCTAAACAATTAGCTGCAACTGAACATCATGCACAAATTGTGCAGAAGAATAGCATCATCACGCAAAAACAGGATGAAGTTGATAACTTAACTGAACAACTGACTCAGTTACAAGATCAATTTAAACAACTGAATAATGATGCAACAACTTTGGCTGAACGCTATAGCCGTTTAGAGAAAAGTACCACTGATCTAAAGAATCGTTTCCAAGAAATCTTGGCTGAACGTAATGATTTGCGTGTAATGAAAGAAAAGTTACAAGCGCAGCAACGTAATAATCAGCAAGAAATCCAAGATCTACAACAAGATCGTGACCGCTTATTACAGAAAAACGAATTAGCGAAGGCTAAAGTTGAAGCGATTATTCAACGTCTCGCAATCTTAGGTACAGCACAAGATCAACATGCACAAGAAATTCAGCAGCTTGCCCACCCGATTGCTGAAACTCACGAGGAATCTTAATCATGAGTGAACCTATCGTTGTTGAACTACGTTTAATTGAACAGACTTTCCGCTTAAATACGACTGAAGATAAACGTGAAGAGTTAGAACGCGCTGCTGAATTGCTCAATCAAAAATTTCATGACATGCGTCGAAGTGCGCCACGTGTAGAACACAATAAGTTAGTCATTATGGTTGCACTACAAATGGCTCAGGAAGTATTTGCTTTAAATAAATCTTTACAGCAATACGCACACTGTGAACACCTACTCCAAACGATTTTGGAAGATGTAGAGCAAACTGTTCAATAAACATGGTGATTGCACAAAGCCTCATCAATTAGTAAGTATCTTTACATGCAAACATTGTCATCAGGTCAAGATCAGTTATACTAAGTCTATCTCTAGGATGTTCGCCAGCGGGTCCGATTCCCCTGAGCCGATATCATCACTTTAGGATGGTGTTCTGTATATTTAGAGTGTATGTCTGCCCCGTGCAGAAAACCCAGCAAGTATGCGGCGCCCTCCACCTTGAACTTTAGGGTTCAAGGGTAACGACATGCAGCGGCATCTCTGGAGTGTTTTTTATTTTTCTAAATCTCCCTCTGCACCACATATTCAAAAGCCAAAACTTGTTGCCATGTTGCAGGCCGATTCAAGCCTATCTTCTGTTTTTGTAGTTTATTTTTGAGTTCAAGAATAATACTCATGATTTATCTTATAAAAGAATATCTCTCATAAGATAAATCATTTCTGTAATTTTAATGATCAATTCTTTAGATATTAGACTTATGATTAAACTAGCATCTGTTGATATTTCATCAATGCTTGCTGCGGCTGCATAATTTAGATTATTTTGTCCGCGTATCCAGATATTCAATATAACCAGTACCTTCTATTGTTTGACCTCGAAACGTACCTTTATATTGATAACTTCCTGCGTAACCACCTGCCATACCATACTGAAAATCACCATTTGCTAGGCCATCAATACACATTAAAGGCTTACCTTTTTCATCATTCACACTCCATGAAAAAGTTCGAGGTAAACGCATCGATAAACCATTAGGCGTTATAGAACGTTGTGATTCAAACTCATGAACTTCCAATTTAAAGTCTTCAGAATGAATACTTCCATGATTATCAATCGCACGAATATACACACGGCGTTGTAAGACAAGATTCAATGGACCAAGTACCTCAACTAAAAGAACCTGAGTTTTCTCATCGATATTTAAAATATGATATGTAAAATAGTTCATATGCAAATTGAAATCTATTGCACGTGCATATTCATAGGTACACAAACCTTCGACGTGGGTTTTCTTGCCTTGATATTCGAGATAACCTTCGTATTGGCAGAGTAAAGCCCAATGATTATATAAACCGAAAGTTAACTCAGCAAAGTTTGCAACTTTATCAGTTGCAGTGATTTTCAAATCAAAATTAAATTCATGCCCTTCACGATAAGCATGAAAATTAGGATAAGTCCCTTCTAACAATAAATCTCGACCAAAACATAAAGATGAACCATTACTTACTAAAGCACAGTCATTTTTGACGCTATAACCATTAAAATAGTCTTTTGTTCCTATAGCTGTACCAATTAATACATTTGCTGTATCAATACTTGAAGTTTTAATTAAATGTTCGTTACGAAAAATTTTAACTCGAGGTTGTCCAACCACGGTTAAAAGGTTCAAAAAATTAAAGGGTGCAGGGAGATTAGGAATCATCACACCATAGTGAACACAAGTATATTTTCCTTGAGGTGTATGCGTTTCCGTTTCGACATCAAAAGGTCGACCATTTCTTTTTCCTGAATAGTCAATCATCTCATGCAATGGTTTTGGAGCAACAATTTGTTTTGGGAATAATCGTGACATTTCAGAACCTCTATTAAACTTTACTCAATATTTCAGCTATCCCCCCTCTCATATATCTTTATGTCTAACATGCTTTGTAGTACAAATTTGACCAAAAATAAAACGAATTAAAGGGTTAACATCATCTTGAATTTATCAAGATATTTTAAGTATGAGAGAAAGAGCTAAAAAAAAATTGACCGAAGAGGAAGACTAATTGATGTCAAAAATGTCAAATTAATAAACTGGCTAATCTCTTATTTTACTTGAATTTATCATAGCGAGCGACGAATCTGGCTTGAACATTAAATTGCTTAGTCTTGCTATAATTTCATACTTTAATGGAGCGGCAACAATCTCTAGACCACTTAA
The DNA here is from genome assembly GCF_031456775.1 of Acinetobacter sp. 3657. Taxonomy (NCBI): domain Bacteria; kingdom Pseudomonadati; phylum Pseudomonadota; class Gammaproteobacteria; order Moraxellales; family Moraxellaceae; genus Acinetobacter; species Acinetobacter sp. 3657. The sequence continues at coordinate 21,010 of NZ_JAVDVH010000014.1, read as the reverse complement.
ATAAAATGCCATAAAACTCTCATCAGAAAGCTTTATGGCATATCCCAACATTTACATTACTACTGATCGTATGAGCTAACAGCTCGCTAATAAAATTTTATATCTAAATAACCTCTACTCTTTCCGTAGAATTCTAGACATTGGTCTGACTATAAAAATCACTCATCATTCAATGCACATTCATAATGCGTCGGCTGCTGCGAACAACGGACTTGTTTCAGCAACTTCATCATGTCTTTATCGTAGTAACCTTCTTTGGTCATTTGAATACGTGCTTCTCGCATCAGTCGCATATAACCAGGTTTTTCACTCTCATAAATATCCATCCAGTATTTTTCAGGAATATCTTTTTCAATTTTATCTACAAAATCAAATGCAGGCTGCAATTGTTTAGAGATGATTTCTCGTGCAATCGGTCCCATTCCAGCTGGGAATTTATTACGATGCATGATCAAAGTACCTGTAACCTGTACAACAGGAAAACGAATAATCCCACCTGCAATTTTTCCTGATTTATCCGTCATGCCCTTATGTAATTCTAGTGGATCAAACAAAATCGCTGGGCCAGCCATGATTTCGACTTCTCTATTGTTGAATTTGGGTCCAACAGTTGCTAAATCTACTGAAATCGCTTGTGCACCGACATTTTGAGCTAACTTCTTTTGTGTTGGATCAAATGAAAATACTGCGATTTTTCGTCCAGCAGCTTTTGCGAGTGTATTAATATTTCGATCACTCACCATAATATAAGCAGCACCAAGCGGCACAACGCCCACGACCTCATAATCATGATTGATCATTTTATCGTCGAATTTAGGATGAGCTAATAATTGAATCACTGAGGTCAGTTGCTTGTAATTCTGTAATGCACCAATCGCATCAATACTTCCCACAAATGGATTAAACTGTCTTGCTCTTAAATTACTAATCCCCGCACCATCACAGCGTTTGCTGCGAAAGTCTTCCGTTAATACACCCTCATTGGTATAGACTTTGAGTGTCACCATGGTTGATGCATTTTGTTTTAGTTTTGGATAGTCCAGATCAATCTTGAGCTGTAAATTGGAAGGTCGAGTAATATTCATATTGACCCCATATTGTTTGGCAATACGTACAATACGGGGTAATTCACTGATATAACTGGTGGCTTGTTGAAATGCCTCACCATGTTCCCCATTCGGTGAATACACACACAAAGTCACTTGTTTGGGAATCTGTTTCCAAATCTTTGGATCATTGAGCAAAGTTTTGATTTTATTCTGCGAATGTTGAGACAAAGTGAGATCAAGCTTCTCGGCTGGCGTAGCGTGTAAGCTAGATGAGATCAACAATGAAGCTGCTAATGTAGTTGCAAGCGAGAATGATCGGATCAAAGTGTTGTATTGCCATTTTTGTTGTTGTCGCACAAACATTTTTTCACTCCTGTGAATTATCATTTGACACTAAGCAAATCACACGCAAATAAAATTGACCCAATGACTTTAGCTTCGGGCAGAATAGTCATATTAGCCCATAAAAAAGCTGTCTAGCTATAAAACCAGACAGCGAACTTACAACAATGAAAAGAGAAAGCTTAAGAGCGGTTTAGGCGCAAGGCATTCACTACAACAGACAATGAACTCAGCGACATCGCCACTGCTGCAAACATTGGTGTAAGTAATAACCCAGTCAATGGAAAGAAGATCCCTGCTGCAACGGGCACACCCAATCCATTATAAACAAAGGAAAATGCAAGATTCTGTTTCATGTTTCTTACACCAAGTTTCGCCATATGCAATGCTTGACCAATCCCTTGCATATCACCTTTGACTAAGGTGACTTGCGCCGTTTGTTTAGCAATATCAGTACCTGTACCCATTGCAATCCCAACATTGGCCTGTGCAAGTGCGGGTGCATCATTAATTCCATCCCCTGCCATTGCGACGATCTTGCCTTGCGCTTGCGCCAGTTTGACGATCTCAAGTTTTTGCTTTGGATCAAGATTTCCATGAACCTGCTTGATTCCTAAAACATTAGCGACCATTTGTGCATTTTTCTCATGATCACCTGTCGCCATAATCACTTCTATGCCATCGGCATGGAGTTGGTCGATTACCGCTTTGGCATTTTGTTTAATCGCATCATGAATCGAAACATAAGCAATCAACTCCTGTTCTGACATCAGGAAACTAATCACATCGCCTTGCGAACGTTTTTGGTCTAGCATTTTGCTTAAGTCATCACTGAGTGTTAAATCAAGCTGCTCAACCAATTTCTGACTGCCAATATATAGCGTTTTGCCATTAATATTGCCCTTTACACCAAAACCAGTCACATCTTCAAAGTCAGCCACATTAAGCAATTGATTTGCATCCACCAATTTAGTCAAAGTCTGAGCAATCGGATGGCTTGAATATTGTTCAATCGAAGCAATCCACAGTTCAATTTGGGCTTGAGTATAGGTTTTTGATAAAGGCTGAATTTCTTTTAAGCTTGGTTTACCTTCAGTCAATGTGCCTGTTTTATCAATAATCAGGGTGTTTACTTTGCTTAATGCTTCAATCGCTTCAGCATCTTTGAATAGCACGCCTTTTTGCGCTGCGCGACCTGTAGTTGCCATCACTGACATTGGCGTTGCCAAACCTAAGGCACATGGACAGGCAATAATTAAAACGGCTACCGCACACATCAAAGCCAAATCAAACTGTGCTTGACCAAAAACCATCCATGCGATGAAGGTCAACACGCTGATCGTGAGTACCGCAATCACAAAGTATTTCGCTACAACATCCGCGATACGTTGCAATGGTGCTTTGGAACGTTGTGCATCCGCTACGGTCTGGATCATTTTGGCTAAAGTGGTATTGGTCCCGACAGCTGTGGTTTGAATACGAATAGAACCTTGCTGATTAATCGTTCCACCAATCACTTGATCGTCTTTTTGCTTTTTCACAGGTACAGGTTCGCCTGTCATCATCGACTCATCGACATATGTTTTTCCATCAACCACAACACCATCTAAAGGGATTTGTTCACCCGATGAAATTTGTAAAATATCACCTTGTTTGACCATGGCAATATCAACATCCACAACTTGGTCGTGCTGCACCAATTTGGCTTTGGCAGGTTGTAAACGTAGCAATGCTTTCAATGAGTTTGCCGTTTGGGAACGTGCTTTAAGCTCAAGAACCTGTCCGAGTAAACTTAAGGAAACAATCATACAGGCCGCTTCAAAATACACAGCGACCCCATGTCCTGTCTTGGCTTCAACAGGAATGACAGATGGAAAGACCGTTGCAACCACGCTATAAATAAATGCAGCGAGCACACCCACACCGATCAGACTCCACATATTCAGATGCCCTGTTTTATAAGACACCCAACACCGTTGTAGAATCGGATAACCTGCCCACAACACCACAGGTAAACTGAGAACCAACTCAATCCACGGTTGAATATGCGGTGAGATAAAAGCGTGAATATGTGAGCCCATCGCTAAGATCATCACCAATAAACTTAAAGGTAAGGTTGTCCAAAAACGCCGACTAAAATCAACCAGTTCAGGATTTGGACCTTCATCTAAAGTCGGTTGCATGGGTTCAAGTGCCATACCGCAAATCGGACAGGTACCCGGCCCTTTTTGCACAATCTCTGGATCCATTGGACAGGTATAATCCATATCCATTGCCCCTTCGAGTACTGGGCGTTGGTCCACAGGAACTAAATAAAACGCTGGATCATGTTTAAATTTCTCTAAGCAAGATGGGTTACAGAAATAGTAAGTTTTCCCTTCATGTTCCGTTTTTAAATCAGTCGTGGTCTTGACTGACATGCCACAGACTGGATCGATCTCGGTTTGGCCATCGGCGGCGACATGGTGTTGATGGCTTTGTCCTCCACCGCAACAGGATGATTTTTTTACTTGTTCTTTAATAGGTTGTGATTCAGTTTTAGAACCACAACATGAACTTTTCTTTGGTTCAGTAGGTTTGGGGGCACAACAAGATGAAGCCGTGATGGATTCATTTACTTGCGCTGTTTTAGCATCATCACTGGCATTTTTTTTAACTTGCTTGTCTTTTGAACAGCATGATGAAGTCTCATGTTGAGTCATGGTTCGACCTATCTTTTATTACGCGATAGGTTTAGGATAAAGTCTGTACCTAGGTACAGAGTCAAGCACTTTTGAGAATGATTTTTAAATGCATGATTTTAGGAGCATAGCGTGGACCTTACCATCGGTAAATTAGCAAAGGCATGTGATATCAATGTCGAAACGATTCGTTATTATCAACGGATTGGTTTAATGCGCGTGCCTGAAACCAAGCAAAGCTATCGTTATTATCATCAACAAGATTTGGAGACATTGAGTTTCATCCAAAAAGCAAAAGATGCAGGCTTACAACTCAATGAAATTAAAGAATTATTGACCTTAAATTTAGACGATCGTATCCAAGTTCGTCAGGTCATTGAGCAACGTTTAAGCAAGATTGATGAAAGAATTCAGGAGTTACAAGGACTCAAACAGCGTCTTGCAACTTGGCTAGATGACTGTAAAAGCACTGAAAATGATTGCTGTCCGATATTGGTAGAACTTAAGAAATCAAATTAAATATTTAATTGGACAAGTATCTACATACAAACATAAGGTACATATTATTTATCCATTAGAAAAAAGACCAAACAACATTTTCATCTTGTTGTTTTAATACGAAACTGGTCTGATGATCATCTTCTACGACAATATGCTGATTTGAAATCATTTTTACTTTAAGCAACGTATCATTTTCATACACTAAATCATGTTTGCCTTCTTTGGTTAAGACAAGTGTTTGATCTAGGACGATTAGATTTCTCGATTCCAACATAGCTTTCCCCTTCGAAACTGCTCTACAAATCTTGCGTATTACGATCAAGCCAACAGCCATTTATATTGCAAAAGTTTTTTAAATAATTTGCAATAAACAACAGAGTGCCATTCATAAAAGTGGCATCTTGACCTGTTCGTTCTTGCTGTGCATTTTAGATCATTTCTCAACCAATTGTATAAATATTGTCAAACAGTTCACACAAATACATATTTATGCAAAAAAAATACATAACCATAAATTGCAAAAGCTAAATCATTCTGTTTTTAATTGTATGGGAAGATTAATTTGCATCCTTAGTGTTAAATCACAGATATAAACTAGCCGTAAAATTAAATCTGTATTCAATCGTGTGGTAGCGAGAATCAGGTCGATTTGTTTAGCTAATAGACTCAACCCTGCATCCTGAGCTAGTTGGCTGTGCCGCTGTAGCGTTTCAATCTGCGAAGTACTCAATTGCAAACGCCCTGAACAAGCAAGACTGAGTAATACTTCTAAAATCGGTTCACACACCTTTTGGCTCAAACTGATTTGGGTAGAAGCAAATTTTGCTTGCTGTTTTTTCTTTGCCATTAATTGTTCAATACGTCCAATCAGACTTTCTTTTAAGGTCTTTTTTGGTTCAGCCAATTGATCAAAATCGAGATGAAACAGTCGAGTTTTATCATTTTGAGTGATCAGTAAACTGATTGGTGATAAAACCAGTTGATGTCCCTGTATTCGAGCATGAGCAAAGATCGATGAAACTTGAATCATTTGCCCACAAAGACGTTCAAGCTGACGAATTTTATCCAACTCCTGCATTTTCCAGTCCAGACGTAAATGAATCACAGAACCTTGCTGATCATAGACATTCCACCATAGACATTGTTCGATTTCATCCACTTGCGGTGCATCATAACGGGAAATATTCAATAAAATTGTATGATCAATCCCCTCTACAGTTTGCATTTGTTGTTGCCAGTGCTGTTGTACGGTCTGCCAATGATTGAAACCCATCTGTTGATATAGGCCAAAATCTTCAATCTTGCTTAGGCTATTTAATGGTAATGCACGACTTTGCCCCGATGCCGATAGCCGTCCATCTTCACCAAAACGTGGTTGTTGCAAACGTACGATTTTCTGCATCAGTTGTTGAGCGGTCAGCATCCAAATACTGTGCTGTGACCACGCATTATAACGATTAAAATTCGGGTCATTATTTTCTGCCCGCGCCACCGTGACTTCAAAAGTTTTAGCGTTTTCTAATTCAGAAAAATACAGCGTCAGTCCTCTTGCACCACCTTGGGAACGCCACCAACGTGCACCTAGAGGAAGTAATTCCAAATCAGACTGTTGTTCATCGACTTGGTATTGCTGTCGGATTTTTCCTCTTAGGGAAAGTAATTGTTCGCCTTGTGCCTGTTGTAGTTGATAGAGATAAGCACGCATTTGCGCTAGATACAGTAAAGTGTCTTGCTCAGAACTATGCTCATCCCGTTGCAATAAACGGCTGACTTGACCACTGAGTTGTCTCAACATGGCTGCTAATCGTGGCAAGGCTTCGCTACGTGCTGACATATTGAGTAAGTGCAGTTGTCGAGCTGTACTATCATTGACATGCGATAAACCAAATTCTAATAATTGATTTAAATCATCTTGTAATTCAACAACAAACTGGCGTTCACTTTCGCTTAAAATTGCTGGGTTTTCGACCTCACTGAGCTGCAATGCTGCCCATGATTTACCTTGTAATCTTTGAACTTCACTCAGCGCTGCTAAATGGTAAGCAGGTTGATCTTTTTCCAGATTGGATAGCATGCCTGCAAAACCTGTACCTGCTATATAGCTGATGTCTTCATTAATACTGGCAATATGAATCTTTAAACGATAGTCATCTTCAAACAATTCAGTTTGCTGTTCTTGCTGCCAAAGTCGGGCATATTTAATGGCTTTTTGGGCTTGTACCCTGCCTATTTTTTTAGCGATGTGGTCAAGGTCTAATGCCAAAATTTCATCTAGTGGATTGATTTTTATCTGTTCAGTTACATTGTTTTTGGGTTGATCTTTAGGAGTAGAAATTTGATTTTCTTGAGCCTGATCATTGGATTCATCTTTCGATTGACAATGTATTTGAAACCATAATACGGCTGCCACAATATGTTTACACGCACCTGTGGCAGGACAAGAACACACTGCATTGACCAGACCTGTGGCAGATAAACAAACCTGTTGCCCATCACTTTCAATGCTGACTTGATCAGCTTGCTCAGTACGTAACACCACCTTTTCTGCTTCTATATCCTTTAATGCACGGCGCACTAAACCTGCGTTGGCATAAGTCGCAAGACTGTCTTGATCATAGGCTAAATATTGTTGTTGCCAACTCATTGCATCACCTCTGCCATCCATTCAGCAAAATGTTCAGGCGTTAAAGCTGCCACCGACATGCCTCGCTCATTGAGTTTTTGTGCCATTTGAATATCGTAGACAGGATTTGCCTGTTCATCTAACGCTGCCAAACCTAGCAATTTCACTTGTTGGCTATGCAATCTACTCACTGCATTGAGTAAATGTGCCACCGACCCGCCTTCCTCAAAATCACTGATCAAGGTAAAAATGGTGCGATGGGGTTGGGTAATTAAACGTTCACAATAATTGACTGCTTTAGCAATATCAGTGCCGCCACCCAACTGTACCGTCAGCAACACTTCAACAGGGTCGGATGCCATGTGGGATAAATCGACAATATTGGTATCGAACAGCACCAAATGCACTTTGACCGCAGGCAAACTGGCTAAAATACTGGCACAAATGGCACTATACATGACGGAGTTCATCATCGAGCCACTTTGGTCGACACAGAGCACCACTGTCCACGGTAAATGGCGTTGCACGCGTGCATTAAAAAAAGGCTGCTGAATAATCAGCTTATTCATATCCTGATTATAATGTTTTAGATTTTCCCGAATGGTTCTGCGCCAATCAAAATTTTGGCTATTGGCTATCAGAGAACGACGAAAACGGTTCCGGCGACCATGAATGGCATTGATAAAATTCGGTTTTAATCGAGCTACAATCTGCTCGACCACAGTTTTTATAATCTCACGCACCGCATCCCGAGTGTTTGCATTCAGTCGTCCACGCATAGTCAGCAAGGCTTTTGCCAATTGTGGTGTCGGTTCTAAACTGCGTAAACTTTGTGGGTCTTTGAGCAAGGCGTCCAGTTGATAGCGTTCAACCGCTTGGGTTTGTACACGTTCAAAAGTACTCTGCGGAAAGAGTTTACGAGCATTATTGAGCCAATTAATTGCAGTTAATTGCGAATCATCCAATGAGCCATGACGAGACTCTCCTGCAACCTGCCCACGTCGTTCATATTCACGGTTATATAAATAATCTAATGTTCGCTCTAAGCGTGATTGATCCGCGTCAAGTTGAACCTGATTCAACGCACGATCACTATAACGTCCTAAAATTAAACGCCAACGTGCCGCAAGGTCTTGCGAATTTGAATCATTCATTATGCAAACCAACCTTGTAAATTCTGTTCAACCAGAAACTGCTGTAGCTGCTGATTTAACTGCACCCCTTGCAACATTTCAGCTTGAGAAATTTCACTGCTATATTGGGAAATATCCAAACTCGATACACCATTCAATTGCGCCACCTGTTCTGCAAAATTCGCTGTTTCTTTCGGTTTAAAATGCGTAAAAGCTTGGCGTAAATCAGGCAAGATCGCGACAAAGGCTGCATCATCCCATTGATCTAACAGTTGATTGAGTAACTGTGCCATCACTGGATAACGCAATAATAATTCTGGTGCGCTTTGCATCATGCCTGCGAGATAAGTCACTGCATATTCAGGACTTGCGCCCATACCGAAATGTTGCTGAACCGATTGCTGTAATTCATGTTCAGATAAATTTCCATCAATAAACCGCAACGCATCTACCGCACCTGCCAACAGATCGAGCTGCTGCCAGTCGGCATGTAAACGTTGTAAAGTTTGATAAAACTGGGCTAATAAATCTGTTTCTGCACCACTGCTTTTCACGCCAATAATCCGTTGAATTTGCTTCGCCAAACTCCGCAATTGCAACAGTTGATTTAAAATCTGTTGCTGCTGATCTTCAGGTGGTGTTGCCAATTGGGAAAGTAAAAACAAGGCTGTTTGAATAATATTTTTCAATAAAGCCTTGAGTTCAGGTTGTTGCTGAAAAGCCAGAAAATCTTTACCTGTCCATAAATTCAGCAATTTTTGCCCACATTGAATCACTGAATCTAAATCAGGGTCGTTGGGCAAATATTGTTCAACTTCGGCAAATAAAATGGGGATTTGTTTTTGTAATCCCATCAATGCTGCACGAATTAAAAGCTGTACGGCAAGATGTGAAGATCGTCCTTGCCCTGACTGAGAAAAAGATGCTTTCAGTTGCAATAATTTCTGTATTGCAATGCGATGCAAATCATTGCCTAATTCTGATAATTCAATCAGTTGTGCTTCAACATGCGGTGTCCACGCATAATCCCATTCTTCAAATAACACATGTAAACGTCCACCACCTAGAAAATCGGGTCCACTGACAGGCTTGGCAAAACCGACTTGTAAAAAATCGAGTAAATGTAAAAAACGGCTACGCAAACGGTGTTTAGCATTCCGAAACACATCTAGTTTTGCTCGTTTGGTGGTGGTTTCATCCAGTTTAAAACGATGAACTTTTGCTAATTCATAGACCTGCGCTAGCAAAGGCGGTGTTTGTGTCGATTGCACCACCTGTCCTAGACTTGCCCCGCTGAGAATCTGCCGAAGCAATTGCTGAAATGCCTGTTGCCCATCATCCAAACTGCCTTTGACAAAGCTGCTTTGACAGGCATCAATCAAATCAAAACGACCAATCAGATGATGCCCTCTTAAAGCCGCCAGACCAATCGCCTGTTCAGTGGCATTCTTCACCGTAATAAAACTACTGTCTAAAATCTGTTGCTCTCGAAGTTGCTTGGAAAAATCAGATAATAATTCAACGGTTAAGGCTTGCCTTTGTTCAATTTCATTTTGCGAATCATCAACAAGCTGTTGCCAACAACGTTGGTAAAATGCAGGTGATGGCATTCCCGATGCATAACCATTTAAAGCATCGAGACGATCAAAACTATATCGAATCAACCAAGATTGATCATCTGTATCTGCGGATTTTAGTTTTTTTATTTTCTTGGTTTTTTCATTGGCTGTTGATTTTTCTGTCAATAACTGTGCTGCTAACTCTTCAATCAATGCCAAGGTATGAAAACCACCCGTAACCACACAAATCTTGCCTTTTTTTTGTGCCTCGCATTCTAAAATGCTTTGCAACATACATTGTTCACGAATCAAGGAAGCATCAGCCTCTAACACACTGTCTTCATAATCCAGTCGTGACATGGCACACCAGACCAACACCTCATGGAAAAATGCTTGCCAGTCCTGCATCTGCTGTTTGGGTTTTAACTCAAATAAATGATCCCAGAGTTCATCATGATTACGACAATGCAGCTTGTGTGCCAATGCTTGTAAATATTGGCTATGCGCTAAATAGCGTTCCTGTTGCAAACTCCGTGTTTGCCATGTTTGTTCTGCAACATTTTGCTGTTCATGTGCCACCTGACTCGTCCAAGCCAAATCAATAAATTCGACCTTGGCATTAATTTTCGGTGCGTAACGTAACGCTACCCATTCAGGCGAATAATCACAGAATGGAAAATAGGCAGTGCGGGTTTGTTTTTGTTCACCTATATCCTCTTTTTTAGCATCAGCTTTTTGTTCAATAATTTCTGTTTGACACAATACCGCTAAGGGTGGCCGACTATCGGTATGCTGCAAATCTGCAATCAAACGATTAAATGAGCGTGGTGCTTCAATCAAAATATGCTGAGGCTGTAATTGTTGCAATACCTGTAAGGTGGCATAGGCACAGGCAGGGCTATGATGGCGAATGGGTAAAAAATAAATCCCCTTTTCTGCCAAAGCTGCTTGCTGTTGTAAGGCGTTTTGTAACCGTATTGGAATCGTCATATTGATTACTGCCAAAAAGCCTTCCCAGCATCAAAAAAAGCCTTCCATGTTGCATCCTGTTTGGCCCGTTCACGCGCCACATTATCCATATAGAAACGCATCCGCTTGGCATCATCAGTATTATCTTTTAACACCACACCAATGAGTTGACGAGCAATCGCCGCCCCATTTAACGATTTATCACCGAGATAATAGCCCTCCAAAGCAGCTGCATAAGCAATATTGACTGCTTCCGCTGTAGACATCACCGCATCTGGGGTTTTGATCGAAGTACCATCTTTAGTTGTGCCTTGACGTAATTCCTGAAAAACCGTGACCAATAAATCAATCACCGAATCAGACATCTGAATCTGATCAGATAAATCGCCTAGCTCTTGTTTCAACTGAGTTAGTACAAGCTCACGTTCAAAAACAGGATCAGCAATCGGTCGCACAGTTTCAAAATTAAAACGACGTTTCAATGCTGATGACATCTCATGCACGCCACGATCACGCAAGTTTGCTGTAGCAATAATATTAAAACCTGCTTTGGCATACACTCGCCCCTGCTGACCCAGTTCCGGAATCATCATGGTCTTTTCAGACATCAACGAAACCAGTACGTCCTGAATTTCAGGTGGACAACGGGTGATTTCTTCAAAACGGATGATCTTGCCTTGTTGCATTGCTTGGTAAATAGGTGATGCAACCAAAGACTTTTCATTTGGGCCTTCCGCAAGTAGCAAGGCATAATTCCACGAATATTTTAAATGGTCTTCGGTCGTCCCTGCTGTACCTTGTATGGTTAAACCTGAATCATCACTAATCGCAGCCGCCAATAATTCAGAGAGCATGGATTTTGCTGTGCCCGGTTCACCGACTAACATTAAGCCTTGTTTACCCAATAAAGTCACAATGGCACGATCAACTAATGCATCATCACCATAGAATTTACGGCTAACTCCAAGTTTGTCATCACCTAAAATAAATTGGCGCACCGCTTTGGGTGAACGCAACCAGCCTTGTGGTTTTGGGGCATTGTCCTGGTCAGTTAAAATTGCCAATTCCTCGGCAAAACGTTGTTCAGCACTTTGTTTAATGATGTTTTGTTGGGTCATATATTTACCATTTCTTCTTAAAATCTTGATCAGATTGATCTAAATCTATTATAAAAATCTTTAATTCCCATATCAGCTATGGTGGAAGCGGCATGGATGCCGCCTCTACATTGCAAATCCTGATTACGAATTTAAAATAAGATCAATCATATTTTACCAAGGTGTTTTCTTCTGCCATTCAGGATCAAACCCAGAACAAGCATCTGCCACTTTTAAATAATCCGCATAGGTTTCAGCCAATAATACAGGCGGAACATCTGCCAAGCTCATACTACTCTCACGCCTTGACCGCACATTCTTTTTCTCAAAACTCAAGTCATACAACACTGCTGCAAGATTTTCCTCTGGCACATAACTACCACTAAAACGAATCACCGCAGACAAACCAATTTGGCTAAATGATTTAAAGTAACTATCAAATGAACCGCCATCTTCAATCGACGCACGTTGATAGCCCAATTTAGTAATAACACCGCGCAAAGTAAAAGTATCGGTCAACCAACCTTTTCGATCCTCAATGATTTCAGCATGAGTATCAAATGTCGGTAGTTGACGCGTCATTTGTTCAAATAAAAACTTCACTTTATAGTCTTTAAAATGCGCTTGCCACGCCTCTGCATCATCGGTATTGATCAAGACCACATGTGCAATTTTGATTTGACTATCAGCTTGTAATTCAACTTCATCATCATCCAGATTGAGTAAACTGCCATCATCACTAGGACGGAAACTTTGTAAAATTTCACCTTCTGCTGATATTTCCAACCACACTAAACGCTGAATCAAACGCTTCATAATTGGATGAGCAAATAAGTATTCCTGCCAATCTGCACTGCTCCAAGTCCGTTCGCTACACATCGCTTCATACAAACGTTGTGTTTGTAAATCAATCACCTGCTTAAATTCTTTTTTGCTACTGCTAAATAATGATTTTGCTTCTTTAATTAGCGCTTCGTCATCGCCTTGTCGTGCAGTTGGTAAACTTTTGATAATCTTACTATCTTCATTTTTCAATACAAATTTATCCTTATCATCGACATAAGCCGTCAAAACGCGTGAACCATATTCAAGAGTTAAAATGCCTGAATCATCCAGTCCCGCTGTTGGAATGGTACGATCCGCAAGCTCATCACTACTCCATTGATTACGTGCTGCAATTTGCTCAACCAATTGTTTTGCAAGATTTTGAACCGATGCAGTACGATAACGACGTGAAAGACTCAGTAATAATTGAATGATCAGTGGATCATCGCTGACCGAAAAACTACTCAACATCGCTTCGATTTGTGCACGACGTTGGTAATGTTGCTTCATATAATCTTGCAGCAATTTCACTGCAACACTACCTTGCGTTTTAAAGGTCAACGCCAACATACCTTTGCTTTTTATCGCAGAGCCTAGATAAATCGCTAAACGCTCGCGTTTAATTTCTTCAACCACTTCTTCCAGTGTGATGTGCTCATAGCGCCCGTAATATTCTGGGTACTTCTGCCCCCATCGTTGAAACGAATCCTGATAAGAGGCCAAACGGCTCGGTGCTTCCTTATTGGCAATATCCATCGCCTCTTCCAAACTTGGGTTACGAGTATCTTGATGAATAAAGCTTTGCAATAAATATAATGCCAATGTCTGTTGGCTCTTTTCATTCAACAAACCAACATAACGTTGCAGCAAGGCATTCGGAATTGGATCTTTGAGTTTATCGGCTAAAACCACCCACCATTGAATAATTTTAGTATCGACTGCTGTGCCATCCTGCCATTGCACTTGTGGTAAATGACTCAAATCAAACCATGCAAAGCTACTGACAATTTTGCCTTTTAAACCTTTCTCAGCATCTTTGAGTAAAGCTTCAGCTGAAAGATAGACACTAATGTCCTCACCTAACTGCTCCAATGCTGTCAAAATCGCAGCAATAACAACTTCTTTTTTCTCTTTTTTCAATAAATCATAAAGCGCTGACACCGCAGTTGGATGTTGTAATCGAGCTAGCCATTCAATCGCAGTAATCCGAATTTCTTGCTTACCATTTCCTAAAGCTTCAATTGCTCTTAAGTGAATATCAGGTAATTTTCTCAACACTTCCTGAGCATCAAAACGTAAACGTTTGCTATCACCTAATGCAAATTCGAGTAATCGAGGAATAAACTGTTTGGGTAATTGCGGAAAACGCTGTAATACACCAATCGCACGCAAAGGCTCAAAACTACGATACCGTGATTCACTTTTATCTGGAGATAAACCTAAAGCCTCAGCAAGCAGATCAATGTGTTCAATAAAAAATGGAACTATTTTGTTATCTTCATTGATATAGCTATTCAAGGTTTCATAATAATAATTTTCTAAATAATTCTCGGCAATCATACGTTCAGGTTTTTCAAAACCCACTTTTCGCATCAGTTGCTCAAGTTGACGTAATTCTAACTGTTCATAATGATGTGGCTTGAGCAAAATACTAAATAAATCATTCCAATTCATCCAGTTACGCCCATGATAACTTAAACGTAAGGCATGCTCTAGACCATATTCAGGTAAGTTTTGCAGCCTATTTTGATAGGTCATGATGTTGTAGTTATAACCATGAATTTGTGTTTTTTTCTTACCATTAATCGCAGCAAATAATTGCTGACTGACTTGCTCAATTTTCAGTTTTTGTAAATCTTTATAATTGCTCTGTGCCCACGTACTTTTATAACTTGCAGTTTGATTATCTTCAATTTCCTGTTCAGCTCGTTGCTTGGCTTTTTCCAATAACGCCTGATAATTTTCGATAATGACAGGAATAAAACTTTCAGGAATCTCCTGCGTTTCAATCTCGGTTATCTCGGGTACCGCATGATCCATGTCAACCACTTGTTCCAATGTCTCAAGACGTTGTAAAGCAGATAGAATATTGACCTGTACTGATTTTAATTTTTCGTTTTCTGCTGCTTGTTGCAGGATTTCTAGATTTTTCTCACCTAAACGTGCTAACAAATCCGCTGCAAAGCTACGCTGTTTACTCTCGCCATTAACGAGGAAATACTGTAAATGTTGCTGGCTTTCAGCCTCATCGAGATGGGAAAGTAACACAGTGGCTTGTTCACGAACGTTCTTACTCGAACTTAATGCAAGAATAATGATCAGCTCGGTTTGTAGTTGCAGTAACTCCTGATGTTGAGCAATAAATTCGAGGAAAATCCCCTGAGCCGTGGCAGATAATTTTGGCAGAACTGCTCTAATCATTTGTAGATGCTCTGTGAAAAAAACAACACTATCTGAAAAGTTAAAAAGTACATTAAGTTGATCATGGTGATAACTATTTACATCACCACGTTCAAATAAAGTCGCGATAAAATCCTCAGTATTATTTTCAGATTCAGACAAATAGAGTTGTTTTAATACAGCCATTGTCCAAGTCTGACGGTGTGATTTTTTCTGTCGATCATCAAAATGTTGATGGTTGAAACTCGTTACCAGTCCATCTACCAAAATATAGCTAAACCATACAGGTGTATTCTTTGAAAGCTGTGGATAATTTCGTTGCTGAGTAGCTGCTTCTAAAAATTTACCATACCGAACCGTTTGTCCACGACTGAACTTTGAAAAAATATTGATATATAGCTTATAGCGTGCATTCTGCGATGCTTTGCATAATTTTTCTTGGGCTTTGGTCAATTCAGATGACGGCCAAAACCATCCATAAGTTCCCGGACTACCCAGTAAAGCACACACCTTATCCGTCGCTTGCTGTTGTAAGGTCAGTAACACCTCAGGATTTTGCCCATTGACGATATAATTTAAGACCTGATTAGCCAATGAAGCATTCACTTCCGCTAATGGTTCTACAATGGTGCTAAGTAATGCTAAAGTTTCGGAGTCTATTATATTTTGACCTTGTAGATTGATGAACTGATTTACTCTATTCTTAATACTTTCAAACATTGAATTGCCTCTTATTTTCCCCAGTTTTAAACTTAATATTTGATTTTTAATTTAAAAATCACGATTACTTTTTTCTAATTCAAAGATTTTACAATAATGCATAGCAACCCACTGAGTATATTTTTGATGGCTTCATTATAAGAAATTGAAAATCAAAAGCATCCCGAAAATTGGGTTAGTACGACAGTTATTGTCGCAGACCTTATTTTTAGGACATAAAAAATGGCTACTTTAAAGTAGCCATTTTTCATTAAAGATCAATTACCAACTTACGTTTACACGTCTGTTTGGTGCCAAACAACCAACGAGTTGTGTGTTGGCTTTGTTGCCCGCGCATTGCTGATATAAATCAGTTTGGCTATTGGCTTGAATTTGAATGCGACTCGCATCAATACCTTCATTCACCAATAACTTTGCAACGGTATTGGCACGTTGTGCCGACAATTGGTGATTATAGGCAAATTTACCAAGCGGATCTGCAAATCCAGCTACAATAACAGGGCTATTAGATGGATTCTGTTTGATACGTTGTGCAATTGCAGCAACTGTATTAGAACCTTGTTGAATAGCATTAGCATTTGAACGATCAAATGCAAAGAAGACACTACCTGAGCGTGCAGTATTTACATTGGCATCACTTGATACCAGATTGTTTGCACCCCAAGCCATTAAGCCTTCGCATGCTTCACCTTTCCAAGTTAAACGCTCTGACAAATTGTCTTTACCAAAGTCGACACGGAGTTGGCAACGCAAGTAATCCTGACTATTTGGCTGGCGAATATCTAAAACATAATTCCAAGTTTTCACAAAGAATAAACCTTCACTAAATTGAGGATTTCCCAATAAATGACGGATTTGGTCTTTGGTTAAACCTGTATCTAAACGTGCAACATTATCATATTCATAACGTTTCACTTGTTTTAAATAGCTGTTTTCAACTACTGGAAATTTGATTTCATCTTGTTGTACAACAACCTGTTCTTCTGCAAATGCAGAAACAGCAAAACTAGATGCAACCCCTAAAACCAATGCTTTTATCATATTTTTCATATTCAAACTCACTTTATCTATTGGTGATGAGGAGAACCCAAGCCTTTAGGTTCTCCCTAACAACTATTCCTTAGTCAATTACGCCACTGATACCGATACGTACACTTGGATCACCTTGTGATGCAGCAGCTACACCACCCGTAATAGACCAACGCCCATTGTCAGCAGTCTTACGTAAAGTTACGCCGACTGCATTTTCGCCACCATGATATGAAGCACCAGCCGCATAGGTATATTTACCAGCAATATATGGCGCAGCTTCTAAAGCCATTGCCGCTGCAATACCTGCATTTGCTCTTTTCTCAACATTATCAATACGTTGATTTGTTGAATAGAAGGCTTGCTCAAGACGATTGCTTACATTGTCAATTTTACTATCCAATGCTTGATCAGCCTTGTTCAATGCATCAATTGCACCACCAACATTATTATGTGTTGTATCACCTACTGTGTAAGTTGGATTGGTAAAGCTATTGGTAATATTGTCATAACCAGCTCCGCCACCTAAGAATTCAACCACTTTGTTGTTCGTAGCATTAAGCTGAGAACCGTTCACGGCATCTTTAGAGGTTGCACTAATCGCTCCATCTTTAACACCAGTCACAACACGATCACCATCCTTACCAGCAACATTTACTGTAGTACCACCAGTGTCTTTACCAATGGTAATATCACCTGTCGGTGTTTGTTGCTGAACTAGACCAGATTTACCATCATTAATGTTGTTAATATTGGTTTGGATGTTTGAAATATCACTTGTGTTTTGGTTCACTTGTTCTTGAACATTCCACAATTGACCGCCATTTACAGCATCCTTAGAGTTTTGCTCAACTTTGCCATCTTTTACATTGGTAATCGTAGTGCCATCAGCGCCGCCTAAAGTGATCTTATCTTTCGATGCATCATCATATTTAACAGCATTATTGGCAAGCTCATTAACATTGTTGTTCACATTGCTAATAGCAGTATCTAATTGACCTTTGTTCACGGCATCGGTAGCATTTGTTCCTGCTGCAACATTGGTAATTTGCTTACTGCCTGCATTAATGCCTTGTGTTGTTACACTTGGACCACCAGCAATCACTAAACCTGTATTGTTCAACACAACCGTATTATTACCAATGCTAATACCAGCATTATTTAAAACAGTATCACCTGCTTTAATCGAATCTACTGTCAAATCTTTTGCAGTTGATACTTCATAGTTATCAGAACCATCTGCATTTTTTGATTTGTTAACAACAATATTTTCGCCATTCGATACTGTTGTTTTAGATGTGGTTGCAGCCGAACCAATAGCTTTATCTAAAGCATCTAAAGCATCACCAACATTCGACTGAGTACTTTGTGCAACATTATAAGTTGGACCTGTAATTGTGCCATCGGCATTCACTTTCGCACCGCCACCAAGGCTATTCACAAGTGATGTTTGTGTAGTTACAACTTGATTTTCCACTACCTTCAATTGTTCTTCAGTAGCAGCTCTACCTTGGGTAGCAAAATCACTACCATTCAAGTCTTTATTACTTAAACCTGTGATCGTATTCGTTGATTTATCAACAACAACACTACCTACCTGAAGCTGATTGGTCGTCACGCTGTTCAAATTCAAATTCTGGCTTAATGCGAATGCAACATTATTGCCTGTCTTCGTTGCAGTAAGGTTAGTATCTGCTGGATCAACCACACCGATATCAACTGTGTCACCTGCTTTGATTGCGCCACTGTTTGAACCATTGGTTTGTAGGTTGAAACCACCTTTTAATGTGGTGATTTCATTACCTTGATTAGTAACAGTGGTGTTCAGTGTACTGATGTCGCCTGTGTTCTTCGTAATGTTGCTGGTGTTTTCATCAACCTTTTGATTGGTTGTAAACAATTGACTGCCATTCACCGCATCGGTTGAAGTCGCTGACACATCACCTGCTTTCACATTGGTCAGTGTCGTACCGCCTGCACCCGCTAAAGTCACTTTGTCTTTAACTGCTGCATCGTCGTATTTAACTGCTGCATTGTCATTTTCTGCTTGTTGCGCTGCCAATGCATCTAATTGACCTTTGTTCACCGCATCTTTAGTGTTTGTACCTGCTTCAACGCCACTGATTTGGTTTGTAGTCTTGTCGATCACTACATTGCCAACAGTTACTTTGTCTGCTGTCACACCAGCGTTGTTGATTACAGTGTTACCCGTAGTCACACTGGTCAAACTCAAGTCTTGGCTTAATGCAAACGCGACATTATTGCCTGTCTTCGTTGCAGTTAAGTTGCTATCCGCTGGATCAACTACACCGATATCAACCGTATCACCCGCTTTGATCGCACCGCTGTTTGCACCATTGGTTTGTAGGTTAAAGCCACCTTTTAAGGTTGTGATATCACCAGTGTTAGTCGCAATATTATTGGTGTTCGTCGTGATGTTATTGGTATTGGTGGTGATATTCGCTGTGTTGGTTGCAATATCTGCGGTGTTTTGAGCAACGTTGTTATTGGTCGTTGTTAATTGACCAAAGTTAACTGCATCATTCGGTGCACTACCATCTGCAACATTGGTGATTACTTTACTACCAGCATCAATGCCTGCTGTTGTAACGCTTGGCCCACCTGTGATCACTAAGCCATTTGTGTCTAACTTGCTGTTGCCCGCTGTTACGCTATCAACAGTAATGTCAGAGGCTAAACTGAGTTGTACGCCATCTGCTGTCGTTTCACTATTTACGTTACTATCACCTTTGACATTGATCGTCTCGCCTAGGGCATAGTTATTGTTTGTTGTGCCATCACCAAAGTTAATACCTTTTTGTGCTTCAGTCAGTGCCGTATCTGCTGTGCTTTGTGCTGCATTAGCTGAAGTCTGGGCATTATTAGCATTAGTTAATGCCGTATTTGCTGTGTTCTGTGCTGTCGTAACGTTGTTATTGGTCGTCGTTAATTGACCAAAGTTAACTGCGTCACTCGGTGCACTGCCATCTGCAACATTAGTGATTACTTTACTGCCAGCATCAATGCCTGCTGTTGTAATGCTTGGTCCACCTGTGATCACTAAGCCATTCGTGTCTAACTTGCTGTTGCCTGTTGTAACAGTCGTTAAGTTTAAGTCTTGGCTTAATGCAAATGCGACATTATTGCCTGTCTTCGTTGCAGTTAAGTTGCTATCCGCTGGATCAACCACACCGATATCAACCGTATCACCCGCTTTGATCGCACCACTGTTTGAACCATTGGTTTGTAGGTTAAAACCACCTTTCAAAGTCGTGATGTCACCAGTGTTGGTCGTAATATTATTGGTGTTCGTTGTGATGTTCGCTGTGTTGGTTGCAATATCTGCGGTGTTTTGAGCAACGTTGTTATTGGTCGTGGTTAATTGACCAAAGTTAACTGCGTCATTCGGTGCACTACCATCTGCAACATTGGTGATTACTTTACTGCCAGCATCAATTCCTGCTGTTGTAATGCTTGGTCCACCTGTAATCACTAAACCATTCGTGTCTAACTTACTGTTGCCTGCTGTTACGCTATCAACGGTTAAGTCTTTTGATGTTGCAACCGTGATGTCGTTACCACTACGGGTAATCTCGATGTTATCGCCATCAATGAATTGAACTGTATCACTCGATGCTACTGCACTCGCTGTATCACCATTCGCTTGTAGCTTGAACGTTTGACCTTGCAAGTTACTAATATCACTCGTGTTGGTCGCAATGTTATTGGTGTTCGTCGTGATGTTATTGGTATTGGTCGTAATGTTCGCTGTGTTGGTTGCAATATCTGTGGTGTTTTGAGCAACGTTGTTATTGGTCGTGGTTAATTGACCAAAGTTAACTGCGTCATTCGGTGCACTACCATCTGCAACATTGGTGATTACTTTACTGCCAGCATCAATTCCTGCTGTTGTAATGCTTGGTCCACCTGTAATCACTAAACCATTCGTGTCTAACTTACTGTTGCCTGCTGTTACGCTATCAACGGTTAAGTCTTTTGATGTTGCAACCGTGATGTCGTTACCACTACGGGTAATCTCGATGTTATCGCCATCAATGAATTGAACTGTATCACTCGATGCT
>NZ_JAVDVH010000013.1:0-85381 GCF_031456775.1 Acinetobacter sp. 3657 | reverse complement strand
AACAACACTGTGCTCTTGTAAGTTATGACCTTCACCACCGATGTAGCTAGATACTTCAAAACCTGAAGTCAAGCGAACACGGCAAACCTTACGCATTGCTGAGTTTGGTTTTTTAGGTGTAGTCGTGTAAACACGTGTACATACACCACGACGTTGTGGACAAGCCTTCAACGCAGGAACTTTTGATTTTTCAATCAAAGTTGTACGACCCTTACGGATCAACTGATTTGTTGTTGCCATTTGGCAATTCTCCCGTTATTAAACAACCTCAAAAAGAAAAACACCTCTTTTCAAGGGCACACAATTGTAAGCTAAGAAGTATAAATGGTCAACATTGCAATACACAGCAAATGTTGACCATTCTTAGAATTAAATAGTTATTCGAGTTGATCGATACATCATCAAAAATTTAACTATGTTTTGTTGAAGCAGGCTCTATATCAATGGTTTTTTTCTCACTCACAGCCTCTTGATCTTCATCCGCAAACAACTCATTTTGCTCTACTTTTAAAGCGGGTTGTTGTTCAGTATGCTCATGTTCAACAACATGTTGCTCAGCAAGTTGTTGGATACCATCCTCGACTTTTTCATCACTTTGAGTTTGCGTTCTCACATCTTCTTTGAATTGGACAGTGACATTGGTAATCACATTATTTTTCACATCATCCGATACAATCGCTTGATGTGACTCAGCACTTGTAGCACCCAATCGCTTCGGATTCGTTTTTTTCAATAAGTCTTCAGCTTTATAATAGGCCTCTAATGGCGAAATATTCTCTGATGGATGTTCATTTAAATAGAAACGTGCTGCCCCAAAGACCGATTGAGATTTATGTCCAACATCTTCCAAAAACCGCCAACTATAAAAACCACCCAATGCAGCACCTGCAACTGGCGTTAATTTCCCGATCACAGAAACTTGTGGAATATGATTCAGCCAACCCCATTTAAATTGGCCATCTTCATCCACCAACCATTTTTTGACGAGCTCAATATCATTATTTGAACCCAATATTTGTTGAAACTGCTGTAAATCATGAGTTTCCAACATGGATTTAAGGGCTTTTAAAGCAAGCAACAATGTCTGTTTCTCAGCAACAATGCCTAGATCTATTTCTTTAAAAATAAAAGCAACAACGTCTTGATCAGTTTCTTCGGTTAAGTCAAACCCATGAGAGCGACCTGTTTGATAGATCGTTCTCAGTGCCAAAACAATTGAAGCAGGAATGTCGATCGCGGCACCCCATATACCCGTAGCACCTGTCACTAAACCCTGAGCTGCAGCCAATAGTTTATTTTGTTCAATCAATGCTTGGCTTAAACGTTGTGAACGCCCAGTATCATTTGTTAACTCAGCGATCGCAGTTACGCCAGCTTCTTCAAGGATTTTTTCAGTCATTGAACTATTTGAACTAAATTCATTTAACCATTGAAATAAATAGTCTGAGACTTTTTCACTTAAATCAGGAGATATAAAAGTGGCCACATTATTGACTTTGGTGTAGTGACGACCCAACAGTTGGTGCGATAATTTTGGAAATTGTTGGCGCAACATCTGTTGCGGACTTTCATATTTCTCCACCTCAAACGAGCCCTTCAAACGTGCATTTCCTTCAATCACATTGGATGAATCAAGACCTGCTACACCAGAAGTCGTTGGGGCAACTTGTAATTTTTGCAATTCCGAACTGAGCTTTTTAGCCACTCCAAAGGCTTGTGCAAATAAACCCGAAGATGGTTTGTTTTTAGATTTTGTCATCAAGTACCTCTGTTCTATATTCTGTGCATTTCTAGGTAAATACTAGGTTGAATACAGATTTATCTCAATGTTTATCTGTATACTTTCATCGTGTTTCTGTTCTAGCTCACGGATCATTACGAATATTTACACAACTGAAAATAGACATAAAATTTGCCATAAGAAATAAAAAACCTTTCTGTTATCATGATGTCATTCACTCATAAGCCATTTTAATCATTATATTCTCCTCGTTATTGTTCATAGAGATGATAAACAAGGCTTAGTATTACCATAAAAGGGATCAGTAAATGAAACGTGTTGTAATCACTGGTATGGGCATCAACTCATGCATCGGTAACTCTTTAGAAGAGGTCACTCATTCGTTAAAAAATGGAATCTCTGGGACACGTTTTAACCCAACTTATGCCGAACTGAATTTTAAAAGCCATGTCAGCGCAGCCGCAGAGCAAGATTTTGATGGTATTGACCGTAAAGTAAAACGCTTTATGGGTGTTTGTGCGATGTATGCCTACAATGCGGCTGTTGCGGCTGTTGAACATGCAGGCTTAAAAGCAGAAGACTTAGGTGATAACCCACGTTATGGTATTGCAGGTGGTAGCGGCGGCGGTTCAACTGCTTCTGTTGTAGAAATGACTGAACTTTTAGAAACGAAAGGCGCACGTAAAGTAGGCCCGTTCTTCGTACCTCGCAACATGACAAATACCATTACTGCCAACGTTGGTGTTGCATTTAAACTTCAAGGCGTAGCTCACTCTATCGCAAGTGCTTGTGCAACGTCTGCTGATGCAATCGGTTATGCATATAACCTCATTGCTTTAGGTAAACAAGATCTTATGCTCGCAGGTGGTGGTGAAGAAGATCACTGGTCACAAAGTTTACTGTTTGATGCAATGGGTGCTTTGTGTTCTAAATATAACGACACACCTGAAACTGCTTCACGCCCCTACTCTAAAGACCGTGATGGTTTCGTAATCGCAGGTGGCGGTGGTTTCGTAATTCTTGAATCTCTCGAACACGCTCAAGCACGTGGTGCAAAAATCTTAGCTGAAGTTGTTGGCTACGCAGCAAATAGTGATGGTGCAGACATGGTTGCACCGAGTGGCGAAGGCGCAACTCGCTGTATCTTGATGGCACTCGAAGAAGCGAAACAACACGGCGTTGAATCAATTGACTATGTAAATACACATGGTACTTCAACTCCTGCGGGCGACATTACCGAACTTAAAGCCATGGAGCGTGCATTTGGTGAGGGTAAAGTTCCACCTGTAAGCTCAACTAAATCGATGACTGGTCACAGCTTAGGTGCTGCTGGCGTTCACGAAGCAATCTACTCTGTTTTGATGTTACAAAATGACTTTATTGCACCGAACATCAATGTCACTGAGCTTGATGAAGGCGCACAAGGTTTCGATATTGTACTTGAAAAACGTGATGCAAAATTGAATACTGTAATGAGTAACAGTTTTGGCTTTGGCGGCGTTAATGCCTGCCTTATTTTCAAGAAGTGGGATGCCTAAATCCCACGTGAAATACACACGTAGGATTATCGATGGATGCACCTTCTGATGCTTTCTTGTGGGTAAAAGCATTACATATAATTGCTGTGGTATGTTGGTTCGCTGCATTGTTCTATTTACCACGTCTTTATGTTTATCATGCCATGAGTGAAGATGCGATTAGTCATCAACGCTTTGAAGTCATGGAGCGTAAGTTGTATCGCGGTATCATGTGGCCGTCTATGATTGCCACATTAGTGACTGCCCACTTTCTCGTTGAATGGGGCGATGCAACCCGACATTACCATGAAGCATTATGGTTTTATCTTAAAGTCGGCTTAGTCGGGCTATTGGTAATTTACCATTTTGTGTGCGGTTATTATCGCAAAAAGCTGATTGGCAACGCGCACTACAAATCGCATAAGTTTTGGCGCTTTTTCAATGAAATGCCAACGCTGCTTTTATTTGCTATCATCATTTTAGTTGTTGTAAAACCTCAGTTTTAACTGGGGTTTTTTCTTTAGACTCAATATTAAAAACCTAGATGTTTTTTAAGCACCATCCACCTTAGATTCTCAAAATGTCCAAACTTTGGTATCGATTAACTCAAAAATTAAAAGCGAGATTCATTTCAAATTTGATTGTTTTTTTTAAAATAAATGAATTTGCTTATCGCGGACTCACTCAAGCTGAGATTGAGATGGCTCGCCCCGTCTTTGGCAATCTTATCGACTATTCACAAGTTAGAATTTTTAATATTCCCTACTTACCGTGGCAGCCCGTCAATATTTTCATTGCGCCGAACGGCAACCTATTTGTACACCAGCAAAATTATTGTCCAGATTATTCAATCTGCCCAATTCACCTAAAAGCAATTTTTATCCACGAACTTGCCCACATCTTGCAGCATCAGCAACATACCAATGTCATTTTTAAAGGGGCAATTTTACAATTGGGTTATTATTTAAGCTTTAAAAAATACAATCCCTATCACTACCAATTTATATCAGGCAAAGCTTTTAATGATTACAACATTGAACAACAAGGTGATATTGCTCGCGATATTTTTCTGAAGAAAATCCCTAATATTATTTTGGAAAAATAAAAAGCCCTGTCATTTTATCTACAGGGCTTTCTATTTAAGTAAATCGCAATCAGCTTTACGCAGCAGAACCTTTGCGAGTTTCAGATTTGAGTTCATGACTATCATCCATTTCAGTCGTAAAATCTACACGCATTGCATCTTTAACAATTGTACCAACACGTCCTATACCAATTGCTAATCCAAACGCAACGACAGGAAATAAAATTACTGGAACTATCATTAGGCTTACCTCTCTAATTTGATTTATAGGTGACAGCTAAAATCGTATTAATTCGATTTCGATTGATCTTGCTTTTGCAACATCACTGTCCCGACACGACCAACAACAATTGCTAAAGTTGCGGCTACCACTGGAAATAATATAATTGACATATTCGTCTCCTTAAAAATTAAACAAGATCAAACTTGTTGTTCTTTATATTGCAATAAAATCGTACCTAAACGTCCGACAACGATCGCTAGAACTGATGCAATGATAAGAAAAAATAAAATTGACATATGTGTTACCTCTCTTTTGTTTATTCACCACATGCTAGGATTTTCACCACAGTGTACATGTGTTCACATTGATTAGGATAATAGCAGTGCACGAATGTACACTCAAGTGTCGCAAAGAGATTCCCGACGAACGGTATATAAAATAACCATAAAAACATAAGCTATTGAATAAAATGTAATAATAGTTTTAAAAGATCATTAATAAGAACCCATTAAACTCATTTTCTGATTATTTTTTATTTTTTAAATTCATTTAAAGCTGGCTTTTCTCGTCATTGATCTGTCATTTACACCTGAGAAAATGGTATGAAAAAACTCAGGTTGCATGATTAAAGCGATTCACAATCACAGCATAAGCACGAAAACACGCCAAAATACGAAAAACCACTGACACATCTTCGTATTTTATACAGAAAAACTTGTTATTTTTACGCAGTAAAATGTGCATTTAGTATATATTAGTCAACTTATGATTTCTCTTCTAGATATAGAATGTTTGGCGCCATGATATACACATGTTTTTAAAACTATACTTATATAAATCAAAAACTTGTATATCAGCATCAGTTAAGACTTAGGATTAGGTTTGAATGAAAAATTTTAAAATTGCCCTTGCTCAATTCTCTCCGCATATTGGCAATATTGACGCAAATACTCAAAAGATGGTTGAACAAGCTAATTTAGCGAAACAACAAAAGGCCGATTTAATCATCTTCCCTGAACTATCAACACTCGGTTACCCCGCCGAAGATTTGATAATTCGCCCAAATCTACAAAAACGTACCCAGAAAGCATTTACTCAATTAAGTGAAGTCAAAGATATCGTTATGGTATTCGGTTTTGTAAATCAAACTGAAGATGGCCAGCGTTACAACTCTGCTGCAGTGATGAAGAATGGGCAGGTTTTAGGAATCTACAATAAACATAACTTGCCAAATTACGGTGTGTTTGATGAGCGTCGTTACTTCCAAGAAGGTCATCAACATCTGGTATTTGAATATCAAGGTCACAAATTTGGTGTGCTGATCTGTGAAGATGTATGGTCATTGAATACAGTAAAACAACTCAGCCAGCTCAATGTTGAAACTGTACTCATCCTCAATGCTTCTCCTTATGAAGTTGGCAAGCCACAGCATCGTATTCAAAGCTTGAATGAACTTGCAAAACAATTGAGCTTAAATATTGTGTATGTGAACCAAGTCGGCGGACAAGATGACTTAATTTTTGATGGTTCTAGTTTTGTAAGCAATAACAACGGACAAGTTGCGCTACAAGCACCAAGTTTCCAAGAATCTGTTTATTTTGCAGAATATGATGCAGAACAAAAACAATTTAAAACCGCAGAAACAACACCAACTTTAGATACTTTTGCTGAGATTTATCAAGCACTGGTCATGGCAACCCGTGATTACGTACAGCGCTCTGGCTTCCCTGGTGTTATCTTAGGTCTGTCTGGCGGTATTGATTCAGCTTTGACACTTGCAATTGCTGTTGATGCAATTGGTGCTGATAAAGTACAAGCGGTGATGATGCCTTATACCTACACCTCTCAAATGAGTGTTGAAGATGCGACAGAACAAGCGCGCCGCATGGGTGTGACATTTGGTATCGCTGAAATTCATCCGATCGTAAATAGCTTCATGCAAACCTTATTTCCATTCTTTGGTAATAGCCCTGCGGATGCAACTGAAGAGAACCTACAAGCGCGTACGCGTGGCACACTGTTGATGGGACTCTCCAATAAATTTGGTAATTTAGTTCTGTCTACAGGTAACAAATCTGAAATCTCTGTCGGTTATTGTACGTTGTATGGCGATATGGTTGGTGGCTTCTCTGTACTGAAAGATGTCTACAAAACCATTGTATTTGAACTCGCAAAGTACCGTAATACACTGAGTGAAACACCTGTGATTCCTGAACGTGTGATCACTCGACCACCATCAGCAGAGTTACGTCCTGATCAAAAAGATCAAGACTCATTGCCAGCCTATGATGTACTTGATGCAATCTTATATGCTTATATAGAAGAAGATCTCAGCCAAGCAGACATTATCGCAAAAGGCTACCAAGCCGAAGTGGTAGAAAAAGTGATTCGCTTGGTCGATCGTAATGAATATAAACGTCGTCAAGGCGCAATTGGGCCACGTATTAGTTCACGTGCTTTCAATCGCGAACGACGCTACCCTATCGTCAACGGATGGACCGCGAATGACTGAACAAATTGTTTCTGAAAAGTCACAATTACTTGCTCAAGCACTTTTGCTTGAGCAAGTTTCATTTTATAAAACTCAACTCACCACGCAACTTTCTGCTGATTTTTTTCAGCAATTCATTCAACTTTTTTTACAACACGCACCCAATATTCAACTCAAAGAAGTCATTGAGTTAGAACAAATCCAAGCCGTTGTTAAACGCTATGCGTTTGAGATGCAGTTAGGCGCAGGTTTATTAGAGTTTATTGGTGAAATCGCACAAAAACTTCATGTCTTTTCTTTGCAGTCATCAGCACAATTACAGGATGTATTTTCAGATCAACAATTTGAAATATGGCTGTCTAAATTTTTAGAACTTGAAAATATTCGCCATTACCTAAACCATTTCTTAAAAGAAAGCCCATCGATTCAACAGCTCTGCCAATACATCGCAACAACAACACTGCAAAATAAATTACCAAAACTATTTTCACAAACAGATGAAGAACGAATTTCTGACAGCAAATATGAGTGGCAACAAAAACTAAAAACCTTTTCCCACCGTCAACAACAGCGTATCGAACATAAAATAGAAGAAAGTATTGCTCGCTTTATTCAAGAACAACTCGTCGATTTAAGCCTACTTTCAAATGATGATTTAGAAAGCCTTGCACGTAATATTTGGGATGACAACAAAGCCAAACCGCTATCAGAGTATACCAAGCAAGTCACCCCACTCGATGTCGAAGAATTCTTTGTCATGATCTACGAATATTGGAAAGAATTACGCCAATCCTCATTCCTTCAAGATCTTATTTTATATGGCGTAAAAGTCTTTTATGACTTTTATAAAGACGAAAGCTTAGAAGATGTTTTTACTGCAATTGGACTAGAAGAAAGCGACCTTCAAAATGAAGCCGTTCGTTTTTATCCAAAGGTTGTGGCGGCTTTAGATGAACACGGTGTTTTGGAACCGATCATCACCATGATTTTAAAACCTTTCTATGAAAATCCCCAGACTTTAGCCTGCATCGAAAAACACTTATAAAAAATAATAGCCTGTCCATAAATGACTTATTGACGGGCTTTTTTAGTGCTCCAATTTATCATCCATATACAAATAACAGATAAAAAAAACCACGCAGGAGCGTGGTTTATAAAATGGTGGCTATGACGAGACTTGAACTTGTGACCCCCGCATTATGAGTGCGGTGCTCTAACCAACTGAGCTACATAGCCGTAAACTGTGAGCGCATTATCTAGGGTTCTACTGAGCAGGTCAAGCCTATGACTTTGAAAACACAAAACATATGCACATTTTTTACGCGCTTAATTTGCGATTGTTCATTTTTCAGCACTAACAGCAATACATATTAAAATTCAATCGATCTTTCAAATAGATTGAAGTTAAAAATTCAAAAATTAACGATTAAAATAATTTTTTAAGTTTGACAAAAACAGCAGATAAAAAGAGACCACGCAGGAGCGTGGTCTATAAAATGGTGGCTATGACGAGACTTGAACTTGTGACCCCCGCATTATGAGTGCGGTGCTCTAACCAACTGAGCTACATAGCCGAAAACTGTGCGCGCATTATCTAAACTTTTACTACACACGTCAAGCACAATTTTTAAAAAATCTGGGAAGTGGGCCTGTAAGCCGGGTTCTGTCGAGGACGATCATTCCTCTAGGCGTACAATCACTCGTACGCTCAAGCGACCTACCCGAATCCAGCACGGGCCGTGCCTCAGGATTCCTATTTGGTCTTGCTTCTGGTGGGGTTTACCTTGCCGTGAACTGTTACCAGACACGCGGTGCGCTCTTACCGCACCCTTTCACCCTTACCTCACGAATGAGGCGGTCTACTCTCTGCTGCACTTGCCGTCGGTTTACACCGCCCAGGCGTTACCTGGCACCCTGCCCTATGAAGCCCGGACTTTCCTCCCCTGTTTCAGTCACGGAGACCTCCACAGCAGCGACCGTCCAGCCCACTTCGTCGCGCATATTAGCAAAGTTCGAACTTAATTGCTCGATTTTTTTTGCGCTGTTAATTTTTTATATTTCTGCATGAGTTCATCATGTGATTCGGCATGCTGAGGATCCAGTGGAATACAATCCACTGGACAAAACAACTGACACTGTGGCTGATCAAAGTGCCCGATACACTCTGTACAAAGTGCAGGATCAATCTCATAAATCAGCTCGCCCATATAAATCGCTTCATTGGGGCACACAGGTTCACAGACGTCACAGTTAATACATTCATCTGTAATATATAAGGACACGTTACCAGCCTTGTTGATGTTTACGTTCAAAAGCCTCAACCACAACGGGAGGCACAAATTTAGCTACATCACCTTTTAAACGCGCAATCTCTCTGACCAAAGTCGATGAAATAAATGAATATTGCTCAGAAGGCGTTAAAAATACCGATTCAAATTGTGGGTCAAGTTGTCGATTCATATTTGCCAACTGAAACTCATATTCAAAATCTGAAATTGCTCTTAAACCACGCAGTACCGCTGTCGCACGTTGTTCACGGAAGAAGTTGACTAACAAACCATCAAATCCCACAAATTCTACATTATTTAGGTGGCTTAATGATGTTTTGGCTAATGCTACACGCTCTTCTAAGCTAAACACTGGATTTTTATGGTGACCAATCGCAATCGCAACAACCACTTCATCAAACATTTTTGATGCTCTTGCAACCAAGTCGACATGTCCATTGGTAATTGGATCAAAAGTCCCTGGATAAATCACACGTGTTTTAGACATGCGTTGTACTCTGCGTCAATGAGATAAGTTGGGTATTTTAACAAAAGTTAAGCATAAACGCGAAATTCCTAAATGATGGAAAAAGATTACGTTTTACGGCACAATAAGCACAATTGTGGAAGTTTGAATTATGGCGAAAGCAACAGTAGTAAAAAAACATAATGGTGGCACGATTGCTCAAAACAAAAGAGCGCGTCACGATTACTTTATTGAAGAAAAATTTGAAGCTGGCATGTCGTTGCAAGGCTGGGAAGTTAAATCCCTACGCGCTGGTCGGATGAGCTTAACTGAAAGTTATGTGACTTTTAAAAATAATGAAGCATTTTTATTTGGTGCACAAATTCAGCCTTTGTTGTCTGCCTCAACGCACGTCGTTCCAGAAGCAACCCGCACGCGTAAGTTGCTCCTTTCTCGTCGTCAATTAGAACACCTATTGGGTGCAGTCAACCAAAAAGGTTATACCTGTGTTCCTTTAGCCTGTTATTGGAAAGGTCATTTGGTTAAGCTAGAAATTGCACTGGTAAAAGGTAAGCAATTGCATGACAAACGTGCCACGGAAAAAGACCGTGACTGGCAACGTGACAAATCAAGAATGTTGCATAAGTAATAAAAAAACCTCCAAATCATGATGATTGGAGGTTTTTTTATGGCTGAAAAATTCATTTTATAAATGCTTTAACTTTAGCTCAGCCAAATATTTCCCAAATTTTCGTGCCGTTTCCAGATCGCCTTCAGGTGGCGTGATTTCTACGCTGGCATTATCAGACTGTGTCATCAAACCTAAAAAGCTCGACATACGGTTAATATCCTGTGGACTGCGCCCTGTCGGCATAAATGGCAATCCTGCCCATAACATGCCATGTTGCATCGCAAATAAATTAATTTGCTGCAATACCGCGAGCTTATCACCACTCAGCCCACCGCCATTGGTAAAACCAGCAGCCAGTTTCCCTTGCCATGACCGTGCTAACCAACGCTTAGAAGAATCTTCCATAAACTGTTTTAATGCAGAGGTCAGACTCCCCATATACGTTGGGCAGCCCATGACTAAAACATCCGCTTGATCAAGCAATTCCCATAGCGGTGCTGCAACAGAAATCAGGTGAACTTCTGCACCAGCTTGCTCTGCACCTTGCGCTATATGTTGCGCGACTTTAGCTGTATGACCATAAGGACTATGATAAATCACACAAACTTTAACTTTGGGAGTGTCTTGATCAATAACGAACATGGAAAATTTAAAAACCAATGAATTGAATCAAGTTTAACATTTTTCTCAGATACAAGGCGAATCAAGCGCATAAAGAATGCAATTTATTGCATAAAAACAAAGGTCGCCATGCGGCCTGTTTTCGCATCACGGCGATGAGAAAAGTAGTCTTGCGCCTGTTGATAAGAGCATTGATCTCCTCCTAGAATCGTCTCAACCCCTAAACGATTGAGGATAAATCGAGCAATCACATATAAGTCAGCTTGGTATTTCCCTTCAATCTGACCAGCAATAAAAGCACTTTCTAGTTCAGGATATTTCTCACAAAAAGCCGCTTTTACTTCTGCTCCGACTTCAAAACAAGGCTGGCTAATCGCCGCACCTAACCATGCCCAAGTCGGCTGTGATCGCATTTCATTGACTGTATTTTCAACAATACCACTGGCCAAGCCACGCCAACCTGCATGTAGGTTGGCAACTTCATTTCCTTCAGCATTACCCAATACCACAGCCAAACAATCAGCTGTCATCATCATTAAGGCATGACCAGTACGCTGCGTGACTAAGCCATCACCTTCAAGCGCGGTAAATGGAATTTGTTCATTGATCGTATGACAAATGATGCTATGCGTTTGAGTCATCCATGTCAGTTTATCCACTCCGAACTGAGACAACTCACGCAACAACACCATACGATGCTGTTGAACACGTTGCACATCATCATTGACATGCAATGCCAAATTAAATCCATAAAGATTTTTATTGTCCGTTGCAATCATTTGAGGATGTTCAATTCGTGTTTGCCCAACGTATACACCTTTAGGCAAACCTTGTACAAATTCCATGCCTTAATTCCTTAACATCGTTGCTTAATAAGCCTCATTTTCACTACGAAGCACTTCAAGTAATTTAATAAAGTCCTCAGGCCACGGCGCTTCAAACATCATTTCTTCACCTGTGCGTGGGTGAACGAGTCCAAGTTTCGCGGCATGTAAGGCTTGACGCTTAAAATTACGCAACATATCAGTTAAGGTTGCTGAAGCCCCAGCTGGAAAGCGCACACGGTTGACGTACACGGGATCTCCAACGAGTCCGTGCCCAAGATAGCTAAAATGCACACGAATTTGATGCGTACGCCCTGTCTCTAATTGCGCTTGTACACGAGTAAAATCTCGGAACCGCTCTTTTACATTATAGTGAGTCACAGCATCGCGCCCGCCTGGCAGGATCGCCATTTTGACACGATCAACAGGATGGCGTTTGATCGGTTCATCAATCGTTCCACCCGCAATGATATTGCCGTATGTAACAAGATCATAAACACGATAAACCGTTTTCTTTGCCAGTTGTTTACTGAGTGAAAATTGTGCTTCTAATGTTTTCGCAACCACCAACAAGCCACT
Organism: Acinetobacter sp. 3657; assembly: GCF_031456775.1. Lineage (NCBI taxonomy): Bacteria > Pseudomonadati > Pseudomonadota > Gammaproteobacteria > Moraxellales > Moraxellaceae > Acinetobacter > Acinetobacter sp. 3657. The sequence continues at coordinate 72,937 of NZ_JAVDVH010000013.1, read as the reverse complement.
GGTATCTTTATCGATACGATGCACTAAACCTGCACGAGAAAGTTCCGCAAGTTTAGGACAGTGATAAAGTAAAGCATTGACCAGTGTTCCTGATGGATTACCCGCACCCGGATGGACCACCATGCCAATCTCTTTATTAATCACAATAATATCGTCATCTTCATAGACAATATTGAGTGGAATATTTTCAGGTTGGCTCGAGGTTTGCACTTCAAGCTCAACGTCGAGTGTGAGTAACTCATTGCCTTCACAGCGGTACTTGGGCTTAACAATGTTACCATTTACCAACAGATGGCCGTCTTTCATCCACTGTTTAAGTTTTTCACGAGAAAACTCACTCCAAACCAATGCCGCTACTTGATCAATACGTTGACCCAAATAGTCTTCATCGAGTTGAATTTGCAACGATAAACGTGTTGCAGTTGAGTCAGAAGTATGATTATCTGCATCGACAGATTCTTCGAGTAAGAAATCTGTTTCAGATACGTTTGAATTGGAAGATTGTGCTGAAGTCATTTGATGATCGGTACAAAAATGGTTTAATACAACCATTGTAGCTCATTGCCCAGAATAACAGAGGAGTTTTTATGTCGCTACCACGTTATAAAATTACGATGCTTGCACTATCTTTAGGTGTGGCATCTGCATTTGTGGGCTGTAGCAGCAATCCAAGCAAGAAAGAAGTGGTTGATAAAGGACCACAATCGAGTGAACAAATTTATTTTGAAAAAGCGCAAAAATCGCTAGAGCGCAATCAATACACTGATGCCGTGAAGTCACTAGAAGCCTTGGATACCTACTATCCAACTGGGCAATACACGCAGCAAGCGCAACTCGAACTTCTCTACGCCAAATTTAAACAGAAGGATTATGAAGGGACAATCGCGCTTGCAGATCGTTTCATTCGTTTAAATCCTCAACATCCAAATGTTGATTATGCCTACTATGTTCGCGGTGTTGCGAATATGGAAATGAATTACGATAGCTTGATTCGCTATACATCATTACAACAATCACACCGTGATGTGAGCTATGTCAAAGTTGCTTATCAAAACTTTGTTGATTTAATCCGTCGTTTTCCTAGCAGCCAATATTCGGTTGATGCTGCGCAACGGATGAAATTTATTGGTCAAGAACTTGCTGAAAATGAAATGAATGCAGCACGTTTTAATATCAAGCGTAAAGCATGGCTTGCTGCTGCTGAGCGTGCACAATGGGTGATTGAGCATTATCCTCAAACGCCTCAAACGCCGGAAGCATTAGCAACACTTGCTTATAGCTATGACAAACTGGGTGATAAAGCAACGTCACAACAATACGTTGAAATATTAAAACTGAACTATCCAAATTTGGTCAAATCCAATGGTGACGTGAATTTACGTGCAGCACGTAAAGAAGGCAGTTGGGTCAATCGCGCTACATTAGGCTTATTGGGTCGTGAGTCTCAAACTGTCGATACTGAAGAAAATGATGTTAAAACTGAGCAACAACGCAGTTTAGCCAATCGCTTAAGTTTCGGTTTATTCGACAAACCAGAAACTGAACAAACCAGCGAAGAAGATGCCGCAAATTAATTCTGCGATCACAATCTGATTCAGCAAACAGGCAAGTCACCCCTTGCCTGTTTTTCATTTTATGCAACAATGATTCATAACCTGATTAGACCTCTTTCAAAATAATCGAGCTTCTTTGTCTTTCTCTCATCGAGAGAATGAGGAACGATTGAAGTTCCGCAAGGGATTTATGAAAAAAGAAGTCTATTGTTTTTAAAAATATGTTCCTCCCTAGTTTAAATGGTTAAACCTTATGGCTATTCCACAACATACGATTGATCAAATTTTAGATCGAACCGACATTGTCGATTTGATCGGTCAGCGTGTGAAGTTAAAAAAAACAGGAAGAACCTATTCAGGCTGTTGCCCATTCCATCAAGAAAAAACACCGTCTTTTCATGTTTATCGAGACAAACAGTATTTCCATTGCTTCGGCTGTCAGGCCAATGGCAATGCAATTCGATTCTTGATGGATATTGATAGTCGGAACTTCGTCGATGTGATGCAGGACTTATCAAATAAAACGGGCGTCGAGCTACCCAAAGACAATCATGACAATAAAAAACTTTCTTATAAGCGTAGTACCCAAGCAGCGGTGAATCCACCAACACAAAAAACTCATAGTCCAACGCCAAATCCAGCTGTCATTGATGAACCAATTGATGGTCATTTTGTTGATATGGATCGCTACATGGATGATCCTTTTGCCCAATTTGATCCATCATTTAACATGGATGAATATGTGCAGGAAGGAAATTTATATGATCTTTTGGAAAATGTAGCGCAATTTTATGAACGCCAATTACCCAATAGTCAAAAGGCACAAAATTATTTTAAACAGCGCGGTTTATCTGCTCAAACCATTCAATTTTGGCGTTTAGGGTATGCACCCGAAGATTGGCAACATCTCGAAAAAGCCTTTCCTCAAGATATTGAAGGCTTGAAACAACTAGGGCTGATTCGCTCAAGTGATAGTGGTCGAGATTTTGACTTATTACGTGAAAGGGTGATTTTTCCGATTCGTGACCATAAAGGACGTGTGGTCGGTTTTGGTGGTCGTGCGCTCAACAATGAGATCAAACCCAAATATATCAACTCACCCGATTCTGAAGTCTTTCATAAAAATCAATTGCTTTATGGACTATACGAAGGACGTAAACAAAAAGCCAATGACTGGCTAATGGTTGAAGGTTATATGGATGTGATTGCCCTACAGCAGTATGGCATCAATGGCGCCGTTGCGACGCTTGGAACTGCAAGTAACGCAGATCATTTAAATACTTTGTTTAAACAAAACTCACGAATCACTATCGCCTTTGATGGTGATGCTGCGGGACAAAAAGCAGCACGTCGAACTTTGGAAATTGCACTGCCCTTACTCAACGATGGACGTGAGTTAAAGTTTTTCGTACTTCCAAATGAACATGACCCAGACTCTTTAATTCGTCGTGAAGGTTTAGAAAGTTTCCAAAAATTATTACAACAAGCCCCACTACTCTCTGACTTTGTATTTGCCCATCTGACTGGACAGCATGACATTAGCTCACCAGAAGGTAAAAGCCTCGTAATGGGAGAACTGCGTGAATTGACAGAATTATTGCCGAAGCATGGTTCATTCCGTTATTTGCTGACACAATCTTTCCGTGAAAAATTAGGTCTAGGCAAACGTTTTACTCCTCAAGTCAGCCATGATGCATCTTTATCTTTCAACATTCACACCAAAGATGAAGACTTTGCGATTGCCATATTGATGCATCACCCTTATCTGTATATTCACTTTGAAGAACTTCGTGCGGTCATTGATCCAACTGAACTCTTAGCCAAAATATTGGCAGTACTGAATACTGTGTTTGATGATTTACCTGATGATCAAGAGTTAGCAACCTATTATGTACTTGGTGCATGTAGCAGCTATGCTCATGAGCTTGCCGATATTATGCAGCGTACCAATATTCAGTCACTCACTGAAGCACCTGAAATTGCTGATAAACTGGCAAAAGAATATGCTTTGGGCCTACAAGAAAAATATTTAAGATTAAAACTTAAATCACCAATTTCTTTAATTGAATCACGTAATTTACGTCAACAGTTAAATGAATTGACCAAGCAAATTAGTTTGCGGTTGCTGTCTTAGTCACAAGCTTTACTATTTCGGCTTACGTTCATGCTCAAAGACATCATGCAGATGTTGTTGCAACCATTCAAAATAGTCTGGATTTTCAGCTTTTGCGGCTTCTCTTAATAAAATTGACGTTGGATGCATCAGTTTTTGGCTTAAACGATGTGCAAATTCTTGTAAGACCTGTTCAGGTGCGTGGCCATGTTGTAATGACTCTAAAGCATGCGCCAACTCATGCTGACTCATTTCTTCGCTATGTTGGCGATAGGCTTGAATCGTGCCGCTTGCTTCTTTGACTTTTTGTTGGGTCATCAATTGAGTCGCCAATTGATTGACCATGATCTCAGCTTCAACAGCAGCCTGACGTCGTTGCGCTAAATTCTCTTCAATGACGCTTTGTAAATCATCCACACCATATAAATAAACGTTATCCAATGATTCTACTTTCGGATTTATATCGCGTGGAACAGCCAAATCAACCATCAGCATTTGTTGATAACGGCGTCTTTTTAATGCGACTTTAACGTCATTATATTCAATCACTTGATGCAAACTACCTGTACAGCTTGAAATCACATCAGCTCTATGCAAATTTTGTGCTAACTCTGAGAAAGAAATAATTTCAACATCAGCTTGATGTGCAAGTTCTTGTGCCAATTGATCAGCTCGTTCACGACTACGATTGCAAATAATGATTTTAGCCACTCCCATTTCAGCCAAGTGTTTGGCAACAAGCGTATTCATCTCACCTGCCGCAACCACCATCACTGTTAATTTTTCTGGATGACTAAAGACCTGAGAAGCGAGCTGGGCAACAGCATATCCCATAGATACGGCATGGCTGCCAACAGAGGTTTCTGAGCGAACGCGTTTCGCCGCATAAAAAGCATATTCAAAAATGCCATTTAACTCTGGAGAAATGGTTTCGGCATCTTTAGACAGGGCTAATGCGCTTTTCACTTGCCCTAAGATTTGTGGCTCACCCAACATGAGTGAATCCAATCCACTTGCCACGCGCATCAAATGTGTAACAGCTTGGGCATTTTCGTAACGATAAACATGATGAATCAATTGTTTAACATCAATATTATTCACTTGGGCGAGCCAATGCAGGACGCTATCCGCATCCTCAGTCATGGCATACACTTCCGTCCGATTACATGTCGAAACCACCACCATATCTTTAAGCGCTGGGTGTTGGTGTCGATCAAGCAATAGCGTGGTCAATCGCTCTGCATTGAAAGCAATTTGCTCACGGAGTTCGACAGAAGCTGTCTGATGGTTGACACCCAGTGCAAAGAAAGACATATCAGATCATCATTCCGCTAAATTTATGCTATTGTGCAACATCGGTGTCATAAAAAGCATTACTTTGGATCAATAAAAATTGCGTCAACTATATCGCCGTATCCATTTTCACGGCAAGACGATTAGACGGTATTCTACCACAATCTTATTGTTAGGTAGTATGAGCGCTTACGCCTCCGCACAAGCAATACACGACATGTATGCAGATCAGAGCTTTGAGTACGCACTGAAACAAAGCATGGTTGCTGAATTTTCTCTCGCCTACGATGATATTCCAACAGCATTGCACAATTATACTGTGCTTGCGATTCGTAGCAATTCAACCACCATCAAACAGCGCGCGCTTGACATTGCACTTGAATATGACGATTTGCAAGCCGCTTTAGATATTGCCACCCATTGGGTTGAACAAGAGCCAGAAGATGTTCCTGCATTATTCTACTTGTCACATATTTCGCTCAAAACCCATGAATATGACCTTGCCGCAAAAACACTGGATAAGATTTTAAATATTGATCCAACTGCTGATCTAGAGCAAATTTTAGCTGGGATCGCACCTGAACAAGCGCAAGATCGCAAGATCTTATTAAATGCACTCAGTGCAAGTAAAGAAAAAAACAACCCATCCATTTTGGCACTCATCGCAGGATTAGAAGCACAAGATGGCTTATATGAACAAGCACTCACAAATATTAATCGTGCACTGCGTAAACGCTCAAAATCCACGAGTTTCGTTTTAATGAAAGCCAATTTACTTATGGCTTTAGGTGATGAAACCGCAACTCAAAAATGGCTGGCTCAAGCCAGTCGCAAAAACAAGAATAATATTGATATCCGTTTAGCAGAAGCGCGCTACTACATTCAGCTCAATCAACAGCAACAAGCTTTTGATAAACTGAAAGCGATTATTAAAGATCATCCCCAAGCCGAAGATGCCTTATTTATTGCTGGTTTGACCAGTATTGATCTCAAACAATACGAACATGCCGAGCAATATCTGGTTGAGTTGCGTCATTCTGAAAAATACCAAAATGAGGCCTATTATTACCTCGCAATTAATGCGCAACGTAAGCAACATTTTGAAACGGCAAAAGCCTATTACCGTCTGGTCGATGGCAGTCTATATATTGTTTCTCGACGCAACATGATTTCTATTTTTGAACAGCAACAACAACTCAATGATGCGCTGCGTTTTTTAACACAAGAGCGAGTGAATTATCCGCAACACGCCAGTTTCTTATATCAAGCCCAAGCTGATATTTTAAAGAAAATGGACAATAAAAAAGCTGCTTTAGCGTTGCTTGATGAAGCCATCAAGAATATTCCAGATGATCCTGAATTGATTTATGCCGAAGTTTTATTACTCGATCCATTTACCGACCGAGATAAGCTCGATAAAACCTTAAAACAATTGTTATTGATTGAGCCGAATAGCCCAACCTATCTAAATGCTTATGCCTATACACTCGCCTTACAAAATCGCCGTTTGAAAGAAGCACGAAAATATGCAGAACTAGCGCTTGAATACGCGCCTGAACAAGCATCTATTTTAGATACACTCGGTTATATTGCTTTTTTGCAAAATGATTTTGATACTGCTGTTGCGGTTCTTGAACAAGCGTATGGTCTGAGTCAGAACATCAATATCGGGGTTCGCTATGCCAAAGCGCTGTATATGCAAGGTTCACTCACGCAATTTAGCGATGTGTTACAGCAATTGAAACAAAAACATGCGAATGCCCCACAATTACAACAACTTGATAGCTTAATCTTACCTGTCACTGTAAAAAAGAGTTAAATCCATGCGTTTTTTTCCAAAACTATGCGTCGCAATATGTAGCAGTAGCGCGCTGTTTTTAACTGGCTGCCAACATTTAAGCCAACCCAAAAAAGTTATTACATCTCCCCAAGTACAGGATGAAAACAACTTCAGTTTGCAAGGAAAAATTGGCGTACGCACACCACAACAGTCTGGTAGTGCATTCTTCACATGGATACAACAGCAAGAACAATTTGATATTGAACTGACAGGCATCCTTGGCGTCGGAAAAACACAGATTCAGGGTAGATCGGGTGAGGTCACGCTCAATAGCGCTAAAACTGGTTTAATTACGGCAACATCACCTGAGGAATTATTAGAAAAAGCCACAGGTTGGCAAGCGCCTATTATGCATTTAACACATTGGGTACAGGCCAAACCCGCGACCTTACATGCGCAAGTTACGAAAGATGAAAACCAACGTTTAAAGCAACTGATTGAAGATGGCTGGACCGTCGACTTTAGTTATAACGATGCCCAAACGCTACCCAATAAGTTGTTATTGAAACAAGCGCTTGCCGAAGATCAAGAAAACCGTATTACAATGGTTATTCAAAACCGATAGCTTAGATTATTCTATTATGATTAGAGTCCCTTCCCCTGCTAAATTGAATTTATTTCTTCATATCACAGGTCGTCGAGAAAATGGTTATCATGAATTACAAACGATTTTTCAACTGATTGACTTGTATGACTGGATGACTTTTGAAGAAACTAATGAAGAAGTCATTCAAATTCAAGGCTTAGCAGAAGTACAACTCGAACAGAATTTAATCTATCGAGCAGCCCAGTTACTCCGCCCCCATGCCAAAAAACCCTGTGGTCTCAAGATCCAAATTGAAAAAAATATTCCAATGGGTGCGGGGCTAGGTGGCGGTTCTTCCAATGCAGCGACCACCCTGATTGTACTCAATCAACTTTGGCAATGCGGTTTAAATGATCAACAAATCGCTGAGTATGGCGTACAACTTGGTGCTGATGTTCCCATCTTCGTTTATGGACGAAATGCATGGGCAGAAGGGATCGGTGAACATTTATCATTCATAGACTTAGCGCAAAAAAAGTTCATAATTTTAAAACCTGACTGTTTTATCAGCACTCAACAACTATTTTCACAAAAATCATTGACAAGAGATTCTAAGATCACTACATTTTGCGCCTATCAGTTACAACCTTCTCTTTTTAGAAATAACTTTGAACCTTTGGCTCGACAGTTATATCCTGAAGTTGAAGAAGCAATGCAATATTTAGATCAGTTTGGTCTAGCAAAGCTTACAGGTACAGGTGCTTGTGTTTTTACTGAAGTAACCAAAGAGATGGACATCGCGTTGATCTTGCAAAACGCACCATGTAAAGCTTACGTGGTCAATAGTTTAGCAGAATCACCTTTACGAAATTTCGAAGTTATGCGTTAGGGGCGTCGCCAAGTGGTAAGGCACCGGGTTTTGATCTCGGCATCCGTTGGTTCGAATCCAGCCGCCCCTGCCAATTTTCATCTGTAGATATATGTAATACATTAGGGGCGTCGCCAAGTGGTAAGGCACCGGGTTTTGATCTCGGCATCCGTTGGTTCGAATCCAGCCGCCCCTGCCATTACATTATCAAATTTAGGGGCGTCGCCAAGTGGTAAGGCACCGGGTTTTGATCTCGGCATCCGTTGGTTCGAATCCAGCCGCCCCTGCCATTTCTTTAGACAGGCTTGTTTTATATTGATATTGATCAAACATATTGACAATACCGCATAAAACCATTAAAGTTCTGCCGCATTAGGGGCGTCGCCAAGTGGTAAGGCACCGGGTTTTGATCTCGGCATCCGTTGGTTCGAATCCAGCCGCCCCTGCCATATAATAGATTGTTTCTAAACTACCCGTTGGAAAAATTTAAAACTTTTCCCTTGCGCTCGGGTGAAGCGTTGCTTCACTTAATCCTCGCTCAGGTGCTTCATGCCCAATCTTGTCGTTTTTAGTGGAAGTGCTCATCCACAGTTCGCCCAAAAAGTCGTAAGTCATTTACATATTCCATTAGGAGCTGCTTCAGTTAGCAAGTTCTCTGATGGTGAGATTTCAGTTGAAATTACTGAAAATGTACGTGGCAAAGACGTTTTTATCGTCCAATCTACTTGTGCGCCAACCAATGATAACCTTATGGAAATCTTGGTTATGGCAGATGCTTTGCGTCGCGCAAGTGCAGGTCGTATCACAGCAGTCATTCCGTACTTTGGTTACGCACGTCAAGATCGACGTCCGCGTTCTGCCCGTGTACCGATTACTGCTAAAGTTGTTGCAGATATGCTAACAACTGTAGGTATTGACCGTGTTGTGATGATCGATCTGCACGCAGACCAAATTCAAGGTTTCTTCGATATTCCTGTTGATAACATCTACGGTACGCCTGCCTTGTTAGCTGATTTACATCAGCAACAACATCACAACTTAATGGTGGTTTCACCTGACGTTGGCGGTGTAGTGCGTGCTCGTGCTGTTGCAAAACAACTGGGTGATATTGATTTAGCGATCATTGATAAGCGTCGTCAAAAAGCAAATGAATCTCAAGTGATGCATTTGATTGGTGACGTCAAAGATCGTGACTGTGTCATCGTAGATGATATGGTTGATACAGCAGGTACGCTTTGCAAAGCGGCTGATGCACTAAAACAATTTGGTGCACGTCGAGTTATTGCTTATGCAACTCACCCTGTTTTATCTGGCAAAGCCATTGAAAACCTTCAAAACTCTGTTATTGATGAACTTGTTGTAACCGACACGATTCCTCTTTCAGATGAGGCAGCAAACATTGGCAAAGTTCGCCAAGTATCTGTTGCTAGCATGGTTGCTGAAACAATTCGTCGTATCAATAACGAAGAATCTATTAGCGCGATGTTTGATAGTTATCTATAATAGCCCAGCTTTTTTCTTAAACCCTAGCTTAGCTAGGGTTTTCTATCACTAAACTGGTCGCAAGTTTAGTCTCTTAAAACTCAATGAGGATATGCCCATGGCAAACTTCGTATTAAATGCTCAAGCACGTGAAGCTGCACTACAAGGGAAAGGTTCGAGCCGCCGCCTTCGTCACGCAGGAAAAATTCCAGCAATCGTCTATGGCGGTAGCGCTGAGCCTGTAACAATCACTTTAGAGCTTCGTCAAATCGTTAAAGCTTTAGAAAACAATGCTTTCTTTGAAGAAGTGATTGAAATCCAAATCGGTGATCAAGTTGAAAACGTTAAAATCAAAGCGTTACAACGCCACCCAGCAAAAAATACACCTATGCACGCTGACTTCATCCGCGCATAAGTGTTAAAGGCTTAATTAGTGTCAAATATTTCGCTAATTGTTGGTTTGGGCAATCCTGGAAAGGAATATGCCCAAACTCGCCATAATGCAGGTTTTTGGTTTGTAGAACAGCTTGCAGATCGTTATGGTATTCAGTTAAAAGCTGATCCGAAATTTCATGGATTCAGTGGTCGTGGTCAAATTGAAGGTCATGACGTACGTCTATTACTCCCCACAACCTTTATGAACCGTTCTGGTCAAAGTGTTGCCCCTTTCGCTAAGTTTTATCATATTTCTCCTGAATCGATTTTAATCGCTCATGATGAACTAGATATGGATCCTGGCGTTATTCGTTTGAAAACAGGTGGTGGACACGGCGGACACAATGGTCTACGTGATATAGTTCCTCATCTTGGTGCTAATTTCCACCGCTTACGGATTGGAATTGGACATCCTGGCTCTAAAGAGCGTGTCGCAGGTCATGTACTAAACAAAGCCCCAAGCAGTGAACAAGATTTAATGGATGCAGCACTTGATCATGCCTTATCTAAAGTGAAAATACTTGTTGATGGACAAGTTGCACTGGCGATGAATCAAATCAATGCTTACAAACCCACTTAAACTTACGACTGTATTGTTGAACAATCATACTTGCCATATTGCATTTTTAAGCGCAAAATGCGCATCGAACCGCCAAATAGCCCGCGGAAAACGTGACAAGTCAACCATAAGATATTCATCTTAGGTCTTACTCAGGAGACGCTAGCCATGCTATCTCGTTTATTAAAATGTAAAATTCACCGTGCAGTTGTGACACATGCTGAACTTCATTATGAAGGTTCTTGCGCAATTGATGGTGTATTAATGGACTTAGCAGGGATTCGTGAATACGAAGAAATCCACGTATGGAACGTCACTAACGGCAAACGTTTCACAACCTATGCAATTCGTGGTGAAGATGATTCAGGCATTATTTCAGTCAATGGTGGCGCAGCACACCAAGCTGATGTAGGCGATTTAGTGATTATTGCAACCTTTGGCGATTTCACTGAAGTAGAAGCAGATCTGCACAAGCCGCGTTTAGTCTATGCTAACCCAAACAATACGGTCAGCCACACTGCAAACTGTATTCCTGTACAAATCGCATAAGCGTTAAAGATTCCAAAAGAGCCAGTCAAAAATGAACTGGCTTTTTTATGCCTCAGCTTTTTCTATCGAAATAGCAGTATTTTCCCAAAAACATAAATACAAAAAAAGCCCAAACAGAAGCCCTCTTTTACTCAACCGCACTTGTAAAACAGCTCAATGCTTTATTAAATGAGTAGATAATAAAGATAATTTGAAAAATATGGATATTATAAAAACGCTGAGTAAAGTCACAGTCTTTGCAGAGTTGGATGCTGACCAACTAAACACCATCGCCAGCTATGCTCATATTCTGCATTTACAAACAGGACAAATGCTTTATCAGCTCAATGACAGTGCCGATCATGTTTATATTATTGCCTATGGTCGCGTTAAACTCACTACCGCTTCAGGTTTATCAACCTATTTGGGCCGTCATGACATCGTGGGAGAAATGGGTACCATTTCCAAACAGCCTCATCACGGCACAGTTCATGCCATCCGAGACACCACCCTATTCGCAATTCCGCAGCAGCCATTTTTAGACTTCATTCACCAATATCCAAACGTTTTACTGGCCTTGTCTCGGCTGATCATCGCACGCTCGCAACCCGAACTACAGCATACCCATGCCATGAGTCATAACCGCACGTTGTCTATTGTTCCTGTCACATCACAAATTCCAGCTATTCATCTCGCAGAACAATTGACTGAGCATTTACAACGCTGGCCACAAGTTCGCTTAGTCACAGCCGCACATGTGGATGCACTATTTGGCATTGGGTTTAGTCAAACACCTCTTGACTACGGTGCAGATGACTTAAGATTACGTCAATGGTTAGCAAGCTTAGAAGAAAAGCATTGTTACGTCCTTTATGCTGCACATACCCATGACGATGAGTGGGCAAAACGCTGTCTACATCAGGCAGATCGCATCTTAATTTTAGCCGAAGCCAATCAGTCACCTGTTGAAACCCAACTTGTTGATGTATTAAATCAATATGATTGGCAAAGCCCGATTGAATTAGTGTTATTGCGCTCAGAGGCTGATCCCTCCCCCCATACATTAGGTTGGAAACAACTCTATCGCGCCCGTGCTCATTATTTTATTCATCCTTGGGCACAAGCGGATATCAGTGCTGTCGCTCGGCAAATCTCGAGTCGAGGTCTAGGCTTGGTGCTGGGTGGTGGCGGTGCGCGTGGATTTGCACACATTGGTTTAATTCGCGCATTGGAACAACTACATATCCCCATTGATATTGTCGGTGGAACCAGTATGGGTGCATTCGTTGCTGCTTTGGTTGCATGTGGTTTTGATAGTGTTGAAATGACTCATATTGCTTATGAAACTTTCGTTGCTCGAAATTATCTAAATGACTACACCATGCCTCGAGTATCTTTGATCCGTGGACAACGATTCCATAGTCGGCTTCAAGCAATTTTTGGGCATCGGCGAATAGAGGAGTTGAAACGAACCTATTACTGCATTTCAACCAATCTGTCGACAGGTCAAGCGGTGATTCACGATCAAGGCGAACTGGCAACGTGGGTCGGTACTAGCATGAGTGTGCCCGGTGTAGCACCGCCTGTAGCATGGCATGAGAATTTATTGTGCGATGGCGGGATTATTAATAACCTCCCGACAGACGTAATGCAAAATTTGGAAAGAGGTGCAATTATTGCCAGTAATGTCAGCTTAAACGATGATATCCGCATCCCCGGTATCGGTTTAAATGAACCCGATCAAAGTGCCCTGCTCAACTGGAACAAATTGATTAAAGATAAGCTCTTACCTGCGCCACGACTGGCTGAAATTTTAATGCGTACTGCGACACTTGCCAGTGATACCATGATTCAAGCGGCTGCGATTGAACGAGCAAATTTACATATCCGTATGCCAATTGAGGGCATCGGCATGTTTGATTGGCATAAGCTAGATGAGTTAGTAGAACGCGGTTATGAACATGCTTTGGCAACATTACTGCCTATTCGAGATACGTTGCCATAATCCTAATACTTCATACTCAATGTATTGCAGGCACATCAATCTGATAATGATCTAATAAAGCGTCTAAATATTGATAAGTTTCAGCATCCAATTGCTGCATATAAACATTGAGAATTTTTCGACATTGTCGCTGCTTTTCTATCGGCATACGCCCAACGATATCGAAAGTCACTTCCCATTGTGAACGTAACAAAGAGGCGTAGGCGATGTGATGTAAAACCTGTTCATCAATTTGTGCAATTGCTGTTGCAACCACTTCTCTTGCTTGATCTTGCATATAGTTCACGACCACCAACATGTCAGTCCATAAATGACAATGATCTGCGGCAGCCACGATGCTTTGAATAATGTCGACTTGGCGTAATTCAGGTAAATTTGCAACATAATGCTGCGCCTGAGCAGATAGGCCTGCGACAACGGGCAACATATCCTCCCAAAGTTGATCTTCTTGAGCCGCCTGAATAATCGCATTAATGACCGTTTCACCTTGCTGTACGGCTAAATCCCCAAGCTCTTGTTTTAATTCATAACCAATATGACTCATTAATGCCAAAAGTTTGGGCCAGACCAAACGTTGCGCTGGATCACAAATAATCAATAATGCCTTTTCTATACGTGCTTTCGGTAATACATGAACCAAATGATCAATACGCTCTCTAGATTCAATATAAAAAGCGATTTCTAAAAGGTCGCTTTCTTGCTCAACCATTTGAGCCACATCTTGCACCACCTCATCCGACAACATACTCACGAAGCGCCCCATGGTCACAAAATCACGCTTTTGCAAAAGCACTTGAGCAATCTCGATAATTTGATGGGTGGTTAAGTAAACCAACAGCTCTCGTGCCAATCGTGGGTCAAGATGAACTGAGATTTCAGCAAGCGTTTCGGCAGATAATTTTTTAGCAATCCGATATAAGTTTTCAGTGGATAGATGCACGGCAATTTGTGCCACAATCAACGGATCTAAAAATCGTTTAACCATGAAAACATTTAACCCATTTGGCAACCAATTGACCCAAGTTGCCAAGTGCCGAAACCGTGCTTTTTGCTGATCTTGTAATAATTCAATGATTGCAAAGCGAAACTGTCTGAGACTTTCTGGTGATATTTTTTGCAAGAAAAGCAATTGTTGTTCCGAAACCTTTAGGATTCGTGCAAGTTTTATAATCTCAGCATGTACAGCTAATCGCGTCATTACACTTACCTCTCTATTTTACTTTTGAGCAGGAAGCGTAGAAAAAAAGGGACTTGAAATAAACGCTGATTAATTTTTCGATTTTCTTCTAAAACAGTGTGCTGCAATTGCTGATTTAACCAAGCTAACTCTTGTGTGGATAAATGGGAAAACTCTTTTAGATTAATCACGGGTCGATGTATTTGCTGCGCAAGTTGCTCGAGATCTGTTTGAACTGCCTTTTCCATTGGCGATCGCCTCACTTTCTTGTTGTTCTATCATTTGAGTTTATGCTCAATTAAGTTCCATTACCAATTTCACTGATTAATGGAAAATCTTGAAGCACGTCTCAGCATTATTCTTGATTGTTATAGAACGATTCATTCTATAAAAGTTATATTTTTCACGTAAAATATGACTATAATCAAAGCACATCGCTTCAGGGCGGGGTTAAATTCCCCACCGGTGGTAAGTTAGGCTTTGATCATCAATGACCTAATCAGCCCACGAGCTGGTATCGTGAGGGTCAGTGACATATTGCCCCTTATGTACTCGCAGATTTGGTGAAATGCCAAAGCCGACGGTATAGACCGGATGAAAGAAGACGAAACCACCAAAACAACTTTGGTTTGTTTTAGTGCGCGCTTATTTTTGCATCAGTCCTGAAATGTTCAACCGTAACCTATTTACGAGAGCGTTTCATTATGTCGAGTTTAATCCAACCCGAACTTTTCTTTTCAGCCCTTTCCCCTGCTGAACAACGTATTCAACAAGCTTTAGATGATATCCGCCAAGGCAAACCTGTGTTGGTGATGGATGATTTTGACCGTGAAAATGAAGCAGATCTGATTGTTGCAGCCGAAACATTGACTATCGAAACGATGGCGCAAATGATTCATGATGGTTCAGGGATTGTTTGTCTTTGCTTAACCGAACAATTAGCCGATCATTTGCAACTTCCACCGATGGTTGTGGACAATTCAAGTCAGTTCAAAACAGCCTTTACCGTGACGATAGAAGCGGCACAAGGTGTGACCACAGGTGTTTCTGCGAAAGACCGTGTTACCACAGTTTTAGCAGCGACTAAAGATGATGCTGTTGCCAGTGATCTCAGTCGTCCCGGCCATGTTTTTCCTTTACGTGCACGTGATGGTGGTGTTTTGACACGACGTGGGCATACCGAAGGAACGATTGATCTAGCCCGTTTAGCTGGCTTAAAGCCTTCAGGTGTCTTGTGTGAATTAACCAATCCTGATGGTTCGATGGCTTCCGGTATTCAAGTTTTAGCGTATGCACAAACACATGACTTAACCGTGATTAGTATTGATGAACTGGTGCAATATCGCTTAAAGCATAATGTTTAATTAAAAAAATAGCCTCGAAGCATCGAGGCTATTTACCCATTCAATGCTTATGAAACTTTTCGTTCTACATTGATCTCATTTACACACTCAAGCAATTCATCAAATTGTGCAATCTGCGTTACTGGCTGTGCTTGGATCAATTCTTCTACCGTACCATAACCATAATTCACCGCAATGGTTTCAATCTGATTTGCACGTGCACCAATCACATCATATTGACGATCACCCACCATGATACATTGCTGCGCATCCAACTGTTCTTTCTCAAGAATATAAGTAATTAAATCTGCTTTATTGGTACGCTCACCTGTCAGCTCACTCCCATAGATCCCAGTAAAATATTGATCTAACTGGAAATGAACCAAAATTTGTTTGGCATAAACTGTTGGCTTCGCTGTTGCAAGAAATAAGCGATATCCTTGTGCCTGTAGCTGTCCTAAAGTGACTTCTACAGTTGGATAGACTTCATTTTCAAACAAACCTGTAACCGAAAAACGCTCACGATAGGCAGCTAACGCTTGCTCAGCCAAGTCATCATCTTGTGTGTCTAATAATTTTGCCAAAGATGCTTTCAGTGGTGGACCAATGGTCCAATCTAAATCAACGTCATTCGCCAAAGGTTGATTGAGCTTTTCTAGCGCATAACGAATTGAACCATGAATCCCAGTTTTCGGGTCAGTCAAAGTCCCATCTAAATCAATCAGTATATTTTTGATCGTCATTCGTCCAATCTCTTAAAGCCTTACACAACGGAGTCGAGAGTTTCTCGAAACTTCCCTATACTAACGTAAATGAAAACATAAAAGGAAATTGCAGTGCGTCCGACCGTACTTTGTTTTTCAGGTTTAGATCCATCTGGCGGTGCTGGTTTACAAGCCGATATTGAAGCAATTGGGCAAAGCGGTGCACATGCTGCGATTGCATGTACTGCGCTGACCATTCAAAACTCTCAACAAGTTTTTGGTTTTGAAGCGACATCAAAAGAACTATTGCTTGCACAAGCAAATGCTGTGGTTGGTGATTTACCAATTAAATGCGTTAAATCTGGAATGCTCGGTACCACCGATAATATTGCGGCTTTAGCTGAATTTTTACGTGAACATACCGACTACCAATACGTACTCGATCCAGTGCTCGTCGCCAATAGTGGCGGTTCACTAGGCGATCAAGCCACGCTAGTCAAAGCCTTTGTTGAGCTGATTCCTTTAGCCACAGTGATTACCCCAAATACGGTTGAATTAACTGCCTTAACGGGTATAAATGACATTGAGCAAGCCACTCAAAAATTATTTGAAATGGGTGCAAAAGCAGTGCTGGTCAAAGGTGGGCATGAAGACACACCCGATCATATTCGAAATGTACTGTATGCCGATGGCAAAATGATTGCGGAAAGCCGTTGCCCTCGCTTAGAAGGGCAATATCATGGTTCAGGTTGTTCTTTGGCAAGTTTTATTGCGGGACGATTGGCTTTAGGTGATTCACTCAAAATCGCAGTTCAACATGCAGAGACATGGCTATTCGGCGTATTAAAACATGCTGAAACACCTGTACCTCATGGGCAAAAGATTCCAAAGCGGTTTTAAAATATGCTACATGGTGAATTACATCTCAGGAATTATATATTCTTGAAGAAAATCTTTTTTATAGATATAAGCCTTAGGTGTGATTGCATATCCCATTTCATTGAAAGATTGCCAAGCTATATGTTTGGCAATTTTTAATCCATATACATCATTCAAACCGACTACTAATACAACATTTCTATTGGGAGCAAAAAAAACAGGTTCACCATTTAGATCATATTTTTTCTTATCTAGATAGTTTGGAAGTATGAGAATACTTGCATCATACATCTCATCTAAACTAATTTTGTACAATTTACTAGGACCATTCATATCAAGTTTATCAATAATTAATCCTTTGCTTTTAAAATAATGCTCTAAATTAATTATTGTCTTTTTATATAAAGTATTTTCATCTAGCTTTAAATCTTTCAAATCTTTTGTAGTTAAAAACCTTACCCCTGTTTCTGTATCAAAAACATACAATAGATAAAGGTCATCATTGATTTTTCTCTTTAATAAATCCAACTTTTCAACATCTTGTTTTTTTGCTTGAGATAATTGCTGCTGGATACTCAATACATATTCTGCGGGCTTGACTACAGCCAGTACGGATGATAACTGTATTGACTCCTCATATAGGAATTCATTTCCCATCAAATTATGAATAAATGCGTCCAAGAGAGTATCTAATGCCTGCGGATCATTTTTGTATTGCTTAAAAATATTGTCCAGAAAAGATGTTAACTCTTTATCAGAATGATCAATAGATTTTACCTTTACAGTTAGGGGAGCAACAATTTCAAAGTGATTTTTAACTAAATCTTTTTTTGCCTTCTGAATAAAATAATTCGTGAATTGTGTTTCATCCATCATCTGATTTGATGCAAAAGCCATTGATATCAAAAAAGTATAGAGAATTATAATATTGATTAGAGCTTTCATTTTTTGTCTTCAATTTTTAATTAAATAAATAATCAAAAAATTATATCACCAAAAAAATTAATCTTTTACCTATCTAAAATGCCATATGCAAATTTATCATCAACTCCTATAAACATATGCAAAATATTCAAGAACCTTAACTTGCTTATAAAATATAATAATTATCATTTTAATTTGCACTATATCCCTCATGCTGAAATACCGCCTCCTACCTAGCCTATTACCGCTTAGCTGTGCCATGACTGTCTTTGCAAATGATCAAGTGAATACACTGCCAACCATCACGATTCAAGCCTCAACAGCAGTCGAAAATTCTGAAAAAGAATACAAGGTCAATTCTGCAAGTTCTGCGACACGCACATCCACTTTGCTTAAAGATACGCCACAAGCTGTAACTGTGGTCAATAAAGCAGTACTTGAAGATATCCAAGCAACCCGCTTATCCGAAGCACTTGATGTCGCGGGACTTGGACGAGCAAATAACTTTGGTGGACAAGGGCTAACCACTTTCACATCTCGAGGCTTTACTAGCGGCGAATATTATAGAAATGGCTTTCCAATTAACCGCGGTTATCCCAATGCACCTGATAGCTCAACCATCGAGCGCGTAGAAGTTTTAAGAGGTGCTTCATCAAGCCTGTATGGTCGTGGTGATCCAGGAGGTACTTTTAACGTGGTGAGTAAAGTACCCCTCGCCGAAAGAAAAACAGTACTCGGTTTGAGTATCGATGATGAAGGACTCTATCGCAGTACAGTGGATTCCACTGGCTCTTTGACTCCAGATAATAGTATCAGCTACCGTTTAAATTTAATGGGTGAAAATGGAGATACTTTTCGGGAACATGTTGACTCAAAACGCTGGAACATTGCACCCGTTATTCAATGGACGCCTTCAGAGAATACCAAGGTTATCTTTGAAGCAGATTTCCTACGCAACCAACATGCTTTAGATCGTGGTTTCACTCGCTATGACGGTCAACAAAAACAATCTTTTGATCCCAAAGAATATTGGTGGGAATCTGGAAAAAATAGAAATCGGCTCTATAACGACAATGATATGTTCCAATTACGCGTTGAACATCGTCTCAATGATGCATGGAAGTTGAATGTTGGTACGCAATATTTAGATGGAAATTTGCATGGTTATGCCGTTGAAGCAAATAGTGTAAAAGCCAATAGTCATGGTGAAATCATTACTCGAAATTATAATTGGCGAAATTTAGATTGGAATGACAAAAATATTCAAGCAAGCCTTGTCGGTGAGTTTAATCTGTTTAACCTAGAACATACGTTAGTGTCTGGAATAGAATTTGAAGATTATGACTACCGTTCCTATATTATTCGCTCCACGGCACCATTTGACTTAAATATCCACCAGCCCGACCGCGCTCAGCCACTGCCTGAATTAGTCAATGTCACCACACATGATCATGAGCAACTGCGTAGCAAAGCTTTCTATGTTCAAGATCAAATTCGCTTAACAGACCGACTCAATACCCTGATTGGTTTACGTTTTGAGCATTACGAACAGGATTATACCAATTTTATAAATCATTCTTCATGGTCAACTGATCACAATACCGTCATACCTCGTATTGGATTTACCTATGATCTAACTGATCAATTCACGCTTTATAGCAACATCAGTAAATCATTTAAACCAAACGCAGGCGCAGATCGAAACAATCAAGGCTTTGATCCTGAAGAAGGTATTTCTTATGAAATTGGTTCAAAATACGCTCTTCTTGATCATAAACTTTCATTTGAAAATGCGATTTATTATGTCAAAAAAGAGAATGTGCTGACATTAGATCCAGTGGATTCAACAAAAAGCGTTGCCGCAGGCGAAGTCACAAGTAAAGGCTTTGATCTCAGTTTGGTCGGAAATCTCACCCCAGAATGGAAAATTATTGGAAATTATGCCTATACCGATGCTACGGTGAGCAAAGATAATAGCTTAACCAAAGGAACACGTTTAGCTAATATTCCTAAAGATTCATTCAATCTATTAAGTATTTATGAGTTTCAATCAGATGCATTAAATGGTTTAGGTTTAGGCTTAAACCAACGCTATATTGCCAGCCGAAAAGGACAAACTGCAAATAACACATACAGCATGGGAAGTTATGCGACTACGGACTTTATTTCTTATTACAATCTGTCATCGGACATACGTTTCAGTTTCGATATTAAAAATATCTTTAATAAAAAATATGATGATAGCGCGTTTAATCGCTATGTTTATCCAGGGCAGCCAAGAACAGTCAAACTTGGGATGACCTATAGTTTTTAAATACGTATATCAGTTCTTATGGAATCGATAGCAACTGATTGATACTAAGGTTTCAAACAAACTCTTATAAAAAAGGCGCAATTAGCGCCTTTTTTATAGCATCCGCAAATTATTGTGGAATACGTAACACCTGACCTGGGAAAATATCATCTGCATTTTTCAACAATGGTTTATTCGCTTCAAAAATTTTATTGTACTGGTTTGGATCACCATAATACTCTTTAGAAATCTTAGACAAGTTATCGCCTGATTTTACCGTATAGAACTTGCTTTCTGGTTCTGCTGTTTCAACCGTCATTTGATCATCAACTTGTGCAACATGATCAATATTCCCTACAGCAAGTACAATCTTTTCTTTATCCGCTTGGCTCTTTACCTGCCCTTTAATCACAGCGGTATCTGTCGCACCATTATAAGTAACTGATAGACCATCAACACCTAAACCTAAGCTTTTAATCAAACCCAATAATTTATTTGCTACTTCCTGAGCTGACGGCTCAGCTGGTGATGCTGGCGCAGCTTGTGGTTCTGCTGGCGCAGTATTTTTCTTGCCAATACCTTTAACAAAATCAAAAAGACCCATTGTTATTTCCTCTGTAATTATTAATGATGCTTGGTCAAAGTTGACCTAATTTCTAGTTATACAGAAAAAAAGAATTGCTCGAGTTTCAATTTAAATAGGTCTTGTAAATATATGTATATTCTCTAAAACAACACTCAGTATATTTGGAATTTCTTATTTTCACCCATAAAAAAGCCACCTTACGGTGGCTTTCGATCATGCAAGATGATTAAGCAAGTTTTTTGCTTACATAATCAATTGCAGATTGAACTGTTGTGATTTCATTTGAATCTTCATCTGGAATGGTGATGTCAAAGTCATTTTCAAAAGACATAACAAGTTCAACCAAATCCAAAGAATCAGCACCTAAGTCATCCATGAAAGATGCTTCGTTTTTGATCTCTTCAGCACGCATACCTAATTGTTCAGCTACAGCTTGCTTGATGCGTTGTTCGATATCGCTCACAGGAATTCTCCTCATTGCTTGTGGCGTTTTAATTTGCCACTAGTTTAATTGAATATTAAAATTTTTAAAAGTTTATACGTCGCCACTTAGGCCATGTATAAACCACCATTTACGTGTAAAACTGTACCAGTAATGTAACTAGCATTATCGCTTGCAAGGAAACTCACTGCATTTGCAATATCTTGGGGTTGACCTAGACGATTTAAAGCTACTTGATCGATCATTTTTTTACGAACATCTTCGCTTAACTGATCAGTCATTTCAGTTGCGATAAAACCAGGTGCTACACTGTTTACCGTAATCTGACGACTCCCCATCTCTTTCGCTAAGCTACGACTGAATGCTTCAATCCCTGCTTTCGCGGCTGAGTAATTGGCTTGTCCTGGGTTAGCAAAATGTGCAACCACAGAACTGATGTTAATAATGCGTCCAAAGCGTGCTTTGGTCATGCCTTTCAATACTCGCTTAGATAAACGGTAAACCGCTTTCAAGTGAATATTGAGAATGTCATCCCAATCATCTTCAGACATACGCAATAACAAATTATCTTTGGTAATCCCAGCATTGTTGACCAATACCAGAACCGAACCATATTGCTGCTCGATATGCGAAACAAGAGTATCAATTGCCTCGCCATTACGAACATCAAGTACCGCACCCGTTCCATGCTCAGCAAAACTGTCTGTCAGTTTTTGCGCGCCTGATTCAGAAGTCGCGGTACCAACGACAAAAAAACCGTCTTGAATGAGTTGCTGTGCAATTGCTGCGCCAATACCTCGGCTTGCTCCTGTCACTAACGCAACTTTTCGTTGTTGTGTCATGCAATTTTTCCTTCTGCCACTAACACTGCGTTTAGGGCATCTTCCATACGTGCTTTGCTATCAATGGCAAATGCTTTTTCTATGTTCGGTAATCGCTTGGCAAGATTACTAAGTACTGTACCCGGCCCACATTCGACCACATACTGAATACCCTGATCTTGTAGATATTGCATGGTACGTGTCCATTGTACCGATTGGTACAATTGCGCAGTGAGTGCCTGACGTAATTGAGCAACATCCGTAGCGATTTCCGCGTTGACATTTTGTATTACAGGAAGGTGGGGTAGCTCAATGGCAGTTTGTTCCAAAGCGTCAGCAAACTGTTCTGCTGCTGATCTCATCAATGAACAATGTGAAGGGACCGAAACAGGCAATGCGATGGCTTTACCAGACTGCGCTTTTGCCTCAGTCATGACTTGCTGAACCAACGAAGTACTCCCCGCAATCACAACTTGACCTTGCGCATTGTAATTTGCAGCTTCAACTGAACCTTGACCTGCCGCAGAGACTTGCTGGCAAAGCTCAACAACTTTGTCATCAGCCAAACCAAGGATTGCAGCCATTGCGCCTTCACCTTGAGGAACAGCACTTTGCATCAATTTACCGCGTAAATTGACCAATTTCACTGCATCGCCCAGCGTCATTGCTTCAGCTGCAACTAACGCACTGTATTCTCCTAAAGAGTGTCCAGCTAAGTATTTCGGTACGATACCACCTAACTCTAACCAGACACGCCACAACGCAATACTTGCAGTGAGTAACACAGGCTGAGTATTTTCAGTTTGATCTAAACCTTCACCACTTTGAGCAATCTGCCAAAGGTCAAAACCAAGCGCTTCCGATGCCTCAGCAAAGGTGTCCTGAACAACACTAAACTGCTCTGCAAGTTCAGCCAACATACCTACTTTTTGCGAGCCTTGACCCGGAAAAACAAATGCTGTTTTTGTTGCTTGAGCTGCCTGCTCAAGTCGTTTAGTCGACATATAAAAATCCTTAAATTAGTCTATTGCCAATTTCATCAACACTCATGATTCTACATGAGAATGACGATAGACTCTTTAGCGATGCGGCAATTTAACATTGATTAAATCTTTTTATAATTGCGAAAAACAACAAAAAAGGGAGCTTTCGCTCCCATTTTTTTTATACTTTAAGCTATCGCTTAATGCATATGATTCAATTATTCAGCATCAGCTGCTTTAGCGAATAATTGACGACCACGGTAAACACCATCTTTAGTCACGTGGTGACGACGATGAGTTTCACCCGTAGTTTGGTCTACAGATAATGCATTCTCGGTTAAAGCGTCATGTGAACGGCGCATGTCACGGCGAGAGCGACTTTTACGGTTTTGCTGAACGGCCATGATGGCTCCTTACAAAGATCGAAAAAATGGATCAGAACAAATTCGGTTGTCTTAACTCAACATTATAACATAAATTATGAGCTAAGTTTACCCTTCAGGCCAGCCAAAACATCAAACGGGTTATCCCGCTTTTCTTCGACATCATCCTGAGTGGCAGGTCGATGCTTATGCTCACAAACATCATGTTTAGGAGATAAAGGCATCAACAGTAACAGTTCATCTTCTAGTAATGCGAGTAAATTGATCGATGCAGGTGTATCAAAATCACCTTTTTTCGAAGATTCACTTTCACCTAAAACGATGAAATCAGCATCCTCATCCAATCGCTCTATCAGTGACTCATCATCAATCAAAGCTAAATGAAAGTCTGAAACCAATTCAATTTCAACAGTTCCCAAACAACGTTGGCATTCCATTGGAACTTTGGTTTCAATATGTCCATCTAACCATATAATACGATGATAGATATCCATTGATAGCTTACAGTCTATGTTGATCAATTGATCATCAATTGAACCAACAGCTTCTCGAGCAATACGAGCAAAGCGAGACAATGGCAGTGTTCCTGACCATGTAAAGCCCTGTTCAGCCCATTTAAATGGCTCGATTTGGCTTGGAAAAGTATTTGCTGACATAATTAAGAGCGCGATTTTACAAATTCATCGGTACTCTGTCAAAGATTAAGATACAATTTTGCACTTCTTTTGACAGAACTTAGGGTAAATCAAGCAATGCACCTGTTGCAGCCGCAACTTGAAGTAACAACTTCATTACTCATTCGCACCCATTCAACCACTACTGCTGCGTTAATGCCAGATCAAGTGCAACATTTATCTTGGCAAAAGTTAACGACAGAATCAGAGCAGGTCGATTGGCTTATTTTACACTTTAATTCTTGGTTTTCCCACCATAATGTCACTTTAGTCAAAGGTGATTTTGAACCAGAGTATTTCCCAGCAACTTTGCAACAAGCTGCAAGAATCCAATTTGCGCATGGTTTCTTTAATAGTGCCCTGCATGAAATCAGCCATTGGACGATCGCAGGTGAAAAACGCCGTTTACTTCCAGACCTTGGATATTGGTATGCACCTGATGGTCGAAGTGCTGAACAACAAAGCTTATTTGAACAAGTTGAAATCAAACCACAAGCGATTGAATGGTTATTTGCAACCGCCTTTGGTCGAAAATTTCGTGTGTCTTTAGATAACTTAACGGGCGACAGCGGAAATGGGCGACAGTTTAAAGATCATGTGTTTGCTCAAGTACAACGGTATTTTTCTGGTGAAGCAAAGCTACCTCGTGATGCTGCGCATTTTATTTATTGCATTTGTCTTTGCACACGCAATGGATCACCATTACAACTCAATGAATTTAAACGTGAATACCTTGATTAAATGACAAAATTATCACATCAAACTCTTGCAACATGCCCACAACAAGTTTCATACTAAATTCAGCCACATAGATCAGGGAGTTATAATAATGTTGCATTTACATATTCATCCTGAAAATCCACAGGCTCGCTTAATCACTCAAGCCGTTGACCGTATTCGTGCTGGTGACGTTGTGGTCTATCCAACTGATGCGGCCTATGCCATTGGTTGCCAGATTGGTAATAAAAGTGCGATGGAACGTATTGCTCAAATTCGTGGTTTAGGTCCAAAACATCAATATGCCATCATGTGCTGTGATTTATCGGACATTGCAACTTATGCCAAAGTTGATAATGCAATGTATCGTTTGCTTAAAAATAATACACCTGCTGTAACCACTTTTATTTTGCCAGCAACAAGTGAAGTACCTAAACGCTTAATGCACCCGAAGAAAAAAACCATCGGTCTGCGTATTCCAAGTAATCCAATTGCTCAAGCATTATTAAAAGAGTTAGATGAACCTTTACTCACCAGTACCTTGATCTTACCGAATCAAACAGATCCTTTAGATGACCCATTTGATATTGAAAATCAGCTCGGCAAACGTATTGATGTATTTATCGATGGTGGTTTTGGAATGTTAGCAACGACAAGTATTGTGGATTTATCAGGTGAAAATCCAGAAGTTATCCGTCGTGGGATTGGGGATGTGAGTGCTTTTGAGTAAGCACTTACATTTTTAGTCAATCATAAAATCAGACAATCGCTGTTTCTGAAAACCCTGTTCATCAAAATTTTCTGGGCTTAACCATTGTTGATAAACTTGTTCCAAAGCTGACCATTCTTCATCAAGAATCGAAAACCATGCTGTGTTGCGATTTCGACCTTTTACAATCCGATCCTGACGAAATAGACCTTCATACTGAAACCCAAAGCGCAATGCAGCTGCTTTTGATGGTGTATTGAAATCATCACATTTCCATTCCACACGTCTAAAACCCTGTTTAAAACATTGTTGTAATAATAAAAATATCGCTTCAGTCGATGCTTTTGATTTTTTCATCTTATGTGAAAAGTAAACATTACCGATTTCAATCGCACCATGTTCAAGCCTTGGATTTAATAACGCGATCCAGCCCTGTACATCCCCATCGATTTCGATCAGAAAATGGATGGAATCTTTAAAATTAAATGAATTGTGCAAAGCATCTTTTATAACATCTTGGCTCTGTGGTGCCGAATAAGGCAGATAAGTCCAACATCCATCATTCGGTTCTGTTGAAACACACGTCCACATTTGACTGAGGGCTTGGTCGGACACGCCACCAGCAATATCGATCAAGTTAACGTATTGTCCATTTAAATCACCGACAATTGACCGAGCAGGTACATAATTTTCAATTGAAAGGCCAATTTTTTGCCCAAGTTGATTTTGTTGCGTGCTTAAATAATGTTTCATAATAATTTATCATTTAAAGAAAATGAAGTTTTCGTCGCTAATTTAAGCATAATTTTTTACTGCCTCTCTATAATTTTGCATAAATCTAGAAAATACCCTGAGAACTTTAAGGTTTTTGTAAGTGAGTAATTTATTAAATTTACTATTTCGATTAGAATAGCCGTGCTCTTAGTAGTATGTGTCATCCCTTGATCACAAAAACGATCCCTTCATGCTTTTGAAAATTCGCGTGGCTTATAACGGTAATGAATCAAATCCTATCTTCCTCTCTGGAGTTAACTCCTTCCATTCGTGTGCTTGACGAGTGGCATGACACCATACCTGAAGATTTGTATATACCGCCTGCTGCATTCGAAATCTTATTGGAACAATTTGAAGGGCCTTTGGACTTTCTCATTTACCTGATTCAAAAAAATGGCTTTGATCTGTTACACATAGATATTGCACCGATTGCGACTCAGTATCTTAGCTATATGGATAGCATGAAGTCGTTGAATATTGAACTGACGGCAGATTATATGGTGATGGCGGCTCTGCTTGCTGATTTAAAATCACGTTTATTATTGCCCAAAGCCACGGTTGTTGATCAATTTGAAAAAGATCCTAAACAAGAGCTGATCGATCGTTTAGAAACCTATTTACGCATAAAACAAGCTGCTGAAAGATTAGGTCAAATGCCGATCTTTGAACGCGATACTTTTAGCGCAAATGTCAGTATTGGTCATATTGCACCCATTTACGAAGGTTATGATGTCGAAGCTTTACGCGATGCAATATTCTGTGTGTTTAACCGTCCTGAGCCAATAACACATGTTGTGGCACAGGAACCTGTTTTACTCGAAGAACGTATTGCCTTTATCCAAAACCAACTTGCATCTGGTGAGGCATTGAGTTTTATTGAATTACTCAACCCACAACAAGGTCGCATGGGTATGGTTGTGACCTTTATGGCGGTGCTTGAACTCACGCGTCAGCAAAAAATTCACATTATTCATACTGGAATTGAAGCTCCGTTAACTGTTCAAGGCGTTGCAGCATGAGTTTAGATCAATTGGACTCAAATGAAGGTATGTCGCTTGAAGACATTCATCATGATGTTTTATTGCAAATTGAAGCAATTTTATTCGCCAGTGACTCACCAGTCTCACTTGCACGACTAAAAGAAGCATTTCAAAACCAATATAATAAGCAACAGTTACGTCAGTTTTTGCAACAATTGGCTATGTTACAACATGGTCGCTCCATTGAGTTGATTGAAACGGTACAAGGGTTTCGTTTTCAGGTACGTGCAAAGTATAGAAATATCATTACGCAAGTTTGGCCAGAGCGCCCAACTAAATTGTCACCATCATTACTCGAAACAGTCGCAGTGATTGCGTATCATCAACCCGTCACACGTGCCGATATTGAACAAATTCGTGGTGTATCAAATAATAGTCAGATTTTAAGAACGCTTTTTGACTGGAACTGGATCAAAGAAGCTGGTTTCAGAGATTTACCTGGAAGACCTGCGTTGTTAGTTACAACGCCCCAATTTTTAAATGCATTTGGTCTAGCCTCGCTAGGTCAACTGCCTCCCCTACAGAACGCCAAGGAAGCATTCATGACACTCGACGCACATGCGCCGAAGTCTTGATAAGGTGAACTGTTGATCATTATGTCTAAGGTTGTGCTGTCATGAGTGAAAAATTACAAAAGGTGTTAGCGAGGGTTGGGCTAGGCTCACGTCGCTATATGGAAGAAGTTATTGCTGCTGGTCGTGTCAGCATCAATGGTCGTATTGCACAGGTCGGTGAGCGTATCGAACCGACGGATGAACTACGTATTGATGGTCGTAAAGTCCAATTCCAAATTGAAGATGAAATCCGTCGTCGTGTTTTGGTTTACTACAAACCTGAAGGCGAAATTTGTTCACGCAATGATCCTGAGAATCGTCCGACTGTTTTTGAACAGTTACCACAAATCGCCAATGATCGTTGGGTCATGGTCGGTCGTCTGGATATTAACAGTACTGGTTTATTACTATTTACCAATGATGGTGAGCTTGCCAATCGTTTGATGCATCCATCCAATGAAATTGAGCGTGAATATGCGGTACGTGTCATGGGTGAAGTGACTCCACAGATTCGCAACAATATGCTCAAAGGTGTAGAGCTTGAAGATGGTCCTGCAAAATTTGAATCATTCACTGACATTGGTGGTGATGGGATCAACCGTTGGTATCAAGTTGTGGTCAAAGAAGGTCGTAACCGTGAAGTACGTCGTATTTTTGAAACACAAAGCTTAAAAGTCAGTCGTCTACTGCGTACCCGTTACGGCACAGTGATTTTACCGCGCGAATTGCGTACAGGTCGCTGGATGGAATTGGATAAAGGCGATATCGATAATCTTGCGAAATCTGTTGAATTGAAACCACGCCAAGGCACCGGTTTATTTGGTATGGCCAAACGTCGTAGTGACAGAATGATTGAAAAACCAATGGCTGCACGTCGTGGTGGTTATTTACGTCAACAACGTCGTGATGATGAACAACCAGAACAACGCCCGAACAGCAATTCTAAAAATCAAAATACCAGTGACCGTAAACCTCTTGGTATCAGTAAAGGCTTTAAGAAGTTTTAAGACTTTACATTGATATAAAAAAACGCTCAAATTTGAGCGTTTTTTTATCACTGCTAGCGATTAGATATGATGCCTTGTGGAATTGCATTCAGCAGTTTTTGAGTGTATTCATGTTGAGGATGTAAATACAGCTCATCTGAATCCGCAATTTCAACGATCTCGCCATGATTCATCACCATCACTTGATCCGAAATATATTTCACAACCGATAAATCATGTGAAATAAAAATATAACTCAAACCAAACTCATCCTGTAAATCTTGCAACAAGTTCAACACCTGAGCCTGCACTGAAACATCAAGCGCAGATACCGATTCATCACAGATCAATATCTCAGGTTTTAATGTCAAACAACGTGCAATCGCAATGCGTTGACGCTGACCACCTGAAAACTCATGTGGATAACGATCATAAGCTTGATCAGCCAAACTGACTTTCTCTAAAAGTGCTAATGCGATTTTTTTACGTTCCGCATCATTTTCACCGATATCATGAATGCGCATTGGCTCAAGTAAAATCTGCCCAATGGTAAAGCGCGGATTAAGCGAGGCGTATGGATTTTGAAAGATGATTTGTATCTTCCGCTGGTAGAGCGCAAATTCTTTCTCCGTCATGGAAAGAATATCTTTCCCATCAATCAATACTTGCCCGCCCGTGGCTTCATGTAAACGCATCAACAATAAGCCAATCGTGGTTTTTCCTGAACCAGACTCTCCCACCAACCCCAGAGTTTTACCTTTTGCTAGTTGGAAAGAGACACCTTTTACCGCCTGAAACTCCTCATGCCCCCATAAACCTTTACGGCTATAAAAAGACTTTTTCAAATCTTTAACCTCCAGCACGATTTTCTCTAGACCTGTAAGCCCTCTTGTTCGTTCTTGAAGATGAAGGGTGGACAGATTAATCGCTTCAACCAGTTGTCCATTTTCCTGTTTCATAAAATCACTGGTGACAGGCAAGCGATATGGACGCGATGAAAGTTGAGGACGACAATGCAAAAGCGCACGTGTATAAACATCATTGGGTTGTTCAAGCACTTGTTTCACATCACCACTTTCTCGAATTTCACCATGGCGCATCACAATCACTTCATCAGCAATTTCACCAACCAAAGCTAAGTCATGTGTGATAAATAACATCGACATTTCATGACGCTGACGTAAAGATTCGAGCAAATCAATAATTTGCTTTTGAATCGTTACATCCAAAGCAGTTGTCGGTTCATCGGCAATCAAGAGCTTTGGTTCACAAGCGATCGCCATCGCGATCATAATACGTTGTTGCTGACCTCCCGAAAGCTGACTTGGATAAGCATCAATTTTGCTCTCAGGTGAAGGAATCCCAACTTCCTTTAGTAATTCCAAAACACGGATTCTTGCCTGCTTTCTCCCCATGCCAAGGTGAATACGAAGCACTTCAGCAATTTGATCGCCTACTGTAAACACAGGATTTAACGATGACATTGGCTCTTGGAAAATCATGGCAATGTCTTTGCCACAAATACTCCGAATCTCTTTCGCAGAGAGATTAAGTAAATCTTTACCTTCAAAGATAATTTTACTTTGCTCAGCGACTTGGCTTTGTCCTTTGGGTAGCAAGCCCATGACTGCAAGCGAAGTGACCGACTTACCACTTCCAGACTCACCCACCAAGGCAACAGTCTTGTTTTTAGGAATCGAAAATGAAATCCCTTTGACTGTTTCAATCCACTGTTTGTTCTCACCTTTAAAACTAACGCGAAGGTTTTCTACATTTAATAGCAGTGTTTCATTATTACCTATCATCTCATTTCACTCCGCTATTTCAGTTTCGGGTCTAATGCATCACGCAATGCATCGGTGAACATTGAAAATGCGGTGACTAACACTGCCATGGCGATCGATGCCGCTGCCAATTGCCACCATTTGCCTAGAATTAACTCAGTTTGTGCTTCATTCAACATGCTTCCCCAAGACACCACACCCACTGGAACGCCAAAACCAAGGAAGCTCAGAATCACTTCGGATTTGATAAATGCCACCACAAGAATAGAAATTTGCACTAAAGCAATATGACTGACATTGGGAAAAATATGCACAAACATACGGCGTGAATGGCTCACACCAATCGCCTTAGCAGCCAGTACATATTCACGAGATTTGTGCTTCATATATTCAGCACGAATCAAGCGAAACACACCTGTCCAGCCCGTTAAACCTAAAATAAGTACAATCGAAAGTACGCCTTTTTGTTGAAGAACCGCCGCAACGGCTAACACCAATAACAGATAAGGAATCGAGGTGAAAATGTTATAAAACCAGTTAAGTACATCATCGACCCAACCACCAAAATAGCCTGCAATCGCCCCTAAACCGGTACCAATCACCACTGCCAATAAAGCAGATAGCAATCCAACGAGGATCGATGTTTCGGCACCTTTAATGGTTTTGAGTAAAATATCTTGCCCCCACTTATCAGCACCAAAAGCGAGTGTGGTTTTTAATGCTTGGCTATGATCGAGTAAATGCTCACCCAATTGCTGATCAATGGCTTGCATATCTGCTGCTAAAGGATCTGTCACCCCATAGTAATCAATTGCAGTTTCGGTGATCTGCTCATTCGCAATTTGCATATTCAATTCACGAATAATCTCTTTTAAAGGATCAACAGGGTTTTCAGGTAAAGCTTGCAACGGTTCTGATTTTTTCTCAGCAATCCGTTCCTCTATATCAGCACCGATAAAAGTAGGTGGTGCATAACTCACCGCAACTTCTTTATTCCAATTCGATGCAACCACACCTGTTACCGACAAAACCAAGACGATGAAATAACTCAGCACGACGAGTAGCGAAACCATTGCAATACGATCTGCTTTTAAGCGCTGTACAGCCAACTGCCATAGCCCAGACGAAGTTGCGTCAGACTGAGCAGATGCCTTTCTTTTGAATAATATATTCAGCATATTGCACCTACTTCAACTGTACGCGCGGATCGATTAATTTATAAATCAGATCAGCTATTAAGTTAAAACACATGGTCGCAGCAGCGATGTACACAGTAATCGCTTTAATGACGGGAAAATCACTCCGCTCCACCGCAATAATGACTTCGCGACCAATACCTGGAATACCAAAAAAGCGTTCAATTAAAAATGCACCGATCAGTAATGCAGGCAAGGTCGCCATCACATCGGTCACGATCGGGATGGATGCATTTCGTAATACATGCACACCAAAGATGCGATGTTCACCCACGCCTTTGGCGCGTGCGGTACGGACATAATCCTGATTGACTTCATCCAAAATAAAGCTGCGATAGAGTCTGAGTGTTGGTGCAATACTCACTACCAGCATGATCAAAATCGGCAGTAACGCATATTTAAATAAGTTTTCACTAAAACTATCGCTCCAGCCCTGCACTGGAAACCAACCCAATTGATAAGCAAAGAAATATTGAAAAACAATGATATAAACCAAAATACTGATCGACATACCGATGGTGCATAACATCATCACCATCCGATCAGTCAAACTGCCTCGTACTGAGGCAACCGCCAAAGCCAAAATGATCGAAATAATCGTTTGTAAAATGGTCAGTGGAATCAAGATGGTCAGTGATGGCCCTAAACGTGTCGTAATAATCTGGGAGACGGACTCACCGGTACTCCAACTCACGCCATAATCAAAGGTTAAAATTTGCTGAATAAAAATCCAGAGTTGCACATAGTAAGGCTGATCAACCCCGAGCTGCTGACGAATATTTTCAATTTGCTCTGGATTCGACATTTTGCCTGCCAAGATATAAGCAGGATCCCCACCCACCCAATTGAACAAGAAAAAGATCAGCAGCACGACACCCAGCATGGTTGGGATCATCTGCCATATGCGACGTACAATATATGCCAGCATAAAGATGCCCCTTATTTAATTCGTTGACCTGAAATTTCATTGAAAAATGCAGTATTATTGGGTTTACGTCCAAGAAACGTTTCAACCAATGTTTGTGCAGGTTTTTGGCTACCTTGAGATAAAATAGTTTCGCGATATCGCTGTCCAACCTCGGCATTGTTCAGGTTATTGCCAAAGGCTGACAACATATCTAAGGCCATGACCTCAGACCACATATAGCCATAATAGCTACTTTGATAACCGCCCATAATGTGCCCAAACTGACCTGGAAATTGCGTCGTAGGTACATAACCCAATGCGGTTGCACCTTCCATTTTTCCCCATAGATCAAGCGGTTGTACCTTCAAAGCATCAACACCATGTAGTGCCATATCGTACTGGGCATATAATGTTTGACGCGCATAATGCAGACCACGCCCATAGCCATGTACTGCATTTAGTTTCTCGATCAAAGCATCATCGACTCGTGGACAAGCTGGTTTGCAATAATCTGCGACTTTTGACAGGGTTTCTTTACGTCTCGCCCACTCTTCATACATTTGTGACGGCGCTTCAACAAAGTCACGCTCTACACTCGTTCCTGCTTGTGATGCATAACGGGTATCTGACAAAATGCCATGCAAAGCATGTCCAAACTCATGTACGAAGGTTTCCAACTCATCACTATTCAGCCCCTTGCGATTAAAATTGGTGACCAATGCTGAGATTGGTTTGCGCTCAGTTAAACGACTTCTTCCAAAAACACTCCAAACTGCAGCATGTCCATACTTGCCTTCGCGTGGGAATTTATCCATGTACAAACCGCCGATTAATTGCTTTGTTTTCGCATCGACCACATCGTAATACTCGACTTCGTCTTGCCAAACTTCTACATTTACTGGCTTAAATTCAATCCCATATAAATCAGATGAAATAGCAAATAGCCAATCTTGCGTCGCTTGTGTAGGAAAAAATTCCCGCAACTTTTCCTGATCAATTTGATATTTGCCTTGACGGAGTTTTTCACTCCAATATTCCTCGCTCCAACGCTCGATCTTGGCTTGTTGTAATGGAATATTTAAACTTTTTGCTTTGAACTCGCCTAAGTTCTGAACTTCTTTTTGTTCTAACGGCGCGACCGTTGCATGAACTTCTGCTAAAAATGTATTGACTGCCTCTGGTGTTTTTGCCATTCGCTTTTGTAAAGCCCATTCAGCATAACTAGATTTGCCAAAAAGCTGCGCTAAGGCATAGCGTAAATCGATCGCTTGCTTCAGCAATGCTAAATTCTTTTCTCCACCACGACGACTAAAAGCAATTTGGTAGCGCTTACGTGCATCATCATTTTCCGCAAGCTGCATAAAAGGACGGTATTCAGGGTATTCAAAACCCAATAAATAATGACCTTTATCATTTTTGCTTAAAGCATCAATATAGCTTTGCGGTAAACCTTTTAACTCAGCGGCACTAAACTCTAATTTCTGTGGATTTTCACGTACATTTCTGGCATAGACCTGCTCAACCGTTGCGAGTTCATCCAAAATCTCTTTCAAACGTTTTTGCTTGTTGGTGGTCAGCAGAATGCCTTTTTCCTCAAAATTATCCAAAATGTCTTGCTG
This sequence comes from Acinetobacter sp. 3657, assembly GCF_031456775.1. NCBI lineage: Bacteria > Pseudomonadati > Pseudomonadota > Gammaproteobacteria > Moraxellales > Moraxellaceae > Acinetobacter > Acinetobacter sp. 3657. The sequence goes on along the minus strand of NZ_JAVDVH010000013.1, from coordinate 38,240 downwards.
AAATTTGCTGTCTATTGCATCAGATGGCTTTAGTTTTTTAAACTGCTGATAGAGCTTGGGATTTTGGAAAATATCGGTTTGGAACTGAGTAATTTTAACCTCACAATCCTCTGCCGCGTTGCGTACAGCTTCATCGGGATAAACGTTGCCATATAAACCAATCGGCCCATAAAAATCTTCAAATTCTGCAAAGATACGATCCCATTTCGCTAAAACGGGGGCTGCGGGTGCATCTTGTTTTAAGCGCAACATTTCTACCGACTTAAGCTGTTTTTTCACCTCATTCATTTTGGCATCGCACATTGTTGCAATGTCTTGGGCCTGAAATGTTGGTAATGTCTGACGTTTTGTGATTTCTGCGATTGCCATCTGGCTAACGCCCATCGTCAATAAACATAAGGTGGTTAATTTAAAGGTATTGAATTTCATGATGACTCCAGTTCTTTATTTCTATTTCTTCATATCAATATCGATGTACATCCATTCCGCAGGAAGAATGGGATGCTTTTTAAAACCAATCACACGAGGTTGAGCCAAGATGTTTCGGTAACGAGCACCGATCACCTGTACGGGCATATAGACTTCCAAGACACGTGACATTTTTCGATATAAGGCATCACGTTCTGGACTAGGTGGCAGCTTCTGAGTTTGTTCGTATAGGTGGTCAAATTCAGGAATTTCGGCACAACTGTTGTTACTTACATGAACGTTCTTGCCATAAAAAAGCTGCATAAAATTATCTGCATCAGGATAGTCCGCAATCCAAGCAGATGTTTTGAACATGGTTTTGCATTGTTTTTCTAACTTCAGTGCTTCTGAAAATGGCAAAGATTTGGTGGTCATTTGGATATTGAGACTATCCAGAATTTTTTTCCAAAACTCCGCTTGTTGCTGACTTCTTAAATTATTTCCAGAGATCGTCATATCAATTACAAGCGGCTTTCCATTCGGCAGCGTTCGCCAACCATTTGCACTCACCTTGTAGTTATAACGATCAAGCAACAGATTGGCGGCTTTGACTGAATACGGAATACTGCTTCTATAATCAGGGTCGTAGCCGACTACACCATCTGGGATCAGTGCTTGTAATTTTTGGGCATCCCCTTTTTGCAAAATATTGATATAGCTGTCGGCAGAAAAAGCCATCGCCATGGCACGGCGGAGTGCAATTTTTTCTTTACTCAACCCACCCACAACTGGGTTTTTCATATTCCAATAGTGATAGTCAATGGATGGATCAACGATACGAGACAGTTGCACACCTTTTTTCACCAATTCAGGTTTCAACTCACCATTCTGCAAAGCCTGAACGGTCAACTCACCATCGAGCTGAAATAAGTCCACCTCATCTTTACTAAAGGACAGCCAACGTGACTGTCCCTCTTCCATCACTTGGATATCGATGACACCAATTTGCGGCATCTGTTTGCCTTGCATGGCTTGAACTATTTTTTGGTCTTCGGCAGAACTCGCCTTAAAGTTCCAAACAAAACTTCGGAAGTTCGGATTGGCTTTTAAAATGATGCGTGACCCCGGTGTCCAACGAGCCAGCATATAAGGACCTGTGCCCACAGGATGTCCCATGGCAAAACCAGCTTTGTTTCGATACTTTTCGATCACCTCTCTGGCAACTGCGCCAGCAGGTTGATGCGCCAAGATCATCGGGAAGTTTTGATCAGGGCTGGTCAGTTGAATCACTAAGGTATAGCGATCTGGTGTCTGTAGGCCGACAACAGGTTGATCGTAATTAAATTTTCCTGTTTTTTGTGCTTGCTTCAGCACTGCATCCATTCCCGCAATACGCCCATCTAGCAACCAACTGTTAGGTGAACGCAAGTTTGGATCGAGCAAACGCTTAAAGGTATAAGCATAATCAGCCGAGCTTAGTTCCCGCTTTTTCCCTTTAAATACAGGATCATCAACAAAATAAATACCTTTCTGGATTCGAATGGTATAGGTCAAACCATCTGCACTAACCTCTGGTAAACCAATTGCTGTTCGAGGCACTAATTTTGCAGGTGAAGCCAAATAATCATAGGTAAATAAGGTTTCAAAAATAGAACCATTCACATGCGCAGAATATAAGTCGTGTACACCCGCAGGATCAAAACCTGTTTCTGCGACGGGAAAGACATAACGCAATACTTTATTTGGATCGGCTGGGCTTTTGGCAGCAAACAGTGAAGTTGAAAGCGTTGCCGTGAGCCCAACACAAATTGCCAAACCATAGCGTGTTAACGAAAGTTTAAAATTTTGCTTCATCTTGAACTCATCACTTATTTTTGACGCGGTGAAGCAATATCTAGATATTGCCAGTTGGTATTCATGATTGGATGGGCTTTGAAGCCTTGCACATGGGGCTGAATGACCCAGTTTCTTATGCGAGTGTCTTGAAGAATAAAAGGGTGATCTGCTTCGATTTGTCGGCTCATTTTTTCATAAAAAGGCATACGCTGTTCTGGTGCGTGCTGCATCGCCTGTTTATATAAAAGATCATAAGCTGCTGACTGATAACAAGATTGATTCGCGCGTCCAACGTTAGGACCATAAAGCAATTGGGTGAAATTCTCTCCTTCTGGATAATCGGCATGCCATGCACCACCCCAGATCATGTATTGGCATTGAGTTGCCGCTTTTAAGTTATCGGCAAAATTACTGACTTTAAATTCTGCTCGGATGCCAATCGCATCTAAGTTTTTCTTCCACAACTCAGAGTACATAACTGAAGCTGAGCCACTTTCTGTATTAATTTTTAAAGTTAAAGCGTTGCCATTGGGTAAAGTACGATAACCATCCGCAGCTTTTTTATATCCAAAATGATCCAGCAGTTTATTGGCGAGAACAGGGTTGTAACCAATGCTGCTACGATAATTCGGGTTATGACCATTTACACCGGCGGGAACCAACATTTCTGCTTTGACTGCCTGCCCCTTTCGTAAAATACGGATGTATTCATCCAAATTAAAAGACATCGCTATGGCACGTCTTAATGCGACTTTATCTAAGCTTTTCCCACCTATGATCGGGTCACGCATATTCAGCATGGTATAAGTGATTTCAGCTTCTTTATTCGGATAAAGGAGAATACCTTGCTGTTTCATCTCAGCTTTTAATTGATTATTTTGATCCAATACTTTGGGAACTGAGCTTGAAGTTAACTTATCAAAATCAAGTTGCTTGGATTTAAAGGCTAACCAACGTGACTGCTCTTCTTCGATAATACTGATGTTCACCTTGCCGATTTGCGGCATCTTTTTGCCAGTCATTTCTTTGACAAGCTGATTATCCCAAGCCGTTCCCGTTGACTTATAATTCCAGACAAAACCACGATAATCAGGATTTGCGACCAACTCTATTTTGCTACGAGGAACATACTTGCTGAGCATATATGGACCTGTACCAACAGGATGCATACCCAAACGGTCTTTATAATATTCAACCACTTCACGAGCAACTGCACCAAAAGTGCTATATGCCAAAATATAAGGAAAGTTATAATCAGGTTGTGTCAGTGTGAATTGAATCGTATAACGGTCTAATGCCTTAATTCCCTCAATCGGCGCATCATAATCAAATCGACCAGACTTCTTCGCCTGATCAACCAATACATTTGCACCCACAATTTTATGATCAATAAAAGCAAATGATGAGGAGTGATTTTTAGGATCTAAAATACGTTTAATCGAATAAACATAATCCTCTGCAACCAACTCTCTGCGCTTGCCTTTGAATGCAGGGTCATTGGTAAAATAAATTCCTGGTTTTATTTTAAAAATATAAACTTTGCCATTTTCTTGAATGATTGGCATGCTCTCTGCCGTTGATGGCACAAGTTTTACTGGACTAGCCAAATAATCATATTGGAGTAACCTTTCAAAAATAACATCAGCAACATTCCCACTATAGAAATTGAAAGTTTTAACCATATCAAAACCATCATCGGGGGCTTCAAAAGCAATTCGAAGCACTTTGTCCGCTTGTGCTGGTGTTTTGGCATATCCAATTGAGGCAAATGCAATAATGGTTGAAAACAAAGCAACGCTAGAAAATTTAGACTTCAACTCAGTGCTCACATCATCGTTTTTCAGTAAACGCTAGTCTTTCGAATAGCACCCAATCACTCAACGATTTGACCATCTTCATTTAATCAAATGATATTTCTAATGAAATTTAAAAATTGATTATTTTTTACCATTCATAAAAATAACAAAGATGGAAGAATCATTTCCATGACGGAAAAACCACTGCCAAATTCATGCCACTTTTCAAATAAAACACTTAACTAGAATCAATAATTTTTAATAAGTAGTCTAAAAATATAGATTTCTGCATGTTAATTAAAAGTAATATTATGCAAAGATCATTTTTTGATATTAATTCACGCTTCAGAAAACAAAAAAATACAAATGCATAATTTTAAATAAATAAATATTGTTCCGCACCAAATAAAAGCAACACCCAAACATCCTGATTCATTTTAATGCGATATAAAAAATCATGATTGTTGTAGAAAAATGACAATAAAAATATTTTTTGTATATTGGTTGTTTTTTTAATAATTAGTAAAAATATGAAACGCTTATTAGATAAAACTAGAACGCTTTTACACAATTTAATCTAGACCAATTGAGACCTAAAAACGGTATTTGGCACATGTCTTGCTAAAACGATTTTGTTCATTCTTTAGAGTGACCGTCTATTTAGGGGTTATAAATTCAATGAAAAATACCAATTTCGTTCAATCTAGTGCTCTGCCAAAAGCGAGCAAAAGCATACTAAAACTCAGTACCCTGAGCCTAAGTATGTTGTGTTTAACAATGACCCATGCGGCCGAAACAGAGTCACCCACAGATGAGAAAGTGACCAAAGTCGTAAAAGTTGCAGTCACGGGTTCATCGATCAAAGGTGTTGCAGCGCAGAGTGCTTCTCCAATTACGGTGATTAGAGCAGATGATCTTGCAAAGCAAGGCGTAACGACTGTCGAGGAAGCACTAACTAAAGTTAGTGCCAATCAAGCCGGTTTCTCAACTGCCCAAAACGTTGGAGCAAGCAATACAGAAGGGTCATCTGCTAATTTACGTGGACTAGGCACAGACAAAACATTGATTTTGCTCAATGGTCGCCGTTTAGCTTATAGCCCTTTCAGCACATCAACCACAAATATCAACATTATTCCAATGGCAATGGTTGATCGTATTGAAGTTTTACGTGATGGCGCTTCCGCGATTTATGGAGCAGATGCGATTGCAGGCGTAATTAACTTTATTACAAAAAAACAATATGAAGGTTTTAATATCAGTGCAGGTTTATTCCAACCAGAACAAAGTGGTGGCGATAAACAAGATATTTCTATTTTCGGTGGTTATGGTGATCTAGACGAACAAGGCTTTAATCTCATGGGCGTGATTGATTATCGCCGTGCAAATGACATCATGGCAAAAGATCGTAAGGCTAGTCGTCGTGGAGGTGTGCTCCCTGAGCTAGGAATTGATGCTGGTTCTGCAAATGGCTTCCCAGCAAACTTTCGCGATCCAGTGACAGGAAAACTTGGCAATCCTTATGGCAATGCGAATTGTAATGATACGCCAAACGTTGTTGCAGATGGTGGATTATGCTTTTTAAATACTCAAGCGTTGATTGCTGTTGTTCCAAAAACAGAAACTATCTCTGCTTTAGGTCGTGGTACATTTAAATTAAACGACAATTTTAATGCAATTGGTGAATATGTTTACTCACGAAATGAAGTGACCACTTCAATTGCACCTGATGTTTATAGTCGTTCAGTTACAATTCCATCGACAAGTCCATATTACCCAGGCAATGGTATTACGCCAGGCGTTAGTGGTTTAAGTGGCGAACCACTAGAACTCTATTTACGTGCACAAGCGGGCAATCGTATGTCCAATCCTGTCAATGAAACACATCGAGCTTTAATTGCCTTAGAAGGCGAAGCATACGGTTGGGATATCAATACAGGTTTGTCTTATGCACGTAGTGAAGCAACAGATGGCTTTGCTGGTGGTTATTTAAATAAAAGTAAGCTACAAGCTGCTCTCAATAACGGCACAATCAACCCATTTGGTCCAAGTGAAAATCAAGAGCTTTGGAAATCATTTGAAGTTAAAGGTGATACGAATATAGGTAAACTCACCGCTACGACTTTCGATTTTAATGTAAGTCGTCCAATCTTTACTTTACCCGCTGGCGATGTGGGCTTTGCCCTTGGTGGTAGCTTTAGTAAACAAGACTGGAAAGCAAATGTTAATTCTGAAATCGTCAGTCAAGTTCCTGGTAGTGGTATTGACCCAACTAAGCCAGAAAGTAAGGGTAACCGAGACATTACAGCTGTCTTTACTGAATTACATGTTCCAATTACCAAAACTTTAGAAGCACAACTCGCTGCTCGTTACGATGACTATAGTGATTTTGGTGACACCTTCAATCCAAAAGTCGCTTTCCGTTGGGAGCCTTTAAAACAGTTAATGTTCCGTACTTCGTACAGTACAGGTTTCCGTGCACCAAGTTTATACGATATCAATGCACCGCAAAGTAAAACCTATACAGGCGCAAAATATGATGACCCTGTACTTTGCCCAGGCGGGAAAGCAATTTCTGACCAATATCAAACAGAATGTAATACCCAATTCTATCGTACTCAAGGCGGTACAAAAGGCTTACAACCTGAAGAATCAACCTCTATTACTGCTGGTTTTGTAGTAGAGCCTATCAAGAACTTAGTGTTCTCGGCTGATTATTACAACATCAAAATTGATGGTTTGATCAACAGCATTGGTGAAGCCATGATTTTTGGTGATCCAGGAAAATATGCAGATCGCTTTATTCGTGGTGCAGATGGCCGTCTTGAATATATCAATAGCGCATTAACGAATATGGGTGGTGTTAAAACTCAAGGTGTTGATTTAGCTTTAAATTATATTTCTCCAATGACTACAACTGGTCGCTTTGGCTTTGGTATTGATGGCTCATATGTCATCAAGTATGACCGCCAAGAAGAAAAAGGCGGTACATGGGAAGGTTATGCAGGTGCATATGATGACCCAGCGATTTTGCGTTGGAAACATGTTGCTAACCTAAACTGGAGCTATGAAGACTGGAAAATGGTGTTCGAGCAAGAGTTCTACCGTGGTTATGAAGATCAAAATGCAACAGGTGATGAGAAATATGATCAACACCGAGTTAGTGATTACACGCTTTACAATATTTCTGGTACTTACAAGGGCTTTAAAAACTTAGAGCTTACTGGCGGTATCAAAAATATATTTGATGCTGACCCAGCTGCATCTAATGTGTTAGATAACTTCCAGTATGGCTATGATCCTCGCTATAGCGATATCACAGGTCGCACTTACTTCCTTCGTGGTACTTATAAATTCTAATGTGTTTTCCCACTACAACATGACATTGCTCGTGTTGTAGTGGCTCACCGCAATCCTCTCATTCATAACAGAATAAGAATAGTTTTTATAAACCGATCGTCTCGTTTAAAAACGTTCATTTTCTATTTTTCAGTGAATAGATGATTACAATTTCAGGAGCAATTATGGGCATACCCTTTGCTGAGAATGAAAATCAATCTGCCAAACGTTTCATCGGTCTTGGTGTGGTTTTATTTCTACATCTCGTGATCGCCTATATTTTAGTAACAAGTTTAACGACTGCAACGATCAAGCCTGTCGAGAAACCTGTCGAACTACAGATTATTCAAGATATTGAACCGCCCCCTCCACCACCTCCACCAAAACCAGAGGAAAAACCACCTGAACCACCAAAAATGGTAGAGAAAGTGGCAAAAATGCCTGATCCACCAAAACAAGTGGAAAAAGTAACACCTGTTGCCAAACCAACGCCTACGCCACCTGTACAAAATGCAGTTGCGACTCCTACAGCTACGCCTGTTGTCGCAGCACCCAGTCCGAGTCCTGTTGCAGCACCAATCGCCGCACCTGCTCCTGCACCCAAACCCGCTGGGATTTCACGTGGGGTATCCGAAGGTAGCGTAGGTTGTAAAAAACCAGACTATCCACGTGAACAAGAAATGGCTGGCGAAGAAGGTACGGTACGGATGCGTTTACTTGTCGATGGTTCTGGAAAAGTCATCGATGCCAAAGTTAATAAATCGAGTGGTGTTAAAGCGCTAGATCGAGCTGCCACTAGAGCATACAGCTTATGTTCATTTACACCTGCCATGAAAGATGGTGTTCCTCAACAAGACTGGTATGAAATCGAATACACATTCATGATTACTTAAATCAATGAATGAATTAAACAAATTTTTTGGAGAATTTAAAATGAATAAAACAGCAAAACATATCGCTCGATTCGCAGCTATTGGTTTAATTTCAACCAGCACTTTACTCCCAATCAGTACAGTGTGGGCTGAAGAAACCGCCCAAACAACGCCTGTAACCACAGTCGTGGCGGATGAAACCGCGCAAACGACAGCAACACCTCCTCCACTTCCAGCAACTGAACAAGAAGCTTATAACCCTTATGGTTTAGAAGCACTTTGGCGTGAAGGCGATGTTATTGCCAAAACAACACTGTTTATTTTGGTATTGATGTCGATTGGTACGTGGTACATCATTTTTTCTAAAGTATTCCAACAAAGTAAAGTTAAACGCCACGGTATAGAAGCTGAACGTAATTTTTGGGAAGCAGATACGCTCAATAGTGCCAAAGAAAGTTTAAATCCAAGCAGTAGTTATCGATATATCGCTGAAAAAGGAATCCACTCAACCAAACACCACGATGGCTCTTTATTAGAAAGAATTGATTTCAACACTTGGGTGACGATTTCGATCCAACGTGCAATTGAAAAAGTACAAAGCCATTTAGGTAATGGTTTGGCATTTCTGGCAACGGTTGGTTCTACAGCGCCTTTCGTTGGTTTATTTGGAACAGTTTGGGGAATCTATCACGCCCTGACAGCCATCGGCATCTCAGGGCAAGCCTCTATTGATAAAGTCGCAGGTCCTGTTGGTGAAGCCTTGATCATGACCGCAATTGGTCTTGCTGTCGCAGTTCCTGCGGTACTCGGTTACAACTGGCTGACTCGTCGTAATAAAGCAGTGATGGACAATGTGCGTTCGTTTGGTTCGGACTTACATGCTGTTTTATTGAGCGGTGAACTCAATGGTAATCACCCAAACCGTGATTCTAAATAAGGAATACGATAATGGGCATGATGATGAATTCTGGCCAAGATGACGATGATGTCATTGGTACGATTAACACAACACCGTTGGTTGATATCATGCTGGTTCTGCTGATTATCTTTTTAATCACTGTTCCAGTTGTCACACACACAGTGCCTGTGAAACTTCCTGAAGAAAAAAATACGCCTTATGCCACCACACCTCAAAATATCCAACTTTCAGTCAATAAAACTGGCGATATTTTTTGGAATGAACAAAACGTTGCAGATAAAGAAACATTACTTGCACGTTTACAAGTTGAGGCGCAAAAGCGCCCTCAACCCGAGGTTCATATCCGTGGCGATCAACTCACGCATTATGAAGCGATTGATCAGGTGATTAGTACCACCCAACAAGCGGGTATTGGCAAAATTGCATTTGTCACGACTCCGCCTAGTTCACCTTAATCAGACGATAAGGAGTTAGTCATGGGTATGAATGTTGGTCCAAAAAGTAGTGAAGATGATGTCATGCTTGACGTCAACATGACACCATTGATTGATGTCATGCTGGTGTTATTGATCATGTTCATCATCACGATTCCGATCCCAAACAACGCCATTAATATTAATTTACCAAATGGTACGCCTCCACCGCCAACAGATCAAAAACCACCTGAAACCATCAATCTTAGAGTTGATGCACAAGGTCAGATTTTTTGGAATGATCAAACGGTTGCTGATCGCCAAGCATTGAAACTTTTGTTTGGATCTGTTGCTCAAAAAGCAGATCAGGATCAGATTAAATTTAAACCTGATCCTCAAGCAGAATATAAAAATATTGCGATGGTCATGGCATTAGCCCAGCAAAGTGAAGTCACTAAAATTGGGATCGTGAGTAATAACTAGAAAAATAAACACTATAAATTAGGCTTCACAATTCTAAGTTCCTCCTCCGCTAACAAGTTCGCTTGTTAGCTTTTTTTATTTTGTGTTTTCGTCGAATTTCTCCAATTCAATCCATTGAGCATTAGGAAAATGCTTTGCTAAATAAGCCTTTAAATAATCCGCCGTATCTTTAGAAATCAATGGATCTTTCGATTCATCTTTTAAGTTATACACCAAAGCATGCAAACTCAAACCACGCTGTTTTAATGCTTCCAAGCTTAATAAAGTATGATTAATACTGCCTAAACGCCCAGAAGTCACCAAAATCACAGGAAATTGATGCTGCACAATATAATCAATGGTCAATAACTCTGTGGTTAAAGGCACCATTAAACCACCAGCACCCTCCAATAACACCACATCAAAACGCTGAGTAAGTTCTTTAGTTGCAGCTTCAATCTTGGCGAAATCTAACTCACGCCCATCCAAACGCGTGGCTAAATGCGGTGATGCTGGATAAGTAAAAATCTCAGGCATGGTCAATTTTTCATGGTCTTCTTGAAACCACCCAGTCCCCATAATTTCACGATGTTTTTCGATATCCTCGGACACATCCACATTGCCCGTTTGCACTAGCTTTTGAGTAATGACTCGCTGTCCTTGTTCTGTCCAAAGTTTGGCGAGATAACCTGTGGCATAGGTTTTACCAATCTCAGTATCAATACCGCTGACAAAATAAATTGCTGCACTCATGCTGTTCTCCGCGCAATCACATACATAGGATGGTAAGTCAGACGAAAACCATGCTCATCATGAAATTGTTGATAATCGGAATAAAACTGTTGTAAGGATTGTTTGGTCCAGCGATGCGATTTTGCTGTCGCAGTCACGCCTGTCGCTTTTAGATGCTGCAAAACTGTTTTAGGCTGATCAAAATACAGATGCTTTTGCTCTTGCTGTATCAATAAAATCTCAAAACCATTTTCTTCTAATTGTTGTTGTAAGGTCTCTAAAGAATAATAATTCAAACCTTGTCCAGTCAGTTGCTTGATCTCAATTAAGTTCTTTGCCCCAAATGTAGAAAAACCGAAATATGCATTTGGTTTTAATGCGGTATGAATCCGTTTCAATAATGCAGGAAGATCAACCATCCATTGCAAAGCAGAACTGGAAATAACGGCATCTAATGATGTTGGTAAAGCAAGTTGTTCAATATCGCCAATCAACCAATTAACTTCAGGCCTCCCATTTGTAAAGGGGAGATTTAGAGGGGATTCCACATCAGCAAAATGCTGCTGCACGTCTTCATATAAATCATTTAAAAACAGTTGCTCAACCTGAAAATAGGATTGGAATAAATCGGTTAAATTACCAGAACCACAACCAATCTCAAGTACTGAGGCTAAAGATTCGGGACAATGCTTTTTGAGATATTCAAATAGCTGTTCACTAATCTGCTTCTGTACCACAGCATGTTCAACATAACTTTGCCCAGCTTTGGCAAAGCGCTGCGCGACCAGTGTTTTATTTAAACTCACAAACACTCCACCAATTGTTCCAATTCAGTTTTTTGCACCAGAGAAGTCAATGAAATGCGTAAGCGCGAACTATTCTGCGGCACAGTCGGCGGACGGACTGGCATGGCATAAAAGCCTTGTTGCTGTACATATTTCGCCTTTTCAATCGCTGCCTGACTTTCGCCGACAATAATCGGAATGATATGACTACTTGATGGACTTGAAAAACCTTTCGTAATCACCGCCGTCTGTAGATACTGACTGATTTCAGCCAAGTGTTGACGTTGTTGCTGCATGCTCAAAACTTTGTTAAACATAAAATCTGACCACGCCATCGAAATCGGGGGTAATGCAGTACTAAAAATCAGCGGACGCATTTTATTGATGAGATAATCACGGATAATTGGATCACAAATAATATAACCGCCTATTGAAGCAATAGCTTTACCGAAAGTCCCAACGAGGAAATCAATCTGATCAAGCACCCCATATTGCTCAGCACAACCTAGTCCTTGCTGACCTCTCACACCTATGGCATGAGCTTCATCAACATATAGCATGGTTTTATGGAAACGTTGTTTTAACTGAGCCAATGCAGCTAAATCGGTTTCATCACCATCCATGCTAAAAATACTTTCAGTCACCACGATAACGCGTTCAATCCGTTCATCTTGATGATACTTTTGCAATAACTGTTCCAAATGCTGCAAATCATTATGCCGATAACGTACATGTTGCGTAGTGGATAGTCTAATACCATCAATCATACTGGCATGAACCAATTTATCCGCCAAAATCACAGTTTTGCTATCACATAAAGCAGGTAAAATGCCGATATTCATGTGGTAGCCACTATTAAATAACAATGCAGCACGACCAAATGCTTTGCTTAGACTATTTTCAAATTGTTCATATTCTTCAAAATTACCTGTCAGAAGTCTTGAAGATGAGGAACTAAACAATGCCCGTTCTATTTGCAAAGTATCGAGAAATTCCTCTCTTAAATCTAAATCAGCTGCCAAACCCAAATAGTCATTGGAGGCTAGATTCAGCATGGTTCGATCTTGGATCGTAATCCATCTGCCTTGCTGTTGATTCGAGGTAAATTGACGAAAATTGCCTTGCTGTTTGAGCTGGTCAAGCTGCTCGGCATAATGATCAAGCAAGGACATTAGCATTTTCTCCTTGCATATTTTTAACTACTTCACTCAACTGCGCTAATAAATAATGCAGCTCATCATCAGTGATGACATACGGTGGCATCACATAGACCAATTTTCCAAAAGGTCGCACCCAAATGCCACGCTCAACAAATTGCTGCTGTAAGGTTTTCATATCAACGTTAGAGGTCAATTCAACCACACCAATCGCGCCTAAAACACGTACATCTGAGACATGATCAAGCTGAGCTAACGCATTGAGTTGCTGATTTAAAATATTTTCGATGCGCTGGATATTACTTTGCCAATCTTGAGAAACTAATAGTTGTGTACTTTTAAGTGCAACTGCACAAGCCAAAGGATTCGCCATAAAAGTTGGGCCATGCATAAACACGCCAGCCTCACCACGACTAATGGTTTCAGCCACCTCTTTGGTGGTTAGGGTCGCAGATAAAGTCATGTAGCCACCCGTTAAACCTTTGCCAATACACATGATATCGGGTTCAACTTGCGCATGTTCCCAAGCAAACATTTTGCCCGTACGACCAAAACCTGTAGCGATTTCATCAAAGATCAACAATAAATTGTACTTCTCACACAACGTCTTAGCTTGGCGCAAATATTCAGGATGGTAAAACCGCATCCCCCCTGCACCCTGCACAATCGGTTCAATAATCAGGGCAGCTATACTGTGATGATGTTGTTCAATTTGCTGTTTGAGTTCTTGAATATCTTGTGGATTCCACTCACCATCGAATCGGCTTTGCGGTGCAGGCACAAAAATTCGATTTGGTAAACTGGTACCAAATATCTGATGCATCCCCGTGACAGGATCACAGACTGACATCGCATTCCAAGTATCACCATGATAGCCAGAACGCGTGGTAATAAAATTGGTTTTCTCAGGTTGATTCAATGCAGCCCAGTATTGCACTGCCATTTTCAAAGCCACTTCAACGGACACCGAACCTGAATCTGCATAGAAGATTTTATCTAAGCTCGGCGGGGTAATGTTTAAAAGTAATTTGCCTAACTCAATCGCTGGTTCATGGGTAAAACCGCCAAACATAATATGCGCCATGTTCTGCAATTGATCAGTAACGGCTTGGTTGAGTTCAGGGTGGTTATAACCATGAATCGCACACCACCACGAAGACATACCATCAATCAAAGTGCGACCATCATCCAACTCAATAGTCGCCCCATAAGCACGTTTGACTTTGAACGTTGGTAGTGGATTTAACATCGAAGTATAAGGATGCCATATATGTTCTAAATCAAATAAATCGGTCATCCCCTATTCCTCATTCGTTAAATTAAATCTTAGTTATATCGGGGTCTTGCCGAGTGCTCATTCATTTCCAGTATAAGCCTTCGGCTCGACCTACTTTTCTTTCGGGAAAAGTAGGCAAAACCATTTGTCATCCACAAAACCTGTTCACTTTCACCATATTTTTAATTTAATCGCAGAAATCACATTTTATTGATACCGCGCAGGTTGTGGATGACGTTTCCGCGTATCAAGTTTCTGGTTAAATATTTAGAGCTAAACTTATTAACATATTAAACCTGTCAAAATCTAAAATACATTGCGAGAAATTTCATTTCTCAACAAGATTAAACCGTCTGCTGAAGAAAATCCTCAATTATTTGCACAGTTTCATCAACCATAAAACATGGGAAACCATGTGATGCACCACCAACCGAAACAACAGATTGATTCTTTGCAGCCAAATTACGCACATTCTGTACAACTTGGTAAGGAACTAAGGCATCAGACTCTGCAAACACGTGCAACTGAGCACCTTGATAATTTTTATAGATATTGACCAGATTTAACTGCTCCAACAATTGTAACCCATGCTTAAGTAATGCAATCGGTTGTGGCTGAATCAATTTTTGCATTGCCAAAAAATCTTTTTTCGCAGAACTTGCACCTTGACACACCAGTAGTCCGAACCGTTTTAAGGTGGTAATCGCATCTTGCTCAAATGACTGCTTAAACTGCATAAAAGTCTCGACGGGCATCGCCGTCATCCAATTTTCTTGGGCGACAAAACACGGATTTGAAGCTAGCGTAATTAAAACCTTTTGCTCTGTATATTGCTGCTGGATCAAATTGACCAATAATGTTGCAAGTTCACCGCCTAAAGACCATCCCACAATCACATCATATTTTCGTGCAAGTTCAACATGCTGTTCTAAAACATCGTCATCAAAAGCATTAAAAATATTGATTCGCTCAACCTCATATCCTTGTTGCGCAAAAGCATCATGTAAAGGTTTTAATAATTCAATGCCACCGCCCCATCCTGTGATGAGTAAAATCTTGTGCTTCACCTTATGACCCAATTATGCAAACTTTCAAAATTATAACCTGTTTTTTCTAATCATTATTTTCCAAATCAACCAATAACGTCGCAGGAATGACACGTTCCCAATTTTGTTTAAACTGTTTATGAACTTTATCAATTTCGAAAGGGCTGTTGCGTGCAACTTGTTGAGCATGTGCAATATCATTTGCACGCATATAAGCAAGTAGATAATTATTTCCATCAAGTTCAAGATGGAACCAAGATTCTATTTTCACACCTTCGGCTTGGAGTGTTTGAATGGCTTCATCTTTTCGTTGTTCAATTTCTATTTTCCAAGCATCAACATTTGCTAGCGTGTCTTGCTTCAATTTAATTAACACTGCACCGACATCCACTCTATTTTCCTTTTAGTTATACTTCATTTAAATTCAACTATATAAAACAATCAAAAGCCCTGTAAAGAATTTACTCATACATCAAATTTTTAAATTTGCTAAAGTAAGCGTCTACCACACTTTGAGATCAAGATAATGGCTACGATAAAATCCAAAGTTCTTATTCTATGTAGTTCTCTTATTTTACTTAGTGCGCCAAGTTTAAGTAGTGCACAAAATACCTTATTTTCTAAGCAAAATACCGCCCAAAAAGAATGGGTCGGACAATCTGCCCCTGATTTCAAACTACAAGATCAAAATGGCAAATGGCATACCTTAAGCCAATATAAAGGCAAATGGGTGGTACTCTATTTCTACCCTAAAGATAACACCGCAGGCTGTACTGAAGAAGCCAACCAATTTAAATCACTCTATCCACAATTTTTAAAGTCGAATGCGGTTGTATTGGGCGTGAGTTTAGATGACGTTGCTTCGCATCAAAAGTTCTCTGAAAAGTTAGGCTTGCCCTTCCCAATTTTGGCGGATGAAAAAGGCACGCTTGCCAGTAAATTTGGCATCGTCAGAAATTTAGGCATAACCAAAATCGCGAAACGAGAAAGTTTTCTCATCGATCCACAAGGTGCGATTCTGTATCACTATACCAGTGTGAATACACAGACCCATGCGGATCAAGTATTGAAAGATTTAAACACTGCTCAAAAGAAATAAATCACAAAAAAAACTCAGCGATTAAGCTGAGTTTTTTGATCTATAAATCTTACATTTGCGATTGAATATAGTTCTGCAAACCAATCAATTCAATTAAACGTAATTGCTTTTCTAACCAATAGGTATGATCTTCTTCAGTATCAGAAAGCTGCTGGCGCAACATATCACGGCTAATATAATCGCCTTTTTCTTCACATAGCTTAATACCAACCGCAAGTTTCTCACGAACATGATATTCAAGCGCTAAATCTGCTTTTAAACAGCTCACAACATCTGTACCCACATTGATGTCTTCGCGATTCATATTCGGTTTTGCTTCCAAAAACAAAACTCGACGAATGATTGCATCAGCATGAGAAGCTTCTTCCTGCATTTCATGATCAATGCGTTCATAAATCTTACTCAAACCCCAATCTTCATACATTCTTGAATGAATTAAATATTGATCACGAGCAGCCAATTCACCGCCAATGAGCATATTTAAATAGTCGATGACTTCTGGATTGCCACGCATAATACTTACTCCTTTCGAATACATTTATTATGAGCAACTTAACCTATAATTGCAAAAAAAATTGTGTGTAAGTTTATGATTTTTATAAAATTAAAATGAGAAACATACGCATTTACAGTTCTAATTAACCCAATTTATTGAAATAAAATAAGCCTTTGCAGTGGATGAACCCTTTTGTATCACCATGATTTCACTCAAAACGCTATATTTTGTTTTTTTGTAACGATTGGCAATGCTTCTTATTCAATTCATGATTTGATCAAAATAGCTAAAAAAAAATCATTCAATAGTTGTATGTTCACATAAAACTGGTTAAATAGAATCATTTACAAAAACACGATGTGGATATACAAAATGAATAAAAGTAAACCAATCTTAGTCACTGGGGCGACAGGTTATATTGCGGGTTGGATTATTGAGCGTCTCCTAAATCAAGGATATACCGTTCATGCAACCGTTCGAGACCCGTCAAAGAAGAATAAAATTCAACATCTTTATGATCTCGCTGAGCAGTCATCTGGACAAATCCACTTTTTTAAAGCAGACCTACTCGAATCAGGTGCTTTTGATGAATCAATGAAAGGCTGTGAAGTCGTGATTCATACTGCCTCTCCTTTTGTTGTCACCAACTACAAAGATGCGGTCAAAGATATTATTGAACCTGCCGTGATTGGAACAGAAAACGTATTGGACAGCGTAAACCGTACTGAATCGGTAAAACGTGTGGTTCTCACCTCAAGCATTGCATCAACCTATGGCGATGCTGTCGAAATTCTAAATACATCAAATAATGAGTTTGATGAAAGTCACTGGAACAATACCAGTAATGAAACCCACCAACCTTATCCTTATTCAAAAGTCGCAGCAGAACGTAAAGCTTGGGAAATGGCTGAACAGCAAAATCGCTGGGATTTGGTCTGTATTAATCCAGCGCTGGTCATGGGTCCTTCATTAACCGCAAATACTCAATCAGGCAGTGTCGAAGTCTTACAGCAATTTGCCAATGGTATGACCTTGCTCGGTGTACCACCGATGTGGAATGGAATCGTTGATGTTCGTGATGTCGCAGATGCGCACATTCAAGCAGCGATCAATACTAATGCGAAAGGACGTTATATTATTAGCGGCGGCACTTTAAGTTTATTGGAAATGGGGAAAATCTTACGTCAGAGTTTTGGCAATAAATTTCCTTTCCCGCGAAATCAATTGCCTAAAACAGCGTTTAAATTATTTGGACCATTGGCTGGGTTTTCCAGATCATTTGTTGAACTAAATATGGGCTATCCAATTTATTTTAATGCACAAAAGAGCCAACAAGAACTTGGGATTCAGTACCGAGACATCGAATCAAGTGTTGTTGAACACTTTCAACAACTACTAGATGATGGTGTAGTGCGAAAATATATTTAACTTATCAAAAAGCCGCTTTTTAAAAGCGGCTTTCACATCTTTTATTAGGTTATTTAATCGCAGATTAGTTTTTTTAAAAACTCAAGTTGATACTGAATATTTTGTTGAAAGCTCGGTTCAAAATATGGCTCAAAATGATTTGCATCTAATAACTGGTATTCAATATGTGGATTATTTATTTTTTTGATTTTCTCAAGATCAAAAGGTGCTACAGAATCTCGAATAGCCCCAATTAATAAAGTCGGTATTTGAATTGTTTTTAAGTGGCGAATCGGCCGATACATGCCAATTGTAATCACTGAACGTGCGGTTACACGATTATCATAATCATCAATAGACGTCCCTAATTCATTATAATTTTTCACCAAAAAATCATAAGCTTGATCTCGATTCATGGTTGCAAATTGATGTGTAGGTGCGATCACAGGAATATAAGTCCGTGACTGAGATGGCAAATAGTCTTGAATCACTTTTAAGCCAATTTTCAACATATCTTTAACGGAATTGGCGAGAACGGCTCTTACCCCATCTAGCATCGGGACATGGGCAATCGCCCCCAACAGATTAGGGTATTTTGCTGCGAGATCAATTACATGCCCACCACCAAAAGAAGTCCCCCAAATCACTATTTTATTCGCATCAATCTCTTCTAAACGCTGTAAATATTGAATCGCCTGCTCAGCTTCACGAACACGTAGCCACGGTGAAATTTGATTTCGCGGTATACCTTGACTTCTCCCCCAAGTCGAGTAATCAAAAGTCATTACGGCATAACCTATTTGCATAAATGCTTCAACAAAAGGCAAGGTCAATAAATCTTGTGTTCCGCCCCAACCATTCAACATCAAAATGACTGGATATTTTCGTAAAGCCCCTTCATCTGGATAATATATTTTTGCAGCACATTTATTCCCATTAGGTGAATAAAAGCTTACCTCTACACTTTGTTCAAGCACATGTTGAAATGTCCCCATAACCTTACTCCGCGACCAATCTTAAATGACGGTCAAGAAATATACAAAAATCTTAAACACTATTCAAGATAAAATTATAATGATCTGTAGATTTTTAAAAATAGTCGAACCACTGTAAAATAAGCTGTTAAATATTTTGAGTTTAAACAATGGCGCGCAATAAACGTATTATTCAAAACACAGATGAAAAGAAAGCAGAAATTATTGCCGCTGCACGGATGTTATTTCTTGAAGTGGGTTACGATGCAACATCTATGTCAAAATTAGCAACAACTGCAAAAATCACCCCAAATACGATTTATTGGTATTTTAAAGATAAAGATGAAGTATTGACGCAAGTTCTAAGTTTAGAATTTATCGCTCGTTTGAATGAGTATCATAACCAATCTTTTACCAATCATACCCAACGATTATTATGGGTCATTCAGCAACTCGAAAGTGTCAAACACTTGATTACGACTGTACATAACCGGTTGGATTACTCTGAAGAAATTAGAGCATTGCATGAAAGTTTTCATCAAATTATAGAGGGTTTATTGTCTATTGAACTCCAAAAAATGGGAGTATCTGCATCAAAAATAGATGCCACTACTCAAATTATTGTTTTTACAATCGAAGGTATTCTGTCTCATGGCTTAACGGATAAACGCAAATATGAAATTTGTGAACTTCTCATGTAAAAACTCATAGAGAAGTTCACACCATATATTTTCATCAAGCTTCGTACTGCACCAAGAATTCCAAAAATTCTTGTTCATTCAAAATGCTAATACCCAATTTCTGTGCTTTCTCTAACTTACTACCTGCTTTTTCGCCAGCAACCACACATTTGGTTTTACTCGACACACTGCCACTCACACGAGCACCCAAGGCTTGAAGCTTTTGAGTTGCTTCATCACGCCCCATCGTTTCTAGCGTACCAGTCACCACCCAACTTTCTCCATTTAACGGTTGGCGTGTTGGTGCTGTTGGTGCATCCCAGTGAATCCCCGCAGCCAATAAACGGTCTAAAACTTCTAGGTTGTGCGTCGCTTGGAAAAAGTCTGCAATCCACTCTGCAGTGATATCACCAACATCAGGTGTTTTCTTTAGTGCTTCAACATCGGCTTGTTTTAAAGCTTCAAGTGTTTGAAACGTATTGGCAAGCATCCGTGCTGTCGTTTCACCGACACCACGAATTCCCAATGCATAAATAAAACGCGCTAAGGTGGTTTTCTTACTGGCTTCAATCGCATCAATCAGATTCTGGACAGACTTCTCGCCCATTTTTTCAATGGTCAGTAGCGTCGTCCGATGTTCATGCAGGTGATAAATATCAGCAACGTCTTTCAACAAATCAAGGTGTAAAAGTGACTCCACCCATCGATCACCCAAGCCTTCGATATCTAAGGCTTTACGAGATACAAAATGACGGATCGCTTCAATACGTTGCGCAGCACAATACAAACCACCAGAACAACGTGCTAAAGCTTCGCCTTCTGGCATGACCACTGGTGAATCACACACTGGACAATTCGTAGGGAGATGTACGATTTCTGCATCGGCAGGTCGAAATTCAGCCCAGACTTTCTCTACTTTAGGAATCACATCACCACTGCGATATACGCTGACCGTATCTCCAATGCGCACATCCAAACGATGGATTTCACCAATATTATGCAAGGTCACGTTGGATACCATCACGCCACCAACATTCACGGGGCTAAGTCTTGCAACAGGAGTCAATGTGCCAGTACGCCCGACTTGCCAATCAATATTTTCAACTTTAGTAAGTGCAGCTTGTGCCGGAAATTTATAAGCCGTGGCCCAACGTGGTTCGCGACTGAGAAACCCAAGTTGCTGCTGCTGTTTAAGGCTATCAACCTTCACCACCATGCCATCAATTTCAACTTTTAAATCTGGGCGCTCTTGCTGAATCTGTTCATAGCGTTGCTGTACTTCATCAATCGAAGCACAGAGAAATTGTCGCTCTGCGATTTCAAATCCAAATTTAGTCAACCAATGTAAACTATCATGCATGGTCGGCAAGTTATGATGTGGCTCGCATTGCGCGATTCCATAGGCATAGAACGCCAATGGACGCGATGCAGCGATATTTGGATCTAGCTGTCTTAGGCTTCCTGCGGCGGCATTACGCGGATTGGCAAAGGTTTTATGACCTTTGGCTTCTTGGTCTGCATTGAGCTTTTCAAAGCCTTGCTTTGGCATCAACACTTCGCCACGCACTTCTAAAAATTGCGGAATCGCTTGATATTGACTGGATAATACTTTTGGTAAATTACGAATAGTTTTAACATTTTGAGTGATATCTTCACCCGTCTCCCCATCGCCACGGGTCACGCCTCGAACCAGTACACCCTGTTCATACCACAATGAAATCGCCAAACCATCCAGTTTTAATTCTACGTCATATTGGACTTTTTGATTTGGTAAACGCTCATCAATACGGCGGGCAAAAGCAAACAAATCTTCTTGATTAAAGACATTGCCCAAAGACAGCATCGGCACCTTATGCGTGACGCTTTCAAATTTAGAGAGTGCTTGCCCACCGACTTTATTGGTTGGTGTATCTGCCTGAACAAGCTCAGGGTGTTGTTGCTCTAAAGCTTTAAGTTGATGAAATAAATGGTCATATTCACTATCTGAAATGGATGGCTGATCCATGACATAGTACGCATGATTGTGTTTTGCAATGAGTTGAATCAATTGACGCATTTGCTCAATCACTGAATTTTGTTCCATTTGTTTTTCACCATATAAAAGGGCGGAAAAACCGCCCTATAAAACATTTCACTGAATTTATTATAAAAGATTAATCATGTTGTTGCTTGATTTGGACGATAATCAATCACATGATGACGCCAATGTTCTTTCAGCTGCGGCGTGAACTCCAGATTATTTTCGTCATAGACTTTGCCATCCACTTCACGTGCAATTAAGCCCGCAATACTGGTCATCATGTCATAACCAGTGACTGCCTTGCTATTTGGCAATGCCAAGAAAAATGCCAAACCTTGCACTTGTTCAGTCGACAAGGTTTCCAAATCAAAACCAGCAGGACCATGATCCGTAATACGTAATACAGAGAACATCAATGCACTTGGTTCATCGGTATTTTCATAACGATGGAAACATGACATCTCACCAAAACGTAGACCATATTTAAGTAAAACTTTTAATGCCTTATCACCGGATAACGCACGGCGTGGGTTTGGATAGACATTAAGGGCGATAATCTGTTCAGCCGTTGCTAATGCGCTTTCATCATCATAACGTTGCTGCTCATGCAGATGTACATCCAAAATATTACTCTCGCCTTCAAAGTCAGCGATTTCTACAGTCTCGATATTTGGATTTAAGCTCAGTTCTGATTCAGGCTTGGTTTCCCCATCCTTTTCCATGGCCTCGGTTTCTGCTGATGCGACTGGCTCTACTTCTACAATTTTTTCTAATTGCGGCTCAGGTGTTTCAAGCTCACGGATGGGATCAACATCAACCTGTACCACTGGCTCAACCTCTACTGCTTCAGTAACTACAGTGGTTTTTTCTTCAACTTCAGCCGCTGCAATAGGTATAGCAACTTGCGGTGCCTGCTCAGTCGATTCAACCTTTAAACTTGGTTCAACGCGGTCTGTCTCAATCTTCACCTGATCGTGTTGTAATTGATCACGCACATGACGTGGAATGACAGGCTGATTACTTTCAGGGTTAATATGCAAATCAGTTTCTAATGAAGGCTCAACTGGTTTAGGTTTTCTTAAAATCATGGTTAGGCCAACGAGCATAATCACAACGGCGATAACAATGCCTATTATTGTATTCATTTCCATACTAAGACTCCGCAACTAACCCGTATTCTTTTGCCTGTTCTAAATCAACAGTCACTAATTTTGATGTACCTGGCTCAGGCATGGTCACTCCTAACAAATCTGTTGCCATTGTCATTGCCAATTTATTATGTGTAATGTAAATGAATTGCACCTGTTCAGAAAGCTCTTTTACCAAATTACAATAACGTTGCACGTTCGCATCGTCCAGTGGCGCATCAACTTCATCCAATACGCAAAACGGCGCAGGATTCAATCTAAAAATCGCAAATACCAATGCCATTGCAGTTAAGGTCTTTTCGCCGCCTGAAAGTAACGCCAAAGAACTGTTGCGTTTGCCCGGCGGACGCGCCATCAATTTCACACCTGACTGCCAATCATCTTCAAGACTTAAAGTTGCTTCACCACCGCCAAACACCTTCGGAAATAATAACTGCAACTCTTGATTGACCTGATCAAATGTACTCATAAACAACTTACGTGTTTCCTGATCAATACTTTTCATCGCATCTTTCAGTTGAGTCACAGTATTTTGTAAATCTTGCATTTGATGGCTCAGCTCATCAAAGCGCTGTGAAACTTCTTCATATTCTTGCGATGCAGCCAAGTTGACTGCTCCAATCTTTTCAAATTGTTGCTGGGCTTTTTCCAATTTCTGCTGATGGTCTTTGATTTCAATCAACACATCGGACAATGGTTCAGAATTGAGCGCTTTAAGCTGTTCTAAATAATGCTCGCGATCTGATTTAGCAGCCTGCCAAGCCAAACGTTTCTGTTCGAGTTGCTCACGTACCTGCTCATCTTTTTGCTGTGCCAAATGACGTTGTTCAGTGAGCTGTTGTTGTTTCTCTTGCACTTGATTCAATTCAAGCTGCCATTCATTCCATGTTTTTTGCAGTTTTTCCGTTTGCTGCAATTGCTCTTGAAACTGTGACTCAAGATTTGGTAGCTCAAGCTGAATCGGATCAACAAACTTCTTCGCTTGTTCAATCTGCTCAATGATTTGTCGGTATTGTGTTTTTAAGAACGAAATATCTTTCTCTAATAACTCAATTTGCTGTTTGGCTTGAGCGGTTTGACGGCGTAAATGTTCACGTTGTTGCTGTTGTTGGGTTAAATGCTGCTGCTGTTCATCCAACTGTTCAGTTAAATTTTCGACTTGAAACTGCAAAGTCTTGTAGTTCGGCAGGACGGCTTCTAGTTTGATCGCCAAAGCGTGTAAATCAATCTCCAAGTCATCACGCTGCATCGCATCTTCTTCAAGCTGCACATCCAGCTGTTTGAACTGATCTGCCAATTGCTGTTGCTGCAATACAAAGGCTTGTGCAGTGCTTTGTAACTTGGCAATCTCGATATCCAGTTGTTGCAGTTCTTTTTGCTTTTGCTTCAGACTTTGCTGCTGTTGTTGCAAAGCCTGTTGCTGTTGCTGCAAAACTTGTTGTTGTTGAGAAAATTGATGTTCCAAAGCAGATAACTGTGGCTGATTCTCAGCAAGTTGCTGCTCAATTTCCTCTAAACGTACTTGATGACTCAGCAAGCCCTGTGCAGTTTGGCTATCTTCATCATAAAGTAAGCCAATGACCCAATCTGCCCCAACATGATAACCATCAAGAGTTAAAATTGACTGGGCTAGGTTTAAATCCTTTTGATGATCCAATGCTAACGCTAATTTTTCAGCCACAGCGACATTCGCCCATAAAGAAGATTGTGGTGATTCGATCCAGTCTGATAGATATTGCAAATCTCCCCTAACCCCTCTTTGGAAAAGAGAGGAACTCCTCCCTTTGATAAAGGGAGGTTGGGAGGGATTTCTTAACTGACGCGCCACACCTTCTTGGAAAGACTGCTCATCATCCAACAAATATGCTTGCAACCACTTAGCTAAAAACTTCTCAATGATGGCAGCATAGGCTTTACCTTGAGCGGTCAAACGCAAGTTTTGCATCAATCGCACTGCATCTTGATGCTGCTTTGGGCTTTGCTTAGCCACTAACTGATTTAAATTCTTTTGCTCAGCCAATAAAACCTGAATATCGGTCTTGAGCGTCTGTAAATCAGTCTTACTCAACTGTTGCTGGTCTTGCTGGGTCTGCACGCTTTGCTGTAGCTGTTCAATGGCTGTTTCTAACGCAACAATCTCTTGCTGTAACTGCTGCTGGTGTCGTTGAAGTTGTGCCTGCTCATCCTGCTGTACTTGAGCACGAATTTGACTCGTTTGCGTTTGCAAGGTTTGTTTCTGTTGCTCTATGCGCGACACATTTTTTGTAAGCTGCTCGATTTGAGCAGCCATTTGCAACTTTTGCTGCTGTTGCTTGTCTACTTGGCTTTTTAACTGTTCAAACTGCTGCTGTGCTTGCTTATGCTGAGCCTGTAGATCGCTTAAATTTTGCTCTGAGGATTGAGTTTGTTGCTCAAGTCCAATTAAAGCCTCGTTTTGCTCATCAAACTGAGTTGTTAAGGTTTCAACCTGTAATTCAGACAATTGCAAACGTTCTTTGCTTTGTGCTTTTTGTTGTTCAAGCTGAGCTAAAATGCTGCTGTTCTGCTGAAATAACCCCTGTTTTTGTTCCAATGTCATTTTCAATTCAGCCAGTTTTTTTTCTGCCTGTTGCCATTCTTGTTGCAACGGAGAGGACTGCTGAATTAAGCGTTGGAATAATGCACTGGTTGCCTCTAAATCATGTTCAATCGTATGTGACTCCGAACGAACCAATTTAAAGCTTTCTCCAAGCTCGGTCATTTGCAAGGTATATTCTTGCTGTAACTTATGACTTTGATCGGCTTGAAAGGACAGAATTTCTATTTTTAAAGTTCGAATTTGAGTTTCTAAAGTTTTGTATTGAATCGCAGCTTCAGACTGCCGTTTTAATGTGCGTAACTGTGATTTAAGCTCAGCCGCAATATCATCTAATCGTGCAAGGTTTTGCTCAGTATGTTCTAAATGCTGTAGGGTCTCACGACGACGCGCTTGATAGCGAGAAACCCCTGCCGCCTCTTCAATAAATACCCGCATTTCTTCAGGTTTGGCATCTACAAGGCGGTTGATCATGCCCTGTTCAATGACAGCATAAGAACGTGGCCCTAAACCCGTCCCTAAAAAGATATCGGTAATATCCCGACGACGACAGCGTGTGCCATTTAAAAAATACTCAGACTTGCCTTCACGGGTGACTTGGCGACGTACAGCAAGTTCATTATAAGCATTGTATGCGCCGCCTAATTTACCGTAAGTATTATCAAACCGAAGTTCGACACTGGCCACACCCACTGGTTTACGTTTGGATGTTCCTGTAAAGATAACATCCTGCATGCTGCCACCACGCAACTGACGTGCGCTAGACTCGCCCATAACCCAGCGAATCGCATCTATGACATTTGATTTTCCACAACCATTCGGCCCCACAACCGCCGTACGGTTCGCCTTAAAATGTAAGGTGGTACTATCGGCAAAAGATTTAAAGCCGGAAAGTTTTAAACTGCTTAAACGCATACTGCCGTATCTTAACCCTAATTAGCGGCGTGAGCGTCTCGCCCAAGCCAATTCAATCTGTTTCATACGTGTCAGAGATTCCAACACAAGGTTGCGCAAGTGTCGACAAAAATCTTCCATAAATAAAGCAGCTTGTTGTGATTTTCGGATCAAAATAGCATCAATCACCAATTTAAACAGGGTAAATGATTCTTGTAACTCACGACGTGAGGTGTTTAAGGTTAAAAAATAGCTACGACGTAACGATGGCAACAGTTCTTTATAAAACTGCATCAAATAAGGATTGGCCACCATATCGTGTTGTTCTGCTAAATATTTAAAGATCGCATCATAAAATTTTTCAATATCCCCCGCACGAACAAACTCAACCAATTCGTCCAACAATGCTTGTAATTGCTCTGCTTCATTGACACGCCAAGTTTCACTGATGCGTTGCACGATATGCCCAAGTACCATCACATTGGTATCAAATAATGCCTTGACCTGTTGAGCAGACATTTCAGAAACAATCGCCCCTCGACGCGGAAAAATTTCGATCAAATAGGTTCGTTCAAGTAATAACAACGCTTCACGGACAGAGCCACGACTAACATCTAATTCTTTAGCGATGCGTAATTCTTGAATACGTTCGCCCTCAACCAGCTCACCGCTAATGATTTGTTCACTAATATATTTTGCAATCTGTTCAGAAAGACTATCAGCCTCTTCGAGATTCATGAGTCCCTCGCTATCTTTGTTATACGCATTTTCCGATACTGGTTGTGCTTTTTTGTTTTAACTGATCTTAGTGTATAAATTCTATATCATTGTCAGACAATTTCATTGCTTTTTAAGCCAATCGCACTAAAAACTAGGTTAAAGCACTCAATTTTAATAAAAACCCAAGATTTTCTATTTTTAATATCAGATATTTACATTTTTTTATCGCATTTGACCGCACATCCGAAAGATAAAATATGACCAATTTTTTATTGATTAAAATCACATAAAATTAAAATTTAATGAATAAAAACACTTTTAAAAAGTCTGATTTGAAATCGGGCAATCCGCAGACCAATCTCAACCCGATGACCATCGAAACATGCTTGCCGCGATGGAGATCTATTCAACATTCAACGCGCAAGCTTACATCAGTCCTTTATAGACAAAATAACAACCCACGGTGACCAATAAACCAGCGAAACATTTTTTCAGCATCGCAGGTGATAAACGATGTGCCACTTTTGCGCCTACTTTTGCTGTGATAAAGCTCATCACACTAATGCCGAGAAAAGCATAAATATGCACATAGCCAATAGTATTTGGCACATTGATTTGTTCTTTGGCGCCAAACCACATAAAGCCAACTGCTCCTGCCGCTGCGATCGGCAAACCACAAGCTGCTGATGTGGCAACCGCTTTTTGCATCACCACGCCATATCGATTTAAAAATGGAACGGTTAAACTTCCCCCACCAATCCCAAAAATCGCCGAGGCAACACCGATACCACCACCAGCAGCAAATTGGACCGGTGCTGAAGGTAAATGTCGACTGGAATTGACCACAGCATAAGCCCCTTTGAACATCTTATATGCCATCCAAATTGCAAATACACCGATCACCAATTGCAAATGTTGTCCTGACATCAGATCAGCTATCCCTGCACCTAGAAATGAGCCTAGAACCAACCCTGGCGCCAAATTTCGAAATACAGACCAAAGTACCGCACCTTGTCGATGATGTGCCATCACTGAGCTGATCGACGTCACAATGATCGTTGCCAAGGAAGTACCAATCGCAATATGCATAATGACATTCGGGTCATAATTCATTTGAGTAAAGACAATATATAAAATTGGTACAATAATTAAACCACCGCCTACGCCAAATAGGCCTGCAGTAAATCCTGCGATTGCACCAATCAACAAATATATGATTAACTCCATAAATACATGACCACTCTACTTTTAAAACGATGGATGATTTCGCAACCCGCCAGCTACAGCAATTATTGAACGCAAAAAATCAATATCCTGAAGTGGTTTTACTCAAAACGACCACGACATCAACCAATGATGATATGCGTGAAATTGCGCAAAAAGGCATTACAACAGGATTGGTATGCAGTGCACAACAAACACAAGGCCGTGGTCAACACCAACGACAATGGGTGTCTCCTGAAGGCAACGTTTATTTAAGCACACTGATTCAAAGCAAAACAGCATTAGATGGCCGCCTTGCACTGGAAGTTGCCCTGAATATTTTACAGATGCCAAGCCTGCAAGATTTAAACTTACAAGTTAAATGGCCAAATGATCTATATAGCCCACAAGGTAAATGGGGCGGGATTTTGGTTGAGCCGCTCTCAGCTAATCAAGCCATTGTGGGTGTAGGAATCAATTTAAATACCCCAGCGATTGAAAGTGCAGATCAACCGATTACCTCTTTGCAAATGCTAGGTTTAGAGCAGATTGATCGCTTAAGTTTGATCGCTGAGTTGTACACGGCGATTCAACAAGCCTCTCGGTGGTTTGAACATGGTTGTTATAATTTGGCAGACCGCTTTAATCATCACGCGATCTGGCTCAATCAACAGGTTGAATTTGAACATGCTCAAGGCAAAGTTCAGGGCATCTTTCAAGGGATTTCAAATGATGGTGCGGTCATGATCCAAACGAATCAACTACAGCACTTCTATCAAGGTCGTTTACGACTTGCGTCCGTTTGAGGAAATCACCGTCCTATGAAAAGCTTATGGCTCGATATTGGTAACACCCGCTTAAAATACTGGATCACAGAACAAGATCAGGTGATTGAACACGCTGCCGAGTTACATCTACAGTCTCCTGCTGATTTATTATTAGGTTTGATTCAGCACTTCCGCTATCAAAATTTGAGTCGGGTGGGTATTTCCTCAGTGCTGGATACTGAAAATAATCAGCGTATCCAAATCATCCTCGATATTCTAAATATCCCGATCATTTTTGCTAAAGTTCATGCCGAATATGCAGGTTTAACATGTGGCTATGATGACCCTAGCCAACTCGGGATTGATCGTTGGCTACAAGTCTTGGCAGTGGCAAAGCCGAATGAAAGCTTTTGTGTCATCGGTTGCGGCACCGCGCTCACAATTGACCTCGTGAGAGATTTACAACATTTAGGTGGCTATATCCTGCCAAATTTATATCTGCAGCGCGATGCACTTATTCAAAATACCAAAGGCATTAAAATTCCTGATTCCGCCTTTGATAATTTAAAACCCGGTCATAATACTGTTGATGCAGTTCATCATGGGATTTTACTGGGGCTGATCAGTAGTATTGAGCAAATCATGCAGCAGTCACCGAAGAATCTGATCTTAACAGGCGGTGATGCACATTTATTTGCCAAGTTCTTGAATCACTATCAACCGCAAGTTGAATCAGATTTATTGCTGAAAGGATTGAAAACCTATGTTCAGCTCAATTCAGCTTTCACTAAAGTTTGAAGGATCTGTAATAATTGTGAAAATTCAATATAACCATCTTCTGCACAAAAGTGCCCAGCCTGATTCACTTCGATCAATTGGGCATTTAGCATATGTGAAAATTTAAAACTAAATGGAACAGGTACAATAGGGTCATTGCTAGAAAATAACACCACACGACGCTGTATATTTTGCCTCAATATTCCACTATCAAAAGATGAGTGACCAATAAATAGATCCAACTCAGGATGCTGTGATAACGGCTCATGAAAAGGTGCGATAAATACCCCCGCTTTTATGGTTTTTTGTTGCAGCTTCTTTGTAAGAAACCGAGCAACAGCCACGCAGGAAAGCCCATGAGCAACCACAATACTGTGCTCATTTAACTTTTTTAACTGCGCCTCTAAACATGTGTGCCAAATTTCGCTATCTGGATGACTTGCATCTGCCAAAAAAACGCGTTCAACGGTGACACTCATTTGTTTTAGCTGTTGTTCTAGCCATAGATACCAATGTTGTTCAGGGTCAGCATTCACACAATGTGTGATATAAATCGTATTGACTAAATTATGAGACATAGTTAACACTATTTTCAATATAAAACATAGATTTAAAGCTAATTTTCTTCTTTTAATCTTTGATTAGATATTGATATTTTGTATCAATTTTATACAGATCATAGCCATTCAAACTCAATAAAAAAAGGCGCAGATTGCGCCTTTTTTCCAGATGTAGCTCGGTTATTTCTTGGAATCATTATTTCCAAATAATGGTCCCATACCGCCACCACCACCGCCAAATTGTTTTTGCATATTGCCAAACGATTTCAACATTTTGCTCATACCCGATGGATTGGCAAACTTCTTCATCATTTTCGCCATTTGGGTTTGTTGCTTGATCAGCTTATTGACTTCAGCCACATCCATCCCACAACCTGCTGCAATACGTTTCTTACGACTCGGATTCATAAGATCAGGATTACGGCGTTCTTTAATGGTCATTGATTGAATGATGGCTTCCATGCGCTTGACTTGCTTTTCTGGATTCGCTTTTTCGATCGCATCTTGAATGCCAGAATTGCTCATGCCAGGCAACTTGTCCAAGAAGCCCATCATGCCGCCCATTTTGCTCATTTGTTCAAATTGCATCAGCATATCTTCAAAATTGAAGGTTCCGCCCTTTTGCAATTTTTTCGCCATTTTTTCGGCTTTTTCTTTGTCGATTTTACGTTCAACTTCTTCGACTAAAGAAAGGACATCTCCCATACCCAAGATACGTTGCGCAACGCGATCAGGATGGAATGGCTCAAGTGCATCGAGCTTTTCACCGATACCTAAGAACTTGATTGGCTTGCCTGTGATCGCACGTACTGAAAGTGCTGCACCACCACGCGCATCACCATCAGTCTTGGTGAGAATCACACCGGTCAATGCCAAAGCGTCATTGAAAGCTTTTGCTGTATTGGCAGCATCCTGACCCGTCATCGCATCAACAACGAATAAAGTCTCAGTAGGCTTAACCGCAGCATGTAACTCTTTAATCTCATCCATCATGTCTTCATCGACATGCAGACGACCAGCGGTATCGACAATCAGTACATCAGCGAACTGAATTTTGGCTTGTTCAATCGCACGATTGACAATATCAATTGGTCTTTCAGACGCATGTGACGGAATAAAACCGACACCCACTTCATTGGATACAGTTTCTAACTGTTTAATAGCCGCTGGACGATAGACATCGGCAGAAACCGTCATTACTTTTTTCTTTTGACGTTCTTTTAAGAAGCGCGCTAATTTTGCTGCAGTGGTGGTTTTACCCGCACCTTGCAAACCAGCAAGCAATACCACGACAGGTGGTTTTGCACTTAAATCTAATGTTGCATTTTCCTCACCCATCATTTTGGTGAGTTCATCATAGACAATTTTTACAAATGCCTGACCAGGAGAAAGCTGCGTCATGACTTCTTGACCGAGCGCTTCTTCCTTTACCTTCGCGATAAATTCACGTGTTACAGGTAACGCCACATCGGCTTCAAGAAGTGCCATACGTACTTCACGTAAGGTATCTTTAATATTGTCTTCGGTCAGCTGCCCTGAGCCAGTAACATTTCTTAAACTCTGTGTGAGTCGTTCTGTTAAGGTATCAAACATTGCGAAATCCGCTTAAAATGGCTAGTTGCAAAAAAATCTTTCTTAAAATAGAAAATTTATGCATAAGATGCTATAGGATACTGTAGTTCGCAGCGAATTTATATCTTAATGGTGAATATTATTCATCCTCCTAAAAAAGGTTTGACATGATTAGTCTCCCCTTGGTTTACACAATTTTGGCACTTATTGCTTATACCAGTTCGTTTTGGTATTTGTTTATTCGTCTAATGTCAAAACGTACACCAAATCTTTGGTGTTATGGTCTGATGGTGGGTTTAGGAGTACTACTTCACAGTGCTGTCCTCTACCAAGACATGATGACACCAATGGGGATAAATTATGATGTATTTAACCTCATTTCTTTTACTTCGGGGTTGATGCTGGCGCTGAGTTTGATCCTGAGCCTGATTCGTCCGATTTTGCCATTAAATCTGATAGGTACGCCTGTCGCAGCGGTTGGTCTGATCTTGGGTTATGCCTATAGCCAACCAAATCAATTTATTGAACTGCATAGCTTTGGCTTAGATCTACACATCATCCTGTCTTTATCTGCCTATGCCGTACTCTTGATGGCGACCATACAAGCCGTATTACTTTGGTTCCAAGACCGAGAACTCAAAAAGAAACAGAAAAAAAGAATTTGGGTCAATTTACTCCCCCCATTCCAAGTAATGGAATCATTACTTTTTGATTTGATTATTACAGGTTTTGGTTTATTGACGGCTGCGCTAATCTTTGGTTTTTTCACCATTGATAATTTCTTTGCCCAACACCTCGCACATAAAACAGCATTTAGTATTATCTCGTGGTTTTTATATGGTGCGCTGCTGATCGGTCGTTACAAATTTGGTTGGCGTGGACTCAAAGCCATTCGTTTTACGGTGACTGCTTTCATTTTGTTAGCCATTGGCTTTATCGGTAGCAAGTTTGTTTTAGAAATGCTTTTAGGGCGTTAATTTTACGGTTTTAATAAAGACTAGACAGCCAATCTTAAAATGCGTATAACGCTGTTTTCGCTTTACTAGGTAACCATCGTGAAACTTGTGCTCGCCCCAATGGAAGGTCTAACTGATCCAATCATGCGTGATGTCCTCACTCATGTCGGCAGTTTTGATTGGTGTGTCACTGAGTTTATTCGTATTACTGATACTATTCTCCCTGATCATATTTATTATAGTTTCTGTCCCGAACTTAAAAATGATGGTAAAACAGCAGCAGGGACACCCGTCCATGTACAGTTTCTAGGGAATAACCCAGACATGCTCGCCGCCAATGCAGCAAAAGCGGTCGAGCTAGGCGCACCAGCGATTGATCTAAATTTTGGCTGTCCTGCAAAAACCGTGAACCGCCATCGTGGTGGCTCGGTGCTACTCGATGAACCTGAGACGGTCCATCTCTTAGTCAAAGCCGTTCGAGATGCGGTCCCTGCACACATTCCTGTCTCAGCCAAGATGCGCTTGGGCTATCTAGATGAAAACCACACTTTAGATAATGCTCATGCCATCGAAGATGCAGGTGCGAGTTGGTTAACCGTACATGCTCGAACCAAAGCAGATGGTTATACCCCGCCAGCCTATTGGGAAAAAATTCAGCCGATTACAGAAGCTTTAAAAATTAATGTCATTGCCAATGGTGAAATTTGGAACAATGCTGATGCCAAAGCTTGCTTACAACAATCACACTGTCAAGACATCATGATTGGTCGTGCTGCTGTCACTACACCTGATATCACCTTGTGTATTCGTCAAGACCTTGATCACGCACTTCTTTCTTGGCAGGACTTAGTTGAACTGCAACAACGCTTTTTAAGTGGTCAATATAAAACTGAAATTGGCATGATCGGGCGTTATAAGCAATGGTTAGGCATGATGAGCAAAGCCTATCCCGAAGCACAGGAACTTTGGGGGCAAGTGAAGCGAATGAAACAACTTGAGCTGATTGTTGATGCGCTTCATGCCACAAATAAAAAGGATAGTCTTTTATAAAACTATCCTTTTTATATCGCATAGAACCAAACTTACATACCCTTAATATTCATTTTTAGATTTGTTACTGAAGCACCAACTATACCAACGTTCCCCATAGAGCCATTAGATAAGTGATTAAACACTGGGGGATTAGTACCACCACTCGCAGCACCCGCAGTACCCAATAGAATATTATTCAGTCCAAGATCAAACTGACTTGAGATTCCATCATTCCCAAAAACTAGACCACCAGATTCAACACCAGCATAAAACCCATTTAGAGAAAACGGTGTATAAGTTTGGCTGATGATCACTCCACTTGTATTTCGAACAGTGTGAGTATGACCTTTAAATTGGAAATTAAAACTTGCACCTACAGGCGCTGTACTTGGATCCCCTGACGTTAAATAATCAGAAACCAGCATAATATTACAACCATTCCCAACCCCACAGATCGAATCTATAGCGCCGCCAAACATGATCATATGCCCTTGAGGCGATGCACCAAGTTGTATATTCATAGTCGGTTTATTCGCTGCAAAAGCAACATCTATCGTTCCTGCTCTTAACAACTCTTTAACACCGGCTTTGGCTGTAGTACCCGTACTGAAAATAGAGTTTGCAGTATATGTCGTACCACTAGCTGTTGATAGTGAGTTTGCGCCAGCCATATACACAGAGAATGGTAAAATACGAAGACCTGAGACATCAGCACCAAAACTAAAGGCAATATTTGCAAAAGCACCACCCGATGCAGGTGTACCAGCATCAGTATCCATGACTAAATTAAAAGTTGGTGAGGTTGATCCAGACCTTAAAAATTGGACTCCAACTGTAGAACCTGTCGTGTTATTACCAGCCAAAACTAAACCAGCTTTATTTGTATGCGTTGGCGAGTTATATCCTGTATAAGATAAACCGTCACTATCAATAAAAGCTGTTTGTTTGAATTCGACCTGATCTAATTTAACACCAACTGTGATGCCATCTTGCCCTGTTGTT
The DNA here is from genome assembly GCF_031456775.1 of Acinetobacter sp. 3657. Lineage (NCBI taxonomy): Bacteria > Pseudomonadati > Pseudomonadota > Gammaproteobacteria > Moraxellales > Moraxellaceae > Acinetobacter > Acinetobacter sp. 3657. The sequence continues at coordinate 3,320 of NZ_JAVDVH010000013.1, read as the reverse complement.
AAAGCAAGGCTTTCATCATCCATTGGTTGCATTGCCATTGCAAAAGGACTGCATAACAACAATGATACACATCCAATCTTTTTATTTTTTTGCATTGCCCTAATCCTTAAGACAAGTGTTTAGAAACTGACCATCAGAATAGCATAGATTTTAAGAATCTCAACTTTTCCCCGACAGCCAGATCACTTACTATCTGATTTCACCTTTAATTCGTGTAAATTTTTTGCTAATGTTTGTTTTTTATCATCTGGGAGTGTAACTAATTCTGCCGCTGTCACTTCCGGTTTAATTAACCCAACCCCGACGCCTACAGCAAGCCAGTTTGGTACACCGAACATTAGAGTACCACTCATACTATAGCTGGAAAAATCAATAAGACGTGGTGTACGGTGTTGCCAACATTCTCTTAATTCCTGATAAGCAGATGACATGGGCACCTGCTTCATATTTTTCCAAAATGGTGTATCTGCTCTATCCGTATCATAATGCATACGAATGAAATCCCCCAAACCATTCCAATACTGACCGTTTTGGTGATTAAAATAATCGATAGTTTGCTTTGATATCACGCCATGACTATGCACAATAAAATTCGCAAGGGTTTCTAGCTGTGTAATCATTTGTCCAATAGACGTAGCTTCTAATGGCTCTACAAAACCAGAAGCAAGACCTATTGCGACTACATTATTTACCCAAACTTTTTCAAAGTATCCCGCCTCAAATTTAATTATATTTGCAGGATTTATTTCTTTACCTAACCAACTTTCAACTTCACCCAAGGCTTGATCATCAGATAAAAATTGATCATTAAAAACATAGCCTGCACCTATTCTTTCTTGTAAAGGTATTTGCCATACCCATCCCGAACTTAATGCTGTTGCTCGCGTTACTAATTCGATTTCCCCCTCATGTGGGAGATGAAATGGTAAAGCACGATTCATAATTAACGAGTCAGAAAAAGATTTCCATTTTATATTATATTTTTTCCCTATTAAGATTCTTGAAAAACCAGAAGCATCGATCACAAAATTACAATCAACTTCACGCTCAGCTAACTGGATTGAGCTTACATGCCCTGTTTCTGGATGCAAATTAAAGTCTTGCACCTTTTCTTCAATATGTGTAATCCCTCTAGATAAAGCTATACTTTTAAGATACTTACCAACTCTAAAAGTATCAAAGTGCAAAGAGGCAGCAAAATTACTGTCTCCTGCCATTAATAATCGTAACACTTCTCCAGTATCAGCTCGACGTTCTGAAAGCTCTAAGGCCTTCATATAACAATTAATATCAATCTGATTGTTTAATAGTAAAGATAAAAAAGGATAAAAACCATTATCTTCCCACATTTCTTTGGAAGAAGTATCAGCAAATAGATGATAGAAATTATCATCCTTTTTCCCTGTGTTCCATTGTTCATAACGGAAACCAAGTTTTAACGTCGAACCTGTATGTTGGATAAAGGCTGGGAGATCGATTTGTAATTTATGCAATAGATCGAGAAGATTGATCACCCCGCCCTCTCCAACACCTACAATAGGAATTTCAGGAGCAGAAATAACAACAACTTCAACTGATTCGCTAAAAATTTGTCTTAGCCTTAATGCAGCAAACCAACCAGCTGTGCCACCACCTACGATACAAACTCTTTTCATTCCACGTAAATTTAACATTGCTATCCCTGCAAAGAGTCACTAACTATGAGTCATTTTTTTAATAAAGCGTCTAAATGATAACAAACTTTTAATAATTCATAACAACCATTATGATTTTTTAACACGCAAATTTGCAAAGCAAGATACGCTCGTAAAAATGCTATTTTATCCAGCGCTAATTTTAAGATCTCAAAAATAATGACAGATTTAGATTCCACCAAAATAGCATTTAATATCTATTATTTGTTAATAGAACTTCAAAGTTCCATAGTGGTTTGATCTGACATTTAGCAAGATGAGCATGTACTGTTCGTGCAGCAAGGTTAATATTTAATGTTATCTTTGTAATCCTCCACTAATTAATGCTTCAATTCCTTCTCAACTATTAACAAATTTAGTGATTGAGAATCAATAAGTATATGCTTTGATTTTATCAACAAAAATAAATATATACACTAAAGTGCAATAAAGTATTGAGAACAATGAAATTTGTGGATCGGCAATATGGAGAAGATGATCGTGTCAAAAGTTTAGTTGAAACTCAAATGCATTCCATTAGATTAATGTGAGATGATTTGAGTACAAGATACCGTTGAAATCAAGTGAATAATCTATAAATTTTTTCTTTTTAATCGTTGTACAACAAAGTTCTCAAGCGCATTAAATTCGATTAAATCATAATGCGCTTGGTAAAGCTTTAATTTAACAAAACTTCAAAGTTCCATAGCAGTTTGATGTGACATTTTGCACATTGCCTAATGGTACATCTTGCAAATTAACAAATGCTGTTCGTCCAGCAAGGTCAATATTAGGTATCGTCTTATTTATTCCACCGTTAAATAATGCTGTAAGACCCTCAACACTGTTAACCATTGTTGCATTCTCACCACGACTCAAAAAGGCGGCAATTGAATTCGCAACCTGTGGGTAGACTGAACTAATGTCTACGGTCTTTCCTGCTGGTGCTTCTAAGTAACCCAATTCAACTGGATTTTGAAACGACATCCACCATCCAGGCTGAGCGATATCTAAATCCTCTGCTCCAGGCCATTTTAGTGCTTGTCTTTGTAGGCCTAAATAAAAACCACCGCCACTAATCGGTAGGTTATGTAGATATCCTAAGTTTTCCTCAAATGTAATATTGGCACTTAAATTTTGAATTCTTGTATTCATTTGAATATATAGCTCAGAAACGGATGCTACACATGCACCCAACACACATGCTACCTTAACTGGAGTATTTAACCCCAACTGAATACGACCTGAGCCTGTTGTAACCACAATATCATCAATTCTTGTGGTATTTACATTGCGAATCGTTGCGGATTTCATACGCTGACCACTAATCACTGCTGCTGGCACTGCAAAGTCTGCTCTTAAAGATGGAATACTTAGACCCGTGGTATTGGAATGATTGGGTAAACTCACAAATCCATTGTATGGTTCTTGACCACATCCCTCAGCGCAAAGTGCTATTTCTGCCTGTACTAATCCCTTTAAAATTTGGTCACTGGCTTTACCAAATGTACTTGGTGTCGTCATCACATGTCCAGTCGTTGCTGCTGTTTTAATATATCCACTTAATGAGTTAATACCATTTGGGATTTTATTGCCTCCACCATCAACGAGATCATTATCCCCAATCGTAAGTAATCCCAAGGCATC